>JADJPW010000004.1:0-300000 GCA_016713035.1 Verrucomicrobiaceae bacterium
GACCATGGTGTCGTCGAGCATGCCGCGCTGGAAAAGGTCCTCGATGAGGGCGCTGTAACCCTGGTCATACATCGGCGCGACGATGTCGCGCATGCCTTCGATGCTGGTGAAGGGCTTGGAGCCGTGAATGTCCCAGGTGATCTCGCCGAATACGGTGATGAAGGTGTTCACGGTGACAAAACGCACGCCGCGCTCGACGAGGCGACGGGCGAGCAGGCAGCTCTGTCCGAAGCGGTTCAAACCGTAGCGCTCGCGCACTTTGAGCGGCTCCTTGGTGAGATCGAAGGCCTCGCGGGCCTGCGTGCTGGTCATGATGCGGTAGGCGGACTCGAAATTGCTGTCCATGAGCTTCGCCTGCTCGCTGTATTCGAAATTCCGCACGCTGCTGTCCACCAGGCTCGCGCATTTCGCGGCGGCGCTCCATCCGCACCTCGCTGATTTCCTTCGGCGGGAGCAAATCGGGCACCTTGAAGTCCTTTTCGGACGGATTTGCGTTTAGGACGAAAGGATCATACGCCTTGCCGAGGAAGCCCGCGTCCTGGCCATGCGGCATGTTGCCACCGGTGGGGCCCATCGACTCTGGCAGGATGATATGAGCCGGCAGATCGCTGCGGCGGCCTTGGAGGAACTCCAAAGCGCTGCCGACGTGCGGGGTATTCACACCACCGGTGAAAAGACGGCCCGTCTGCATCATCTGATGCCCGGTATCATGCACCGCCGCGGCTGTGTGGTAGCAGGAGCGCACGAGGCTGAATTTGTCCGCGATCTTCGCGTGCAGCGGCAGGATCTCGGAGATCTCGAAGGCGTTGCTCTTCGTGCGGATCGGTTTGAAAGGACCGCGAATCTCGCTCGGCGCATCCGGCTTCATGTCCCAGAGATCCTGCTGGCTCGGCGCACCGAGATTGAATATCATGATGCAGGCCTTGTTGCTCTTTTTGGCATCCACTTTGCCTTCCGCCCTCAGTTTGGCGAAACCCGGCATCGTGAGCCCGATGGCGCTCAAAGCACCAGCGGTGATGAAATCGCGGCGTGTGACGCCATCGCAGGTGGTGACGGCAGCTTTGTCGGTGAAGGTGAACATGGGGCGCGTTGGTGAGGAAGTTGCCAGAACATACGCTCCTCGGGCGGGAAACTGAATGGATGATGCCACTTTGCTCATGGGTCTTTCCGGCCTGTGTCCAGCCCGAGGAATCGACTTGCCATCAGGATTCATCCCCACATAATACCCTCCGTTCGCTGCGTGCAGAATATGCAGCAGCAGGGTTTTGGAGTCTCCGAATCGACCCCAAAGCCTTGAAAATCAACGATTCGGGCTGTGGCTCAGCCTGGTAGAGCGCTTCGTTCGGGACGAAGAGGTCGTGGGTTCGAATCCCGCCAGCCCGACCAAATGACTTGGATTTTAAATCAGGGAATCTGGAGAGGAAAAGAGGATCAATCTGTCCGCATCCACCTGCGGAGTAGGTCGCGCAGGAGTTTCATTTCCTGAAACAGCTCAGGCAAGTCGGGGTGGAAGTGCTCGATGCACCAGGGACCCCGAAAACCAGTGGCCCAAGCGATGTCGAAGCACTTTTTCAGATCGTAATCGGCGTGAGCGCCATCGGGGCCGAGTTTGAAGGCTTTGAAATCGCATGAAACGGCGTGCGGAAAGGCTTTTTCGAGACCGGTGTAGCGGGTGGTGTTGTCCTTCCAGTTACCGGTGTCGGGCTGGGCTTTCAGAGCAGGGCCGACAGAGGCGATGACGCGGGGGATGGCATCGGCATCGGTCATCATCCAGCCATAGTTTTCGACGAGCACGGTAATTTCCTTTTTGGCGGCGTAGTCGATGAGTTCCCGCATGGCTGCGGCGAGGCGCTGTGGATTAGGCCTGTCTGGGAGCGGCAGTGGACGCACCCAGCGACAGCCGAGCAGTGCCGCTGCATCGATGCTGTGCTTATACACACGCATGGCGGCCTGTTTGATCACGGGATCAGCACTGGCCATGTCGAGGCCGGGCTGGTTCATTTTCAGATTGGTCAAAAGGCAGCCGTGTTTCTCCGCAGCTGCGCGGAGTCGCTCTAAGTAGGCTGGCTCGAGCGAAACGAGGGTGGCGGTCATGAGATCGATCACCCGCATATCGAGCTCCTCACGCATGATTTGCGGCAGATCGAGTAGGCGCAGCTTTCCAGCCGCCTTTTCAGCGCTGAGATGCCGCATGAAGGAGCCGGTGGTAATGCCGATCTCGCCTCTGAGGTCGTCCTTCGCGGCCAGAAGTGGCCCCGCAGCAAATAGAGCACTCGATCGTAAAAATCGACGGCGGGTAGGCATGTGAAGAAAGGAGCTGGAAAATGCGAAAAGACTGCCGCCTCTATTTCTTCGGAGCTTCTTTCTTCTTCCCCTTCTTAGGCTGGCCTTTCGGCGTGGGTTTGCGCAGGATGACCTCGACGGCGTTGCTTTGTGCGGCACCAGGGGTGCTGCGGCCATCGGTGATTTGTTTTTGGATGAGTGCGTTGAGCTTGGCGGCGATTTCCGGGCTTTTCGGCGATGAGGTTATTCGTTTCTCCGATGTCGGCGCTCAGATCGTAGAGCTGGGAGTCTGGGGCGTCTTTCGGGGCCTGACCAGGACGCGGGGCACTCCAGCCGCCGGAGTCGGCACAGAGGGCTAGCTTCCACGGGCCTTCACGGATGACAAAGCTGCCATTGATGCTGTGGTGGATGATATTGGGACGTGAGTCCGAGCTACTCTCGCCGCGCAGGACGTGGAGGAAGCTGTAACTGTCCTCCGCAGCCGTTTCGGGCAATTTTTCACCTAGGATGTCGGCACAGGTGGCGAGGAAGTCGGTGAGGCATGTGAGCTGGGCGGATTTTTGACCTGCTTTGGCCTGCGCTGGCCAGCGGACGATGAATGGCACCCGGTGACCGCCATCAAAGACATCCGCTTTGTGTCCACGCATGTTGTAGCTGGGATTATGGCCCTTGCTGAGATGCAGTGGGAAGTCAGCGCTGGGAGAGCAGCCATTGTCACTGGTGACGATGATGAGCGTGTCCTGAGCGATGCCCTTTTTCTCTGTGGCGGTCATGATTTGACCGATGGCGTCGTCTGTCTCCATGACAAAGTCAGCGTAGGAGCTGAGGCCGCTCTTTCCCTGCCACTTCTCACTCGGCAGGATCGGTGTGTGCGGAGAGTTCAGCGGCATGTAGATGAAGAAGGGTTTGCCGCTTTTCGCATCAGCAGCTTTTTCGTCGATGATCTTCACCGCACGGTTGGTAAAGGCGGGGAGCACATCCTCACCGCGAAATCCCGGGCTACCTGGCCCCTCGCGGGTGAATGCCTTGCCGCTGCGATTGGCGGCATTCATGAGGAGCTTCATCGTTTCTGTCGGATTGACCGGGACACGATCATTTTCGATGAAGCAATACGGCACCATGTCCAGAGAGGCACTGATGCCGAAGTAGGAGTCAAAACCGACACTGAGTGGGCCATTAGCGATGGGCTGAGTGTAATCAACGTTATGGACCTGCTCGGCAGATTCGATGCCCAGTTCCGTCACGCTACCCTTTTTCACCCAATCCATGCCGATGTGCCATTTTCCGACACAGGCAGTGTAATAGCCGTTTTGCTTCAGAAAGGAGGCCACGGTGAGCCGCCCCTGCTCGATGAGCCTCGGAGAGAGCCCACCGAGGACGCTGCTTTGTAGCTTTGACCGCCAGGAGTAGCGGCCTGTCATCACGCCGTAGCGTGTGGGAGTGCAGACGCTGGAGCCGGAGTGTGCATCGGTAAAGATCACCCCCTCCTTCGCCAGTCGATCCATGTGTGGTGTCGCGATTTTGCCTTCAGGATTGAGGCACTTCACATCGCCATAACCCAGGTCATCACAGAGGATAAAAATGATGTTCGGCTTCGCTGCGGCAGGAGCAGCTTGAAGAGGAACAAGGGTAGCCAGTGAAACAAAAAGCAGGGGAAGCAAGGAGCGCATGATCTGTGGATAACGACAGGCATGGTGCTCAAGTTTCAGCCCAAGAGAAAAGCGTGGCGCAGACTGCCCATGTACACTGAAAACGCCTGCTACTGGCGCATGATGTAAAGCTGCCATATTCAGTCGAATACATCTTATGCTTCGCGTCGTGAGGTTTTGTGATTTTTAACCGCTAATTCGACGCTGACCCGACGCTAATCCCAAACCAAATATCAGCGTTAAAAGAGCGTCATATAAGCGGTTTAGATTCCCCATCTTCATCTCATGAATTCACAAATCATGATGAAGCGAAGCATAGCGAGCCGGTTTTCGGCTCGAAGGTTGGCTGGTTTTAAAGTCTCTGGCCGAGATGCAAAGCGGCAAAGGTTCCCAGAAGCTTTCTGAACCTGTGGCCATTTGCCTTGGCGTGAAATCATCTCTGCCATTTCGTTTTCAAAAGCCTTGGGATTGTTCACCAAGCCACCGCCGAGCACAGGCTTGTTGACGGTTGGTAGGCAGCAAGGCAGACTTTCTTCATGACTGTGACACTACCCACTGTTTTCGAATCCTTTGTGCGGCAAAAAATCGCCACGGGACTCTATCAAGACGAAGATGAAGTCGTGGAGGAGTCTTTGGAGCTCATGCGGCAGCAAGAACGCTGGAAGATGGCGGTGACAGCCAAGATTGACGAAGGGCTTCAGGACATGGCCGAGGGCCGTTTCCTGACGAGTGCAGACTGCACTTACATCGGAGAAGCGTCCTACAAGACATGAAATGAACACCATGAGACACAAGGATGTGCCCGCCCCGACGGTCGGCCCAGCTTAGATGTTGCTTTGATACACCGTCGGCATCTCAACCCGTGGCTTGGACTGCCAGCCTAGCATGGTTCAGAGGATTTTGGAATCGGCTACCAGGTCACGGGGATCGTTCGCCCAGAAATCCAGATGACTCATAACTGCATGACGCACGGCTGGAGTGATGGCTTTATTCTTGGCGATCTTGACCGCCTGCTTCTGCATGCCTGAGAGGGTATGCTCATTCCAAAATGAGTCCATGGCCTTGGCATTCTCTGCGTAGATGGCTTTGAGCCGGCTCAACTTCTTGTCGAAATCGCTGAGACTTTGCTCCTCAATCATCGACAAGAGTAATTTTACGTCTTCACACTTTGGGTGCTT
This sequence comes from Verrucomicrobiaceae bacterium, assembly GCA_016713035.1. NCBI lineage: Bacteria > Pseudomonadati > Verrucomicrobiota > Verrucomicrobiia > Verrucomicrobiales > Verrucomicrobiaceae > Verrucomicrobiaceae bacterium. The sequence continues at coordinate 5,111 of JADJPW010000004.1, forward strand.
AACGAGGCCTCGTTCTTCCAGTGACTTACAGCTCCCTTTTTGTTTCCGAAACTCGCTGAGTTTATTTAGAGCCGAATTGCGATAGAACCTTGGTTTGCGTTGGTGGCCGGGTTTATCATATGCTTTTTGGCAGGCCACCATGAGATGGCAAACAGCCCTATTAAAATACCAGTCAGCTGCTTCGATCTGGGACAATCGAAACAGTTGCTCTTTCCACTCTGAACTGATAGCACCAAAATACCGGAAATAGACCGGTTCTCAAAAAGAATGTCATATTGAGGCTGTACTTTTTAGAATTGCGGTAATTAATAGGCAGCGGTGGCCCGCCCGTGTATCACACTCAATCTCGAAAACGCGACCTTGGAAGAGGTCTGCGTGGCGATGGATTGCTCACCCACGAAGAAGGGCTTTCGTCGGCTTCAAGCGCTGCGCTGGCTTTATGAAGGCAAGAGCCGCGAGCAAGTCGCTGACCTCTCAGGCTTCAGCCTGCGGCAGGTTTTGCGCTTCATCCAAGCCTTCAATCTCGCCGGCCTTGATGGTCTCATTCCCGGGTGTAGCAGCGGCCGTCGCCGAATCCTGCCCAAGGAACAAGTGAGCGGTAAAATCCTACCTCTCATCGAAGATCCCTCACTGGCCGGACAAAGCCACTGGACCGCTGTGAAATTGCACGGCTGGATCAAGCAGAACCTGCAAACGCAACTCGGCTACAGCACCACCGTGCGCTATCTCCACGAGCACGATTACCGCCTCAAAGTTCCGCGCCCCTGGCCGCTCAATCAGGATGAGGACAAGCGCCAAGCCTTCTGCGAAAAGCTCCAGCGCTGGGTGGCCGATCCGAGCGTCGACTTGTGGTTCAGCGACGAAAGCGGCTTTGAAGGCGATCCGCGCCCGCGCCGTACCTGGACCAAGATCGGCAAGGTGCGCCACTCACCTTATCTCGGCGAGCACATCCGCTACAATGTGTTTGGCGCAGTGCGGCCCAAAGATGGACGTCTCGGCGCACTGCTCTTCAACCTGTGCGACAGCGTCACTTTTCAGGTGTTCCTTGACACTCTAGCTGAGGAGAATCCGCACGTGGCAGGACGCCGCGCCATCCTGGTGCTCGACAACGCCTCATGGCACAAGACCAAGAGCCTTAACTGGCACCACTTTGAGCCCGAGTATCTGCCACCACGCTCGCCCGATCTCAACGCCATCGAACGCTTGTGGCTGCGCATGAAAGCCGACTGGTTCAACGGCTGGATCGCCAAGACTTCCGAGCAACTTCAGGACCGTATCATCGAGTCCCTGCGCTCTTTGTTCGACCAGCCCTCCATCCTTCAGTCCCAGTGCCGCCCAAAGACGCGTTTATGACATCCTTTTTGAGAGTCGGTCTAAAGCCACTACGCTCGATTGAGCGCATAGCCCTTTACCCATTTCTCTCCTGCCCTCCCCCGCTTACGCCATCACCGCAGCGATAGGATGATGCTCCTCCACGCCAGTCAGGCGCTGATCGAGTCCCTGGAACTTGAAGGTGAATTTCCGATGATCGATGCCCATGAGGTGCAGGATCGTGGCGTTCAGGTCATTGATGTGGACGGGATTTTTGACGATGTTGTAGCTGAAGTCGTCCGTCTCGCCGTATTCGATGCCAGATTTCACCCCGCCACCGGCCATCCACATGGTGAAGCAGCGCGGATGATGATCGCGGCCGTAGTTATCCTGCGTCAGCGTGCCCTGGGAGTAAACGGTGCGTCCAAATTCACCTCCCCAGACGACGAGTGTGTCCTGGAGCAAGCCGCGCTGCTTCAGATCCATGATGAGTGCGGCGCAGGCACGCTCGCTATCCTCCACCTGACCACGGAGCAGCTTGGGCAAATTATTATGCTGGTCCCAGCCACGATGCAGGATCTGCACCACGCGTGTACCGCGCTCGATGAGGCGCCGGGCCATGATGGCACTATGGGTGAAGCTCCCACTGCGCTGCACATCCGGGCCGTACATTTCCAGTGTGGCGGCACTTTCCCGACTCAGGTCGGTGAGTTCCGGCACACTGGTCTGCATGCGAAAAGCCATTTCATACTGAGCGATGCGGGTCTGGATCTCTGGATCACCCATACGGGCATGATTGATGCTGTTGAGCTTATTGAGCGCATCCAGCATGGTGCGGCGGTCACTCGGATCGACACCAGGCGGATTTTTCACATATAAAACAGGATCACCCTGCCCACGCAGTGCCACACCGCTGAATCGCGTGGGTAAAAAGCCGCTACTCCACATGCGGGTGAAGAGGGCCTGCGCCTGACTGGCCGCTGGGAAAGTCGGAGTGAGCACGACAAAGGCAGGCAAGTCATTGCTCTCACTTCCGAGGCCATAAGCTAGCCAAGAGCCGATGCTGGCCTTCCCCGGCACCTCACTACCCGTCATCACAAAGGTGCAGGCCGGATCATGATTGATGGCACTCGTGTGGACGCTTTTGATGACGGCGACGTCATCAACGATTTTGGCCGTGTGCGGAAGCAACTCGCTCACCCAGCGGCCACTCTGGCCATGCTGCCGGAATTTGAACATGCTCGGTGCCACCGGGAAGCGTGCCTGGCCGCTGGTCATGGTGGTGATGCGCTGACCATTGCGCACGCTATCGGGTAGATCTTTGTCGAAGTGCTTCTGGAGTTGCGGCTTGTAGTCCCACAGATCGAGCTGTGAGGGGGCTCCATTCATGTGGAGATAGATGAGCCTTTTCGCCCGAGGGGCAAAATGAGGCAGCCCCGGCAGCGGCGCGTGCACCTGATTCTGGGCCCCTGCGGCAAATAGGCTCTGCGCCAAATCTGTCCCGAGCATGCTCGCGAGGGCGATATTGCCGGCACGGAGACCCGCCTGGCCAAAAAACTGCCTGCGCGTCTGTTGTTGGTGATATTCCAGAATCGGGTCCATGAGGGCAGTGAATACGTTCGTGCGGTGTGGCGGCTTGCAGGCACCCCTATGCCGAAAAACACCGGAGGCGCAGCAGTCAGGGACCGCAGCGCCTCCGGCGTTTCTGGCTATTATCGGGAGATTAGCGGACGGCAGCCGTATCCAGTGTCTGGTAGGAAGTGATGAACTCTGCGGCATCGAGAGCGGATGTCTCACTCATGGCGGCAGCGACTTGGTTTTGCAGCTCCTCACGCAGGCGGGCGACGAGCTGGAGCCCCTGGGAAGTGATGCGCACGAGCACCTTCCGGCGGTCGTCGATGGCGTGGGTGCGCTCCATGTAGCCGAGCTTTTCCAGGCGATCCACGAGTCCCGTGGCGGCTGCTGTGGAGTGGCCCATCTTGCGGGCGATGTCCGTCATGGTCAGCTCGGGGCTAGTCGAGAGATAGCTCAGGAGGAAGAACTGGGCGAAGGAGATGTTATCGCGGTTCAGCTCTCGGGAGAGGTTGAGCAAGAACTCGCGTTGGCTGAACAGAATGAAATCTGCCAGTTTGGCGTGGTCTTTGGCCTGGGGCTTGGTTCCGTTGGTCATATTGTGGTTTCCTTAGAGCTATGGGGTTCTAGAAATTCTTGGATTCTGGTAATATAGCGACTCTCAAACATGGAGGCAACATTAATTCCATATATTTCATAACTTTTTAGCCACGGGCACTAAAAAGCTATCAAACGTGAGAAATTAATATGACCGAATTATTACACGAGAAAGGCTTTTTGGCAAGAGAGGCTTTCACTTGGCCCTCTTTGTCACTTCATGCTCTTCTAGCTCGTAGCCCTTCGTGCCACACATTCTCTCACTCTTTATCTTAATCCCTTCCCACCTATCTATAATAGAGTGCCCAGATCGACGAAGCACCCGGTCGCCAATAGACCTCCCCTGCCCAGCCCAAGCTCCTCCAGCCTTGTGAAAGTTTTCACAAAATCGGGTTGCCGCTCCTGCCCACACCCTGATAATCGACCCGCCCGATGACCCCCTCGCTCACGTTTGCTGCCCTCGATCTCGCTTTTCTCGCCGCCTCCGTCGGGAAGATCATTTTTCTCTGTTTCCTGGTCATTCTGCCCCTGGTATCGATCTCGGTTTATTTCGAGCGTCGTATCTCGGCAGTGATCCAGGACCGCGTGGGGCCAAACCGTGTCGGCGTGCCACTCACACTCCTCGGTTTCAAGAAAGACTGGCAGCCCCTCGGCATCGGCGGACTCGCCCAGGCCATGGCGGATGGTCTGAAGTTCATCTTAAAAGAGGATTTCGTGCCGGCGCATGTGCGGAAGTTCTACTTCTGGCTCGCACCCTGCCTCGTCGTCGTTCCAGCGCTCGTCACCTGCGCGGTGCTCCCCTTTGGCAGTGAGCTGGATCTGCGGTTTCTCAATCCACTCATTACTTCCGTATTCGGCGGCGCGGGTTTCACCGCTCCTATCCCACTGGTCATTGCGGATCTGAGTGTGGGGCCGCTTTTCACCTTCGCCATCGCCTCCATCGGTGTTTACGGCATCGTCTTGGCAGGCTGGTCGTCGAACTCGAAGTATCCCTTCCTCGGCGGCGTGCGCAGCAGCGCCCAGATGATCTCGTATGAGATCTCTCTCGGCCTCTCGATCATCCCGGTGTTCATGATCTTCGGGGAGCTGAACCTCGGCAAAATGGCAGAGTATCAAGATGCCAACGGCTGGCTGCTGCTACCGCTGTGGGGAGATGGACTGAGCTGGTCCCGCATGCTGCTGCTGGTCCCCATCGTCATTTCCTTCTGCATTTTCACCGTCTCCATGTTCGCAGAGACGAACCGCCTGCCCTTTGACCTCGCGGAGTGCGAGACGGAGCTCGTGGCGGGTTATCACACGGAGTACAGCTCGATGAAGTTCGCCCTTTTCTTCATGGGTGAGTATGCCGCGATGATTATCGGCTCTGGACTCGCCGTGACGCTTTTCCTCGGTGGCTGGAGCATTCCTTTCTGGCCCTATTTGGAGAAAATCATCCCCCTCCAGCTTCATTTCACAGCGGACACGACCCCTTGGTACACGGGCCTGCTCCACATCGGTGCCTTCTTCACCAAAGTCTTCGCCTTCATCGTCTTCTTCATCGTGATCCGCTGGACGCTGCCCCGCTTCCGCTTTGATCAGCTCATGGCGCTTGGATGGAAGGTGTTCTTTGAGCTCGCCTTGTTCAATGTGTTCCTCACAGCGGTGATTCTGTGGTTCGTGAAGTAATGCACTCTCACCTGCGCGGTGTGATCGCGACGTAATTCCGCACCGTGGACCAGCCTGATTGGGTGCGGCTGCTGCCATCAGCCAAACGAGCGTGTAGCGCAGTCGAGCGGCCACCATCCAGATTCAGCGCACGGTGAATCCGCAGTCCCGGAATCAAATCCTGCGTCGCGAGGATACTCGCCAAATCAGCCAATGAACTGCTGTGGAGCGTGCCCAGGACCCAAAGCGGGCCACCACTCGCCGCGATGAAGGTGCGAGAGGCCATTTTGGCGCGGTCGAGAGTGGGCATCGGACGCCCAGCATCCACAAGACGTGGTCCACATTGCAAAAAGTCTTCGCAGCCACTGCCGCGGCCAGATTCACTATTCCACTGGAGTCGTGGAGTGCCGCGTGTGACCGCAATCGTGCCTGTGAGCAGCTTATTCGCCTGCCACGAGCCCGTGCGGCGACCACCCGCGATCATGAGGCCCAGTGGCGCGAACTCCGGCGAGAAAAAACCGCCATTCACGCCGGCAATGGCACCCGATGCGTCGATCACATCATCCACCGCACCCGCGCCAGCCCATGAATCTGGCTGATCCAGCACACGCAGCGCACATTGCCGGGTGTCAAAGACGATGAACTGCGCCTCTGCTCCAGCCCCGTTGTCATGTGCGACAGAAAACTCATGCAGCCATGCCCCCGCCGCTGCGAGCGGCGTGATGCGGCTCTCTCCCACTCGCCGCCACCCTGTCTGAAGGGAGATGTTTTCGATCTGCGGAGCTGGCGGTGACGTCCAAGCTGGCTCGGGCTGCGCTGGCTGGATCTGTGTCGGTGGCGGCACAAACGGAGGCTCGATGGCGGGCTCTGGAGGCAAAGGAGCCACACAGGAGCTCAAAACCACGGCGAGAGCTGGAAGGGCGTAAAAGAGAGTTTTCACAGGTTTTTCTGCATCCAATCGGACATGACTGCTAGGGCACGGGCGCGGTGACTGAGCTGGTTTTTCGTTTCAGCCGGCAAAACGCCAAAAGTGTCGGAAAATCCCTCCGGCGTGAAAAGCGCATCATAACCGAAACCGCCCTCGCCCTGCTCTGCGAGCCGTAAAGTGCCCTCCACCGTGCCATGGGCCACATGCAGCACCTTTCCATCACGCACCAGCGCCATGCAGCAGCGAAACCGCCCCGTAAAGGGTGGCGCAGCGCCTAGAGCACCGAGCTCGCTTTTCAATTTCTCGCGATTGGATGCATCCGTCGCGTTTTCACCCGAGTAGCGGGCAGATCGCGCTCCTGGAGCACCGCCGAGAGCATCCACCTCCAGTCCAGAATCATCCGCGAGCACCAGAGTGCCCGGCGGCAGTGCCACACTCGCCCCGCAGGCCTTGATCGCCGCATTGGCCTCAAAGGTCTCCCCCGTCTCCTCGGGCAAAGTGAGTCCTGGATGAGCGCGAAGATCCGTGATCGAGAATCCAGGGAGCATGGAGCGCACCTCGGCGGTCTTATGGGCATTCGATGTGGCGAAAAATAGGTCAGGCATGTCAGGGCACGAACACAGCAGTGGCAGCCACCTCCGTCAAAGGATCAAGCGAGCCCGCTGAACTTCTGTGCAAACAAAATGAACATGCAGTGGCGTTGTCTCATCAGACAATGTTATGGCCGCCCGCATCACCGCTTTCATCCTCAGCTTCTGCATCGGTTTTCCGATGTGCTGGTGCTGTTACGGAGAGGTGTCTCGGGTGGAGATGGCCGGCTGCTGCCCCACGGAGCATCCTTCGGGATGCTCCGCGCAGCAGACGGGATCAAAGCCAGACCACTCTGAGAATTGTCCATGCTGCACGTTTTCGCAGGCACCACGCGACATGGTCAAAACCTTGCCGCTCGTCCCTGCGCCCATGCTGGATCGAGAAGCGATCCTCCCTGGTTGGCAAACTTTTGAGCCAAAGCCGCTCAACGAACTCGTCTGTGATTCGCATGCGGGTCTGCATGAACATGGACCACCTAGCCCCTATCGTGCGCCGCTTTATGAGCGGTATCATGCACTTTTGCTGTGAGCGGGCAGAAGCAGCCCCGGCCCAGCGGGGTGCTATCCACGCCTGATTTGAGCCCCCCGTCCCTGTCTGGCGTGTCTTTTTCCACGGGCGTTTCAGATCCATACTCACACATAGAAATCTTATGAAAACATCCTTACTCCTCCTCTCCGTTGCCGTCCTGGGTAGTGCCCTGCCTGCCCTAGCAGCGAGTGATGCCTGCAAGAAATGCTGCAAGGACAACTGCGCCGCGTGCTGCAAAGACGCTGGCAAAGTCTGCGGCAAGGACTGCTGCAAAGAGAAGAAATAATCCGCGCTGAAAAACGCCGCGACACCCACGCCGCCGCCGGAGCAGCCCTCTGGCGGCGGTTTATTTTTTCCGCACCGCCAGCAGGCCTGCCACGATGGCATTGGCGATGTCTTGACGATGATCTGCTGTGCCGCAGAGCCACGCATTGCCAGCATGCGTGAGATAGCCGCACTCCACCATCACGGCGGGCATATTCGTCTCTCGCAGGACGACGAGGCGTGAGCGCTCCATCAGAGCCCGGCACCCCATCTGGACAGATTGATCAAAGGTGCGATCCAGAGCCCGTGCGAGCACTAAGCCCTTGTCACTGTGGTAGTGCATCTCCGCGCCTTTTTTGACCTTTTGCGGATCCGTATTGAAATGGATGCTCACGAACACGGCATTTGAAAACCGATTCGCCAGTGCCGCACGCTGATCTAGGTCCACAAAGACATCTGTGCGTCGTGTCATGAAGGTTTTCAGCCCTTTGGCACGCAGCGCAGTCTCCAGCCGCTTCGCCACATCGAGCGCGAGGTGCTTCTCCACCCTCTGTCCGCGCAGCGCACCAGGATCTTTCCCTCCATGACCAGGATCAATGACGACGGTGCTGAATCTGAACTGCGCCACGGCCTCCGCAGGGGACCAAAAAACCGCGCAAGTCAAAACCAGCGCGGAGAGCAGCCTGCGGAGCTGTGGCCAAAAAGTCACCGTGGTATTTTGAGGGTCTTCCCAGAGCGAATCGCATCCGATTTAAGTCCGTTCGCGGCTTTTAGTTTCGATACCGTCGTGCCATTCCGTGCAGCGATACGGCTGAGTGTGTCTCCAGACTTCACTGTGTAGGAGCTACTGCGTGGGGCTGACTTACTCTTGCTGCTTCCAGACTTGGATTTCGATTTGGTGGACGATGAGCGGCTGCTTCTCGTCGTCTTTTTGCTCACTGGCTTTTTCTTCGGCGGTGGCGTGTAGTCACGCTGTGGTGTGGGCTCTCCGCCGTGGCTGCTACGCCAGGTCCGGTCATCGATGTCGCCGCTCGATCCTCCTCCGTTGGATGACAGCCACTCCGTCTTGTAGTCGCCATTTTCATCAAAGGGATACTCGTTCTGCGCCATGCTATGGGGCGGCGTCTCCGCACTGCCATGCAGATTGATCACGGGCAGTCGCTTGGGCAGTCCTTTGATCGGCGGTGATTGCTGACAGGAGGACAGCGCCGCAGCGAGCAGGGCGATGATGGAAAGGAGCGTGAACTTCGGGAAAAACTTCATGCGGATGGTAGCCAGAGCTTCGCTGCAAACAGGGTCGGATCAATCACGGCTTCATATCAGGAGTATGAAAGCGCCGGATCACCTGCTTCACACGCGGGATACCCTGCGCATCTTTCTCCAGGATCACAGCACGCTCATGATAGTAGGTCGCATTGTCCTGGGGCAGCGAGTAGCGCCACAGCGTGTCATCATTCTGGCGCTCGAATGGATTTTTCACCACTTCATAGACCTTCCGCCCGTCCATGCCGGGTTTGAGCAAGCGGAAGCGATCCTCCGTGAAGCCGACAGAATACCGCGTGTCCGTGGAGCCGAAGTGCACCAGAGCGGTCATGGATTCCTTGAAACTATATCCCCAGCTCACCATCGAATAAAAACCCATGATCATGGGGATGGCCAGGATGGCAGCGGGGGTGAAGAAGTACCAATTGCGTTGGAAGAATGTTTTTTGCATGCGCGGCCATGCTGGCGCTGCCGCGCCGTGTGGCAAGGGCATTGTGATCACGACACGGAGGACACCCAGCCTTGCCAGATTGCTTTCACGGCCTACCCTCCGCGCCCTCTTAATAAAATACTATGTGGAAAGGTCGCTTCGCCCAGGAAACCAGCGTGCTCGTGCAACGCTACGGAGAATCTGTGTCTTTTGATTGGCGGCTCTATCCGCATGACATCGCAGGCTCCATCGCTCACTCCAAAGGACTGCTCAAAGCGGGCATCTTGACGGCTGAGGAGCAGTCCCAGATCGAAAGCGGCCTCCAGGGCATCCTGGCAGACATCGAAGCAGGGAAATTCGAGTGGAAAGCGTCTCTGGAAGACGTGCACATGAATATCGAGTCCGAGCTCACTCGGCGCATCGGCCCCGCAGGTGCCAGGCTCCACACCGCACGCAGTCGCAATGACCAAGTCGCTACCGATGTGCGCCTCTACTGCCGCGCAGAGATTGATGCCCTCCTTGATCTCATGAACGCCATGCAGGCAGCCCTCATCGAGTGCGCAGAGCGTGCCGAAGGCGTGCTCATGCCTGGCTACACCCATCTCCAGCGCGGACAGCCTGTTTTCTTCGCCCATCATTTGCTCGCCTATGTCGAGATGCTCGACCGGGATGTCACCCGCCTGCTCGATTGCCGCGAGCGGCTCAATATCATGCCCCTGGGCTCCGGCGCACTCGCGGGCAGCACCATCATCCTCGATCGCGAATTCGTCGCCGCAGAGCTCGGCTTCGCCTCTGTCACGCAGAACTCGATGGATGCAGTCAGCGACCGTGATTTCATCGCAGAGCTGCTTTTCTCCATCTCGATGGTCGGCGTGCATCTCAGCCGCCTCAGTGAGGATGTCATCCTATGGGCCAGCGCCGAGTTCGCCTTCGTCACCCTGAGCGATGCGCACACCACCGGCTCCTCGCTGATGCCGCAGAAAAAGAACCCAGATGTGGCCGAGCTCACGCGTGGCAAGTCCGCACGCCTCATCGGCAACCTCATGAGCATCCTCACGCTCATCAAAGGCCTGCCCATGACCTACAATCGCGACCTCCAGGAGGACAAAGAGCCGCTCTTTGACTCCGTGGACAGCATCAAGCTCGCCCTGGAGGTCTTTGCCGAAATGGTCCGCGGCATGGATGTGAATCGCGCCCGGACAGAAGCCGCCGCAGCCGATCCCATGCTGCTCGCCACCGATCTGGCCGATTACCTCGTCAACCATGGCGTGCCCTTCCGTCAGGCGCACGAAGTCATCGGCAAGCTCGTCGCTTACAGCATCGCGGAGCAACGTAGCTTTGGGGACATGAGCCTGGAGGAGTTCCGCCGCTTCTCCACCGTCTTTGAGGCCGATGTGCTGAACTGCCTCAGTCTCGAAACCGCCATGCAAGCCCGCAAAGGCATCGGAGCCCCCTCCCCCGCCAATGTGAGCGCTCAGCTCGCACGCTGGCGTGAGACGCTGAGCGTGAAATAAGCAACTCTGCGAAGCAGAAGGTTTGAAACCGCTAACGAGACGCTCATTTCATGCTGATAAATGAATTCTGAATCAGCGTCTTATTAGCGTCATATCAGCGGTTAGGAGATTCCAAATCCTGGTGACACGACATCCCATGAAATCGCTCTTTTGCCTCCTCCTTGCCGTTTCGCTGCCCCTTTGTGCCCAGGACGCCGTGTTCCGAGCCGGCGCGGCCACTTCCAACATCACACCGGAGCTCGGAGGCGATGTGATCGGCGGTTTTGCCCCTTATCCATGCACCCACATTCATGATGAGCTGCACGCTCGCTGCCTCGTGCTCGATGATGGGCAGACAAAGCTCGCCCTCGTCGTCTGCGACCTCCTCGGCCTGCACCGCAGTGTCTCGGTGCTCGCCCGCGAGCTGATCGAAAAAGAAATCGGTATCCCCGCCGCGAATGTGCTCATCAGCGGCACGCACACCCACTCCGCCACCAGTGCCATCAGCGGCCCCGTGCGGCAATACACCTCCGATCTGGAGCTGACGGATTATCAAAAATTCGCCGCTCGCCGCATCGCGGATGGAGTGCGGCGTGCACACACCCTGCTGCGTCCGGCGGAGATCGCCTTTGGCACCGTGGACGTGCCAGAGCATGTCCATATCCGCCGCTGGTTCCTCAAAGAAGGCAGCATGCCGCCGAATCCCTTTGGCAAAATCGACCAAGTCAAAATGAACCCCGGCGCGGGCAATCCTGCACTCGTCAAACCCGCCAGCGAGCCCGATCCACGCGTCTCCTTCATCGCCCTGCGTGAGGTCGGCGGTCGCATGATCTCCATCTTCTCCGCCTATTCACTCCACTACGTCGGTGGTGTGCAGGGCGCAGACATTTCCGCCGATTACTACGGCTACTACTGTGAGGCCCTGAAGCGCCTACAGACCGGCGGCAGCGACTATCCGCCCTTCGTCGCCCTCATGGCCAATGGCACCAGCGGTGATGCCAACAACATCAACTTCCGCACTCCCCAGCCACGCAAAAAACCTTATGAGCAGATGCGCTACGTCGCCGAAGACGTCGCCACCAAAGTCCACGATGCCTTGCAAAAGCTCACCTGGACAGACCGCGCCCCCCTCGCCGCCCGCTACCGCGAGCTCGATGTGAAATGGCGCAGCATCCCTGATGAACTCATCACCTGGGCCAAAGAAACCGAGTCCAAAGCACCCCGCATCCAGGGCGGCAAAGCAGACCTACCCCTCGCCTACGCCGGACGCGTGCAGCGCCTCGCCCAAGCCAGCCCACAGACCAAAACCCCCGTCCAGATCCTGCGCATCGGCGACATCTGCATCGGCACCACGCCCTGCGAGACCTTTGCAGAAACCGGCATCGAATTCCGCCAGCGTAGCCCTTTCCCCAAAAGCTTCATGGTCGAGCTCGCCCACGGTTACTACGGCTACATGCCCACCCCGCGTCATTTCGAGCTCGGTGGTTACGAAACCTGGCCCGGAACCAACAACCTCGAACCCCAGGCCTCCGTCAAAATGATGGACGCCCTGCTCAAAATGGCCTCTGAGGTGAAGTGACGCTGCTCTTGGCAGGATTTGTGCCTGCCTTGTGTGTCTTGCATAAAACCGTGTGTTCACGGCGTCTCCTCTGTCCCCCAAAAAATGAACTCTTCTCGTCGTCTCTTCCTCCGAGGCACCGGCGCCGCACTCGGCCTGCCGTGGCTGGAGTCTATCTGCGCCTTCGGAGCTGAATCGGTCAAAAACAACACCGCACCACGCCGCCTCGCCGTCTGCTTCACCGGCAATGGCGTCAATCCGCACCACTGGGGTGCCAAAATGGGCGCTGGGGGCATGGAATTGATGAAATCCCTCAGCCCGCTCGAAGGGCTCAAAAAGCACATCAATGTCTTCACCGGCCTGTGGAATCCCACCACCGTGGAGGGCGAAGGCGGCCACTACCCGAAGATGAACGTCCTCTGTGGCCTGAAGGTGAAAAAGACCACCACCGATGTCGAAGTCGGCACCACGATGGACCAACTCATCGCCGCGCACACCGGCAAATTCACGCCCATGCCCAGCGTCGTGCTCGGCACCGAGCGGCCCAGCTACAGCACCGACAGCGGCTTCACCTCCATTTACTCCGCCTACATCTCCTGGAGCACGCCCACCACGCCCGCACCGAAGGAAATCTTCCCCCAGCAGGCCTTTGACCAGCTCTTCGACGACGGCAGCCGCCGCAAGCGTGACAAAAGCATCCTCGACCTCGTGCTCGAAGACGCCAGCAGCCTCAAGCCCAAGCTCAGCAGTCGCGACAAGCAAAAGCTCGACGAATACCTCACCTCCGTGCGTGAAATCGAGCAGCGTGTCGAGCTCGCCGAAAAAATCAGTCAGGAAGAGACGAATGGCCAAGGCTGGATGCCCACCGTCAAAGCTCCCACCATTGGCCGACCCGCCGCAGGCATCCCCGCCAGCAGTGAGGATCACCTGCGGCTCATGTTCGACATCATGCTGCTCGCCTTCCAGATGGACCGCACCCGCGTCGCCACCTTCATGATGAACAACGACCTCTCCAACATGCGCTTCCCAAGCCTCGATGGCATCAGCGGCGGCATCCACGAGCTGTCGCACCACGCCAACGACGAGCACCGCCTCAGCCTTTATCAGCGTGTGAACGAGCATCAGGTCAAACTCTGGGCCGAGTTCCTCGCCAAAATGCAGGCCACCAACGAAGGCGAGCGCACCCTACTCGAAAACAGCATGATCCTGCTCACCAGCAGCCTCATGGACGGCAATGCGCATGATTCCCGCCAGCTCCCCGTCGTCCTCGCCGGTGGTGGCGGCGGCACCATCCAAGGCGGCCGCTTCCACGACCTCAGCAAAGACCCCAACCGCAAACTCTGCCGCCTCCACCTCTCCCTCATGGACCGCATGGGCGTGAAGACGAGCCACTTCGGCGACGCAGAGAATGCGCTCATGATCTAAAGCGCAACCACTGGCGTGACGCTGATAGATAAAGCAAATTATCAGCGTCAATTTAGCGTCTTATTAGCGGTTCAACAAAACCTCGCATTCGTGTCAGTAGCGCAGCTATTCACCTCATTAAAAAGCGCATTGATCGCCTCCACATCGGGCTGCCATCGGCCTTCGCCTAAAAGATGATGGAGAACTTCACCAAGATCGATATCCAAACAACGAAGCGCCGATTCAAATCCAGCATCTTCACGCTTAGCTTGTGAAATGAACTCCGAGATGAGGCGTGGCTCTGTGGTGCCGCCCTGGTAGAGTGCGGTAAAAAGAAAGCGGGCCAGATGATAGCTCAGCTCTTGACCTTCATCCGGCGACCAAAACGAACGTCCTGTCCAAAACCTCTGTATATTCTCCTCAGTCCAGTAGGCTTGATGTCGGCGAATCCATTCCCGCGTCAGTTCATATGGCTGCTCCCGGGTGATGTGGTTCTCGACAGTCATCGCGACAGCTTCGTCAAGCCACGCTGGAAGATTACAGGACTGAAGAACCGCATGCGTGAGTTCATGGACGAAGACGGAAGAATATCTCGCTAACTCGGCGTCAGGCACAGCAAAATGGCCATAGCCGCGATTGAGGTAAACGCCTCCTACATGCGCAACCGTCTCTTCCTCATCAGAGAAAAAGTCCAGTAGGTATTGGTAGAAGAGGTCGCCTTCCAGACACAGCACCGGCCACTTACCGTAACCGAGATTTTTTGGTACAAACGGCAAACCGGAGTGAATGCGACGGAGACTATGCTCCAAGAAACGCAGCGCCTCTTTGGTCCTTTGCGTCTCTGCCTGGGAGACCAAGAAAAAATTCTCGGACTCCACCAACTGGTACTCAGTGCCGAATTGCTGCCTCAGCCCATTGATCCAAAGCCGTCCGAGTTGCACATACAGCTCCTGGAGAGAATCCGCGTCCAATCCGACTTCCACTTCAGCCGCAATCACATCCCAGTTTGGAAGCAAGAACGTCTTCGCGGGCAATAACCACTCCGGTTTGAGTTGCTCAGGGAATGGGGGCTTTGGCATCATCTCATGTATTTGGCTGCTGCTGGCTATTTAGAGGCGGTTTTAACCTGCTGAGGCTCCTTCTGTCTAGTGGTTCAGCAGAAGCCACTCCTGTTTTGACGCTCTCTTTACAATAAATCTGCGCTTCCCCCGTCATGCTCGGTCTCGTATCCTTACGCCGACCATGAAAACTGCCTTCCCCTCCTCGCGCCGTCCGTTCAGTCCGTTTCGTCCGTTCATTGTCGCCCTCGGCCTGCTGCTGCCCACGCTGCCGCTGCACGCCGAAAACGAAATCGGCTTCATCGAGCGCTTCGCCCTCGCTGCAGATCGTGAAAAGGCCCTCGGGGAGCTCGTGCCCGGCTCGGAGGAGTATTACTTCTTCCACGCCCTCCATTACCAAAACGTCCGCGACACCGCGAAGCTCAACGCCCTCCTCAACGAGTGGCGCAACCGCACCCCAGACGAAAACGAGGCCCGCCGCATCATCCTCAACCGCGAGGCCATCCTCGGCTACGAGAAGGACCCGCAGGGCACGCTGAAATACCTCATCGAGCGCCTTGGCATCCGTCACGATCACCAGCGCCAGGTGCCGGATGCCAAGCCCGACCTGCCCACCCGCCTCGATCCCGCCAAAATTAGCCGCGAGGTCTTCCTGCGCGATGCTTTGAGCAATGATCGTGGCCTCCAAAGCCTCTCGCAGGATGCTCTCGCCTCGCTCATTCGCGATAAAATCGCTCTCACGCCCGATCAACGCCGCAGCGTGCTGCAAAAGCTCCAGCGGCCTGACGTGCCGAACCTCGTCGCCGCGCTGAATACGGACTTCAAAGCGGAGCCGAACATCGGTTTCGGCGATTTGCCGATTCATCGACAGCTTTTGATCTCGCAGCTCGATGAACTGAAAGCCGAGCATGGTAGGAGCACGAACTTCATCTACACCTACCTGCGCAAACTAGCCCCCAGCGCCGATGTCAGCCTCGAATACGACAAAGCCGAGCGCGAGGCCTGGCTCGACCGCGTGTGGGCCTTCGCGGCAGACATCGAATCGCACAAGACTCTCAAAGCCCGCATCCTCTACCTGCGTCTCGATCACGACCACAAAAAAGGTGTCTATGATCGCGAGCGCTTCCTCAGCTACCTCAAGCTCCCGCGCCGGATGCCCTACATCAACGAGGAGTTCTTGCGGACCTACAACTCCGACTGGTGTGACCTCGACGCCGACCTCAGCGATCCGCTCATCATCTCGCCGCCTGTCCACAACGACGAAGAACTCGTCCGCGACTACTTCCTGCATCTCTTTGCCACATCTGCCAAAGCCGACTCGAATCCGCGCGATCTCCTCGCCCCGTGGATCGAGCATGTAAGCGACACTTGGCTCAAGCCCATCCTCGCCGAGGCGCTCATCACCAATGGCATCGGCAATCCCGAGCGCTGGGCCTCGCTCATCACGCCCACCGAGTTTCAGCAGCTCAAAGACCGCGTGGACATCGAATTCCCCGCTACCAACGCGCCGCAGTTCATGCCGGGCGACGACATCGCGTTCGATGTGATCGTCAAAAACACGCCGAAGCTCATCGTGAAGATTTTCGAGCTCAACACGCTCAACTTCTTCCAGACGCAGCAGCGCCAGCTCAACACCGACCTGAATCTCGACGGCCTCGTCGCCAACAGCGAGCTGGTTCACGTCTTTGAAACCGGCCCCTTCACCCGCAATCGTTTCGCCTCCCAGTTCCCCGACCTCAAAGGCAAACGCGGGGCCTGGATCATCGAATTCATCGGCGGTGGCCGCAGCAGCCGTGCGCTCATCCGCACCGGCCAATGGCACGTTTTGCAGCAAACCGGCCCCGCAGGCGATTTGATCCTCGTGCTCGATGAAAAGAACCAGCCCGTCAAAGACGCCGTCGCGTGGTTTGAGGGCCGCAAATTCAGCGTCGATGAAAAACTCGGCCGCATCGCCATTCCGTTCACGAACCAGCCCGGCACGAAGAACCTCATCATCGGCGATGCCGCAGGCACCTTCGCCACCCTCACGCAATTCAACCACCACGCCGAGGAATACCGACTCGATGCGCAATTCCACATCGAGCGCGAGCAACTCCTCGCCCGCCGCGAGGCCACGCTGGCCGTGCGCACCGCTTTGATGCTCGGAGAGACCCATCTCGCTCCCGAATTGCTCACCGAGCCCAAGCTGACCATCACCAGCACCACTCACGACGGCATTTCGACAACCCGCGAGGTCAAAGACCTCAAACTCAGCGCCGGCAGCGTCCTCACGCACACGCTCAGCGTGCCCGAACGCCTCGCCAGCCTCGCCGTGACGCTTAGCGGCAAAGTGGAAGTCCTCAGCAACGGCGGCGAAAAACGCGATCTCAACGCCAGCCACACCTGGACCCTCAACGGCATCGACAAAACCGAAGCCACCAGCGACGGCCATCTCAGCACCTTCGACGGACAACGCATCTTCGAACTCCTCGGCAAAAACGGCGAACCCATCGCCGACCAGCAAGTCATCTTCACCTTCAAGCACCGCGACTTCACCCGCGTGCAAACCCACGCCCTCAAAACCGACGAAAAGGGCCGCGTCGCCCTCGGCAAACTCGAAGGCATCGAGCAGCTCACCGCCAAATCGCCGAATGGCCGCAGCAGCTCCTGGCCCCTCGAAGAAGCCGACAGCACGCTCAGCACCACCATCCAAACCATCGAAGGCGAAGTAATACGCGTCCCAGAAAGTGGAACAGGTTTGCAACCTGTTCAGCCCCAACGGGGCGCAAGAATCTCCCTTCTCTCCCAAACCGCCGGAACCTTCACTTCCGACCTCTCCGCCCTTCTCAAATCCGAAAACGGCTTCCTCACCATCACCGGCCTGAAGCCCGGCGATTACTCACTCCAGCTCGGCGACCAACTCATCACGCTCAAAGTCACCGCAGGCACCTCCATCGGCGGTTGGGCACTCGGCAAGCACCGCCAGCTCGAACTCAAAGGCAACTCGCCACTCCACATCACCGAAGCCACCACCGACAAAGACTTCATCACCGTCAAACTCGCGCACAGCAGCCCTTTTGCCCGCGTCCACGTCGCCGCGTCGCGTTTTGAGCCGGACAAGAGCCTCTTCGATGGTCTTGGCGGCTTCACCCGCTTCGGCGCGGCCTCCGGCACGCCTGCACGCAATCCCAATCTCTACTCCGCCGGACGCGAGATCGGCGATGAATACCGCTACATCCTCGAACGCCGTTACGCGAAGCTCTTCCCCGGCAACATGCTCACCCGCCCCGGCCTGCTGCTCAATCCGTGGGAGATTCGCAGCACGGATCTCGATGCGCTCGGCAACCAAGCCGGTGAAGGTGCCTCCATGACTCGCGGCGGAGCCACTGGAGCACTCGAAGCCCCCAAAGCCATGCCCGCGAAGAAAATGAAAGCCCAAGCAGGCCCTCAAGGCGGCACGAACCTCGACTTCCTCGCCAGCTCCGCACCGGTCATCTACAACCTCGTTCCCGACAAAGACGGCGTCGTGCGCATCGAGCGCAAGATGCTCGGTGATCGCCAGCACGTCCAAATCTACGCCGAGGACCTGCAAAACGCCTCCTGGCGCACGCTGACGCTACCGGAGGTGCCGACGAAATTCGCCGACCAGCGCCTCGCGCGAAATCTCGATCCCGCGAAGCCCTTCACGCAGAAAAAAGAGATCACCGTGCTCGACACCGGCAAGTCACTCACCCTCGCCGACATCCTCACCAGCGAGCTCGAGACCTACGACACGCTCGGCGGCGTCCACAGCCTCTTCACCACGCTCAGCGGCAACGCACACCTCGCCGAGTTCGCCTTCGTGCTGAACTGGCCGAAGCTCAAAGACGACGAAAAGCTCACCCAATACGGCGAATACGCCTGCCACGAGCTGAACCTCTTCCTCCAGCGCAAGGACAAGCCCTTCTTCGACAAAGTCATCGCGCCCTACCTCGCCAACAAGAAGGACAAAACCTTCATGGACGAGTATCTGCTCGGCCAAAACCTCGCCAAACACCTCGAACCCTGGGCCTACGCCCGCTTGAACATCGTCGAGCGCATCCTGCTGGCTCAGCGCATCCAAAACGAAGCTCCGAATGCTGCACGGCATGTGCGTGAGCTGTGGGAGATGATTCCGCCGAATCCCGAGGAAGCAGATCGCCTGTTTGAAACGGCGCTGCGTGGTCGAGTGATGGAGAGTGGGTATGCTGACGACAAAAACGGGCGTGGAGATTTGGATAAAGCCAAACGCCAAGCCGAAGCGGATGCACCTCAAATGCCAGCGATGGCACCTTCTGCTCCACCACCTGCTGCTGAACCTTTTGCGGAACCGAGTGCTCCTGGCGCCGGATTGGCTGCTCGTGGGGTGATGCCTATGAGAGTTCTCGCAGATCGTGATATGGTTTTGGCAGAGTCCGTGACACTAAGCGGAGCGACCTCCTACTCAGGCGGCATGGGAGTCGGCGCAGGCACGTTAGTGATCAATGGCGGCACGCTCGGCTACTTCGGCAAAGACGCAGCTGCTGCCGCACGTCAAGAAGTTCGTGTCTTCTACCGCGCTCTCGGCCCGACGAAGGAGTGGGCGGAGAACAATTACTACAAGCTGCGCATCACCGAGCAGGATGCGGAACTTGTCACCGTGAACGCCTTCTGGCGGGATTATGCGGCGTGGGTGGCGGCGGGATCGAAGGGCGGCTTTGTCTCGGCGAATGTGGCGGAGGCGCATCGGAACTTCACGGAGATGATGCTGGCGCTGGCGGTGCTCGATCTGCCGTTTGAGACGCCGAAGCACACGACGAAGGCGGAGAACGGCCAGTTCACCTTCACCGCAGGCGGGCCGTGCATCCTTTTCCACAAGGAGATCAAGCCCGTGGACGGCGACAAGACTGCGCAGGGCCAGCTCCTCGTCTCGCAGAGCTTTTTCCGGCATGGCGACCGCTACCGGATGGAGGGCAATGAGAAGTTCGAGAAGTATGTGAGCGCCGAATTCCTCACGGGCGTGACTTACGGCGCGAATGTGGTCGTCACGAACCCGACGAGCAGTCGCGTGAAGGCCGCTGTGCTGCTGCAAATCCCGCAAGGCGCTCTGCCCATCCTCGGCAGCAAGGCCACCGACTCCAAACAGGTGCGGCTGGAGCCTTACACGACGCAGACCTTTGAGTATCACTTCTACTTCCCCGCTGTGTCGGCAAAGGCGGGCGTGAAGTTCGCGCACTTCCCCGTGAACGTCGGCGGCGCGGCGGCGAAGCCGATGGAATTCAACGTCGTGGCCAAACTCACGCAGGTGGACAAGGCCTCGTGGGATTACGTCTCGCAAAACGGCACGGAAGCGGAGGTGTTCGCGTTTTTGGAGCAGAACAACCTGGAAGCGCTCGACTTCGAACGCGTCGCCTGGCGCTGCAAGCAGGGGGATTTTTACAAGAAGCTCGTCGCGTTCATGAATCAGCATCATGTCGGTGATGAGGCGGTCTTCAGCTACGCCTTCCTCCACAACGACGCGGCGATCCTCGGCCAGCTTTTGCTGATCAATGGCGATTTCGGCCCATATTTTGCCAGCAAGCTCCTGACCATCGACCCCATTGAGCTGCGCAGCTACGAGCACCTGGAATACTCACCGCTCGTCAATCAACGCGCTCATCGGCTCGGCAGCGAGTGGCGCATCGCGAATCCGGCGGTGCTCCAGCAATACACGCAGCTCCTCTCCGCACTGGCGCACAAGCCGCAGCTCGATGCCATGGACAGCATGAGCGTGGTTTATTACCTCTTCCTCCAAGACCGCGTCGAGGAGGCGCTGGCACGCTTCAAGGCCGTGGATGCCTCCAAACTGCCCACACGCCTGCAGCACGACTACTTCCAGTGCTACGCGGCCTTTTATGAGGGAGATGTGGCGGCGGCGCGTGGCATCGCTTCGAAGCAAATTTCGTCAGAACTGCCCCCACGCTGGAAAACGCTCTTTTCGGATGTTTTGACCCAAACCGACGAAATCGACGGTAAAGCCACGAAGCCCGAAAAACCCGCCCAACCCGACCGCGAAGCCCAGCAGGGCGTTTTGGCCGCCACAGAGCCCGGTTTTGACTTCAAGGTCGAAAAACAGACGATCTCCCTCCATTGGCAAAACCTCTCCGAGGTCACGCTGAACTACTACCTGATGGACCCCGAGTTCAGCTTCAGCAGCAATCCCTTTGTCAGCCAGGACGCGGGCCGCTTCAGCATCATCAAGCCGAACAAAACCGCCACGCAGGCTCTACCGAACGACGCGACGAAGCTCGACGTCCCGCTGCCGGGCGAGTTCGCGAAGGCGAACGTACTCGTGGAGGTCATCGGAGCCGGAAAACGCCAGACGCAGGCCTACCACGCCAACACGCTCAAGCTCGCGCTCACCGAAAACTACGGCCGCCTCGAAACGCGAGACCTCAGCACCGACAAACCGCTGCCGAAGGCCTACGTGAAGGTCTATGCAAAGCTGAACAACGGCACCGTCCGCTTCTTCAAAGACGGCTACACCGACCTGCGTGGCCGCTTTGACTACGCCAGTCTGAATGCCGCCGAAAACGCCGCGCCGCCGCCTCCAGGAATCGACATGCCCGCCAATGGCCTCGATTACCCGATGCTGAAGCCTGCGGAGCTGAACAACGTCTCCAAACTCGCCATCCTGGTGCTCAGCGACACCCACGGTGCCACCGTGAAGGAAGTCGATCCGCCGGGGCAATGAGGTGGCATGGGCCTAGTTATGAAATGACGAAGTGAACCAGGAGCCTATCAAACAGATGACAGGATTTACAAGATTACAGGATTATGCAGGATTTAATCTGGGTAATTCGGTCGTAGCGCAGCGATTTCAAAGCGCTGCCCTTTCCAATGTTAAGCCGTCATCAAGTTACAGGCCGTTAATCCTGCATAATCTTGAAAATCCTGTTAATCCTATCCTCAATTCCTCTCCGTACGATTGACTTCAATTTGGTGCATATGCCCTGTGAATTGGCATGGGCGGCTAAAAACTCCATTGCGTGACTTCCGCTGGTTCGGTAGCCTCACGGCCTTATGAATTCCTCTTCCTGCCTTTTGCGCCGCGTTTTGCTCGGCCTGCTGTTTGCACTGCCATTGACTGCGACGGCCCAGTTCCGCCGCCAGACTCCGGTTTATCCTGATCCGTATGCTCAGCAGAATCAGGCACAGACGCGGCAGGCGCTGATCGCCCAGGAGTTGCAGTGCCTGGTCACGACCACGAGCACTCTGCAACAGTCCTTTGCCGAGCATTGCCGCCAGCGCCGTGTGAACCAGGCGAGCCCGGAGTACGAGCTGCTCCAAGCAATCACCAGCCTCAATGCGGATGTCGGCCAGCTCTACCAGGGCGTGCAAGGCCGTGCGGCAGCGCAGATGGATCTGGCACGGCTTTACCGCCTGTTTCACATGGTCGAGTATTCGTCGGAGGACAGTCAGACCGTGGCTTACCAAACGGGCTACGGTCGCAGCCTGGGTGAGTACTTCCGCGACATCGACTCCCACATCGAGTCCCTGGGTGAAAATGGCTTCCGCAATCCGCGACTGAAGCGCATCGAGACCGATGGACGCTACGGGCACCGCCATGGTGACCAGGAGCGACATGTCGCACTGCCGCCACTACCTACGCAGCAGGTGCAGCCAGGCGTTTATCCCAATGGAGTCCCTCCACAGGGACAGAAACCCAAAGTGGACCTGGGCGATCTGCTCGGGCGCATCTTTAGCGGCATGCGGTGAAGCACCTGGAGCTCAAAGACAACACTCACGGGCTGCCACAGGCGCAGCCTCGATGCGCAGCGTGATCTCATCACGGGCCTGATGCGCATCTCTCCGCCCTACCAGTCCCCATACCGCGCATCGTGCTCGATCAGATCAATCAGCTCAAGCTCCCTGACCCCTGGCAACACCAGGCGGTGAGCCTGTTACGCAGTGGCACCGATGTGGTGGTGAGCGCCCCCACGGGCGCGGGGAAGACGTACATCTTTGAGCTGCTGCACCAGGGCCGCCATCTCCAGGGGCAGGCGATTTATACGGTGCCGACGCGTGCCCTCGCCAATGACAAATACGCCGAGTGGAAGGACGCGAAGTGGAACGTAGGCATCGCTACGGGCGATCTGGCGGAGAATGTGGATGCGCCAGTCGTCGTGGCCACGCTGGAGACACAGCTCGAGCGGCTGGTGCGCGGCGAGGGGCCCGCATTGCTGGTGATCGATGAATACCAGATGATCTCGGATCACGCACGCGGTGCACACTACGAGGCAGCCATCGCGCTGGCACCCCAGGGCACCCGCCTGCTGCTGCTCAGTGGCTCCGTGGCGAATCCTGATGACATCGTGGCGTGGCTGCGGGGCTTGCAGCGAAAGGCGGAGGTGGTGCTCACCAAGGAGCGCCCCGTGCCGCTGGAGGAGGCACCGATGGAGGCGCTACCGCAGCGCACGCGGCAGTTTGAGCATTACTGGCCGCGATTCGCCGCAGCGGTGATGATGGCAGACCTCGCGCCACTGCTGATCTTTGCCCCACGGCGCAAGGAGGCAGAGTCCATCGCACGCAGACTCGCGGCTGATCTGCCGATGGGCGATCCGCTCGATCTCACGCCGGAGCAGCGTGCTGTGTGCGGCAAAGATCTGGCCACCCTCATCGAGCGGCGCATCGCCTTTCACCACAGTGGGCTCAGTTATGGTGCACGGGCAGGCGTGATCGAGCCCCTGGCAAAGGCAGGGCAGCTCCGCGTCATCGTCGCCACGATGGGACTGGCTGCGGGCATCAATTTCAGCGTGCGCAGCGTGCACGTCGCGGGCACCACCTTCCATGACGGCACCAGTGAGCATAAACTGGCCCCGGATGAGCTTTTACAGATGTATGGCCGCGCCGGACGCCGTGGGCTGGATGATAAAGGCCACGTCATCACCAGCCGCGATAGCCCATCTGTCTTCGATGCACGGCCCGCGCGGCTCCATCGCAGCGCCCTGCTCGCCTGGCCGATCTTTCTGCGAGTGATGAAGCATGCGGCGCAGATCTCGGAGAATCCCTTTGAGGCCGCCATGCGCTTCTCGGAGCGGCTTTTCGCCAAAGTGCCGCCCGTGCTCGGTCTGGAGGAAAATGAGCCCAATACGCCGCTCCAGGCTGAGAAGGCCCTCTTCGGGCTCGAAGCCACGCAGAAGCAGATCCTCAACTCCAACGGCGAATGGGAGCGCATGCACGCGCACCCACTCCAGCGGGTGCCTTTGAGCCGAATCCACGCCTCACTCACGGTGTCCGATTTCGTCTCCAGATTCGCCCATGGCATCGGCCGAGTGGGGAAAATGCGGCGGCAAAAAAGCGATCTACAAGAACCAACTCGCTATGGCATCGAGATCAGCCTCGGCACACCGGATGGAGATCTCATCCGCCCGACGAAGTCCGTGCGAAGGCTGCTCAAGCTGCCGCGCAAGATCGAAACCATCCCGCTGGAGGAAATCACCGTGCTCCATAGCCATGAGCTCGCGCAGGCCATCCTCGCCCCACATGAGGAAGTGCTGCAGCAGGTGCTACCAGAGTTCACCGGCACGGTGGCAAAGGAGAACCTGGTCTTTGCCTGCTTTGATCTCTCACCGGTGGAGGTCATGGCGTATGAGGACAGCCTTCAGCGTCTGCTGCTGGCACCACGGCAGCGCAGCATTGTCATTCAGAACGAAACCGGCATCCACACGCCCGAGACGGCCATCACCGACCGCCGCGAGCCCCGCCACGGCTCACCCATCCACGCATGGCGCACTCTCGGCCTCATCGACGCCGAGGGCGTGCCCACACGGCGCGGGGAAATCTTCAGCTACTTTCAGCATGGGGAGGGCCTAGCCATCGTCGCGGCACTGGAGGATGAAAGCTACGCCGCAGACGAGATCGTGCACCACCTGGCGAATCTGCGCAGCGGCTCCAAGTTCGATCTGCCGCTCGATTGCGGCTCGGAGCGGCTCGCGGCGGTGTGTCGTGGTGCTTATGGCTTCGTCAATCACCACGGCTATCTCGAAAATGGCCTGCCTATTGATTACGGTGAAGGAGCCGCCGAGCTGCTCGATGCACTGCTGCATCCAGACCGCCCAGGAGCCCAGGAAATGAAGGCCGGCATCGCAGAAGGAGACATCTCAAGAGCCTACGTGGAGTGGCTGAGTCTCCTGCGGCACATCACGCATGCACCTGCGCATCCCTGGCGCCGCTGGACCGCGCTGAAGGATGCCGCTGCCGCTGTGCTCAAGCACCACACCAAGACCCTGCGGCACTTCTTCCACCTGGATCTGCCGCCACTCACCAACAAGCAGAAGCACGGCAAAACACGCCACTACTTGATGGTCGCCCGCTGAGTCTGCTCTGCCGCATCCAGCTTTGCAAACACGGCACGGATCTGCTGCACCGTGCCTAGAGCCAGCACCACCTCATAGTCAGACTCAAAGCCCGGCTTCAGCGCCATCGTCTGTATCGGCGCGAGGTAGCTGCAATCGGCCTTATTGCCATTGCGCACACGGTAGCAGGTGATGCGGCGAGTATGTGGTATGCGCATACCGATGCCCACATCCGTCTGACCATTCACCCAGGCACACCAGGGCTCACCCAGGTCATGATACTCATTCTTCGGCCCCGGCTGGAGCCGCTGGAGCTGCTGCGCCTTATCCGTGATCACCAGCGTATCGTATCGCGAATGCACAAACAGCGCCGGCAGCTCCTGATGATGCGGCGCATGCTCACGCGTGCCTCGGTAAGCAAAATGAAACCGCAGATACGCCAGCCCGCCCTCCAGCCGCAGCGTCTGCTCCATCACACACTCATCGAGCACGGCCCCTGTGGCCCAGTGTCGCGGTGTGGTGCGTGCCTTCAGCATCCCCGGCCCCGTCTCCAGCACCGTGCAGTCAGAAAACTGGTTCCTCCAACTACCACCCTGCACGCAGTTGTAGCGCCAGGGGCGGCCATTCCAGTCGCTACCATCCACATCACCGTAAAAGGACTGCTGGAGGAAGCGCCCCGCGTCATAGGCATCCAGCACATTCTCCTGTGATCCCGCATGCGAAAACCAGCCGATGCAGCCGCCCGCCGTGAGATTCACCCCCAAGCGAACCTTTCCATTGTCCAAAAAATGCCAACGCTCATCCGCATGAGCAGACGTGAGTAGCAGCAGCACCGCAGAGAAAACAAAACGCATCATGCCGCCCACTTTGTAGCCTAGTAACCGCGCTGGCAAATCCCCCCGCACCGCGTGTGCGAGATGATGGTCAAAAGAGCCCGGCACGCAGCGTAGGTTTATCATCCCCCATGATGAAGCTGCCGTCTGCCGCCCTTTTCCTCCTCACCACCATCCCCGCTGCGGCGGCGGATGCGGTGCTCACTTTTGAAAAAGACGTGCGACCCATCGTGAAAGCACACTGCACGCACTGCCATGGTGAGGAGGAAAAGCCTGAAGGC
Organism: Verrucomicrobiaceae bacterium; assembly: GCA_016713035.1. Lineage (NCBI taxonomy): Bacteria > Pseudomonadati > Verrucomicrobiota > Verrucomicrobiia > Verrucomicrobiales > Verrucomicrobiaceae > Verrucomicrobiaceae bacterium. Next base: position 31,179 of record JADJPW010000004.1, read on the forward strand.
GGAGTCGATCTGCGGCTGCGGCGCTTCATGCACGAAATCATCCTCCCTGGGCAGCCTGCGAAGAGCAAACTCATCGAAATCGTCCGCAGCGGCGAAATGCCCGAAAAAGGCAAAAAACTCACCGAGGCCGAAATCGCCGTCTTAGAGCGCTGGATCGCCCAAGGAGCCCAAACTGCCAAACCAGAGCCCACCGCACTCGCACCCGGACCGATCATTTCGGACGAAGATCGCAGCTACTGGGCATTTCAGCCCGTGAAGCGGCCACCAGCGCCGCCCATCAGCGATCCGCGCTCCACGGTGAGCAATCCCATCGACGCCTTCCTCTTGGCGAAAATGCATGAAAAGGGCCTCCACATGGCTCCAGAGGCAGATCGCCGCACTTTGATCCGCCGTCTCACGCTCGATCTCACGGGCCTACTGCCCACGCCGGAGGAAGTGGCCGCTTTTTTGGCCGATACCTCTGACAGTGCCTACATCCGGCTCGTGGATCGGCTCCTCGCCTCAAAAGCCTACGGTGAGCGCTGGGCACGGCACTGGCTGGATGTAGCAGGCTACATGGACTCGAATGGAGCCTCCGAGGCCGATAGCCCGCGTCCGCATGCCTGGCGCTATCGTGACTACGTCATCCGCTCACTCAATGAGGACAAGCCCTGGGATACCTTCATCCAGGAGCAGCTCGCAGGTGATGAGCTCGCGGGTGCCACGCACAGCGATTATCAAGCCGCTGTCCTCGATCCGCAGAAGCGTGACCAGCTCATCGCCACCGCCTTCCTCCGCACGGCACCCGATGGCACTGGTGATGCACCGCCCGATCTACGCCTCGCCGCGAACCAGACCATCGCCGAGCAGATGAAAATCGTCACCTCCTCACTCATGGGCATCACGGTCGCCTGCGCCCAGTGCCATGATCATCGCTACGATCCCATCACGCAGGCAGATTATTACCGCCTGCGGGCCATCTTTGACCCCGCATACCATTGGCAGGCATGGCGCACGCCAGCAGGCCGCCATTACTCGCTCTACTCACCGCAGGAGCGTGCCCGCGCGGCCGAGATCGAGGTGAAAGCGAAGGAAATCGAGGTCCAAGCACGTGCCATGAGCAAAAAATTCCTCGACGAGATCTTTGAAGTGGAAATCAAAAAGGTACCGCAGGCCGAGCAAGCCGCCTTCCGCATCGCACGCGACACACCGAAGGATAAACACACGCCTGAGCAGAAAGCGCTCATCAAAAAATACCCCTCCGCGCTCGCTACCTACTCTCTCGATCTCTACGACAAAAAGAAGCAGGACCTCGTCGATGCGAAGATGGCAGAGGCCACCAAACTCCGCAGCACCAAGCCCACCGAGGGCTTCATCATGGCCCTCATGGAGGTGAAGCAGAAGCCGCAGGCCTCACACCTCTTTAACCGTGGTGATCATGAGCAGCCAAAGCAACTCATCGAGCCCGGCGAGCTCAGCATCCTCAGCCATGAGCCCTTTGCCCCCGCGCCCGCCGCAGGTGGCAGCAGCGGGCGGCGCCTAGCCTACGCACGCTGGCTCACCAGTGGCAGGCATCCCCTCGTCGCTCGTGTTTTGGTGAACCGCTTTTGGCTCCATCACATGGGACGCGGCATCGTCGGCACACCAGGCGACTTTGGCCGCCTCGGGGAGCTACCCACACACCCTGAGCTACTGGATTTCCTCGCCGATGAGTTCGTCAAAAATGGCTGGCGGCTCACAACGCTGCAACGCCTCATCCTCACCAGCGCTGCGTATCGGCAGTCCTCGGTGAACGCGGCCTCCCTCAGCGCTGATCCAGAAAACCGACGCTACGCCCGCTATAAAATCCGCCGCATCGAGGCAGAAACCCTGCGAGACAGCCTCCTCGCCGCCACAGGCACACTCGTCGCCACCAGCTACGGCCCACCCAGCGGCATCGGTCGCGATCCACAGGGCCGTATCATCACTGGCATCGACAAAGGCACCATCACGCTCAACAAAGTCGATCCCGCAGGTGCTGCCGACTTCCGCCGCAGCATCTACATCGAGCAGCGCCGCAGCAAGCCACTCACCGTGCTCGATACCTTTGACGCACCCACCATGAGCCCGAACTGCGAGCTGCGCAGCCAGACCACCGTCGCTCCGCAGTCCCTGCTGCTCATGAATGATACCTTCATGCTCGAAACCGCACGCCGCCTGGCGGATCACCTCACCGCCACCTATCCAGGCGACCGCGCTTCACAGCTCCGCCGTGTGTGGGAAGTGCTCTACAGCCGCGTCGCCACGGAGAAAGACCTCACCACCTGCCTCTCCTACCTCGAAGAGCAGACCAAAGCCCTCACTCAATACCACCACGACATCCAGCACCCCAAAGGAGTCGTCCCAAATCCCGCCCAAGAAGCTCTCGCTAGCCTATGCCAAGTGCTATGCAGCTCGAACCGCTTTTTGTATGTGGAGTAGCGTGGCGGAAGACGGAGCGAAAACACTCACACTGGATGCGGATCGGTGCCCACATCCATTTCGCGGACGCGTTTGCGATCACGCTCGCTTTGCACGGCAGCGCGGAGTTGCTCACGGACCGTTTCCACCTGTGGGATGGCACGCATGGCCACGTTGGGATTCGTCGCATCTGAGGTGATGAGGGTGAGATTCCCCAGGCCAAACATGCGCAGCATCAGCGGCTGCTCCATGGCGTAGTCCTTCACGCGGTAGAGCTCCATCTCATCGAGGCGGCGATTGAGGATGCCGCTGCGGATGCGCAGACGCTGGCTGGTCAGCTCATAGGCCGTGCATTTCGTCGCCCACCAGCGCACGATCCACATGCCGATCGGCAGCACAAAACCGATGGCAGAAAGCCCCGCAGTGAATGGGATGGCCACCCCAGCAGCTACCGCGAGCAGCACACAGAAGAAGTAGAACCAAAAATGCACCCACTGTGACGTGTGACCGGTCCAGAGGAGTGTTTCAGCAGCGGACGTGGGAGTGGTGTTGTCGTCGATGGACATGGCGGGAGTGCTTGTTGTTGGTTAGGGGGAATGTGTGATCTGGTTTTGCTCCTGTCGAGGAATGAGACGAGCAAAACGTGCCTCCTGCTCCAGCACATGAGAAAGGGTCAAATGAATGTCCCACCACATGAGGAGCACTGCGACGGTGGCGAGCCAACGCGGCCACTCCCAGGTGGTATAAAGGATCGTAAAGACGACCAACATGCCCAGCACAAACACGCCAGGCCCATACAGGATGCTACTCAGCGCCCAAAAGGGTGCTCCAGGTGAGCGCATCACGCCATCGATCAAAGATCCGGTCGCACTCACGCAACCCAGCAAAGAGCCCACAACCACGGCGCCCACGATGAAGCCGAGTCGGCCTAGCATGGAGGTGAGCGCATCGCGCAATGGAGAGTAAGGGAAGTCTGTCGGGTCAGACATGGTGGCGCGGATGGTGCGCAGCCATGCCCGCAGCGGCTATTCCACTTTCGTGAACTGTTTTGAACCACCGAGCGGTCGATCAGAGCAGCGCTTTGATCTCATCGAGCGCTTGCTTGGTGCGCTTGATGCCTTCGATCTCGGTGTGTTTGTCGCCTTCGTATTCGATGCCGATGTAACCATCGTATCCAGCCGCGTGGACGATGCGGATAAGACGCTCGAAGTCGAGCGTCATCTCGCGGCCTTCGCGGCGGTCTTCTGTGTAGAATTTGCCCGCGCCAGTGTCCCAATCGTAGGCTTTGGCGCTCATGCCCTTCTTCACCCATGGCATGAATTCACGCAGACCGAGGTAGGGATTGTAGAGCTCGCCTTTGTTCCGGTCGGTGTAGAAATTCCCGAAGTCTGGTAAGATGCCGACGCGGGCATGATCTGCGGCTTTCATGACGCCGGTGAGCCATTTGCCATTGCTGGAGAGTCCACCGTGGTTTTCGACGACGACAAAGAGGCCGCGCTTATCCCCCTCGACACTCAGTCGATGAAGACCATCTGCTGCGAGCTTCATTTGCTCATCCCAGCTCAGTTTGGCATCGCTGGCGGCATTCACACGGATGCTGTGGCAGCCCAGAGTGGCAGCGGCATCGAGCCATTTGTAGTGGTTCTCGATGGCCAGGGTGCGCTTCGCAGCATCGGGGTCGCCCAGATTGCCCTCGCGGTCGCACATGATGAGGAGGCCCTTCACGCCCTCGCCTTCCTGGCGCTTCTTCATTTCAGCGAGGTAGGCTGCATCGGCGGCTTTATCGAAAAACATCTGGTTCACATACTCCACCCCGTCGATGCCGAGGCTGCGAGCGATCTTGCAGAAGTCCAGGTGCGTGTGCCGCTCGGCATTGCCTTTGCCGAAGATGCCCTTGTTCAGCGACCACTCGGCGAGTGAGATTTTGAAGGGCTCTTTTTTCTCCGCAGCAGCCCTAGCAGTGCCCGTGAGCGCGGAGGTGGCAGTGAGAGCAGCGAGCTCGAGGAAGCGGCGGCGGGAGGCAGGTGTAGGAGTCATCATAGAGTGTAGAAAAGAGGTGGTGAAGCCACAACGCGGCATGAATCGTCGATAATTCAGGGATTGCGCTGGTGAAAGCTGTGCAAGCCGTGCTTTGATACTAGCCAGTGTCCCCGACTCTATGGTTTTTGCTCGAATACTCTGCGCTGCTGGCGGCAGCGGCAGTCGTGTTCACATGGCTAGGCTGGATCTGGCGCGGACGCGGGCAAAGCAGGCCGGATGTGCCCCCTCACAGCTCTGCGCCGCTAGAGGAAGCCAGTGAGCTGCATCACCTCATCTCCAGTCTGCGTGAGGAAAACACGCGTTTATTTGGTCAGTTACAGGCCACACCTGCCCCCGTGCCAGTTTTGGAGCCCCTACGCGAAAAAGAGCTCGAATCAGCTCTCACACGCCTGGAGGCCGAAAAAGCCTCTCTCGATGCCAAATCCACCGCACGCATCATCGAGCTGGAAGCGTCGGTGCAACAGCTCCGCAGCGATTTGGCCGCCAAAATGGCCGAGGCACCCGCTCCACCCGCTCCACCCGCCGCACCCACCGCACCCGTCCGCATCACGCCAAAGCCCGCCGCAGCCCCCACCAAGTCCGCGCAGCTCTCATTCGATCTCCTGCCCAAGACTGCGGCCAAGGATGCACTGACGCAGGAGCGGGATGATTGGCTGCGCCGCGTCGCGGAGTTGGAGAAAAAAACACCGCCAGACCTCGCCGGGCTCGCTTTGGCCCGCCGCAGTCTGGAAGGGAGCCAGAAGCGGCTCGATGCAGCAAACCTGATCCGCGATGGGCTGGAAAATCAGCAGCGAGCAAAGGAAAAGGCCGCCCAACAGGCTGCGCAGCTCCCACCCGAAGCGGGAGATGACCTGACACGGATCAAAGGCATCAAAAAAGTGCTGCGGGACCAACTCCTCGCCCACGGCATCCGCACCTGGCGGCAAATCGCAGAATGGGATGCCGATGATCTGCGAGCATTCAGTGAGATTTTGTCCTTCAAAAACCGTGCCGTGCGTGATCGCTGGCAGGAGCAGGCCCGTGAGCTGCATGAGGCCACGCATGGCCCGCTGTAAAGCAGATGTACGTGATGAAAACTGCGTCTCTGCTGCACTCTGCCCGCCTACTCACGCTGCGCCTCTGGCGTGTGGGAATGCTGATCGTAGCCGTGGTGCTGCTCCAGCGTGCGCAGAGTGTGCAGCGCGGTGCAGATGCCGCGCTAACGGTGGAGCGTGTGCGTGACTTTTTCCCCACCGCAGCGGTTTTGGAGCCTGTAGCGGATAGAGCTGCGGTGCGTGATGCCAGTGGCATCACGCTTGGCTATGTGATGCGCACCGCGCCTCTCTCCGATGACATCATCGGCTACTCGGGCTCTACGGATACCCTCATCGCTCTGGACATGAATCGCCGCATCATCGGCCTCCGGGTGCTGCGCAGCGGGGATACGAGTGACCACATCGCGGAAGTCGTGCGAGAGCGCAGCTTCTTTGAGCAGTTCAAAAACAAAAAGACGGATGAAGTCATCGCCTTGCAGCCGGATGCAGTCTCCGGCGCTACATTGACGAGCAGCGCCATCGCCGAGGGCGTGCAGCGCCGTGTGGGACGCAGCGCAGAGTCCTCCCTGCGCTTCCCCGATGCGATCACGCTGGAGGAGGTGCGCCGTATCGAGCCCCAAGCCGCATCGCTGCGTGCGCAAGGCACCCGCATGGCGGTGCTGAATGCAAAAGGCCACCTCATCGCCATCGCACTACGCACCGCACCAGCGAGCGATGGTGTGGTGGGCTATAAAGGCCCCAGTGATACGCTGCTGCTGCTGGAGCCAGATGGCATCACCCTGCGCCACATCGCCCTGCGGCGGAGTTTCGATACAGAGGCCTACGTAGGCTATGTGACGGGCGATGCGGCCTACCTAAAGACATTTGATGGCAAAACGATGCGCCAGATCGCAGAGATGGATTTCGCCAAGGAAGGCGTGGAAGGCGTCTCCGGCGCGACCCAGACGAGCTATGGCGTGGCCGAGGGACTGCGAGTGCGTGCGCGTGCGTATGTAAAAGAGACTGAATCGCAGAAGCCGTGGTGGCAGCTCATCCGCTGGCGCTGGCAGGATGTGGGGCATGCGGTGGTGATCGCCGCAGCGCTGGTGATGGCTTTTACTCGACTGCGCGGTGTGGCGTGGTGCCGGCATCTGCATCATGCGCTGCTGGTGCTGTATGGGGGCTTCTTTGCCGGGGAAATGCTCAGTCAGGGGCTACTGGTAGGCTGGGCGGGCAGCGCCGCACCTTGGCGCAGCGCGGCGGGGCTCGTGGCGCTAGCAGTCGTGGCACTACTCGGACCGGTCTTCACAGCGAAGCAGCTCTATTGCCACCATATCTGCCCACACGGAGCCCTACAGCAGCTCGTGGCCCGCCGCCTACGCTGGCAATGGCATCCGAGCCGACAGATGGAGCAAGTGCTGAGTGCTGTGCCTTTTGTGCTGCTGGCGTTCATCTTCTTCGTCGCGCTGCGTGGACTGGGAGTGGACTTGAATGCGCTGGAGCCCTTTGACGCGTATCTTTTCCGCATCGCGGGCTGGTCGAGCCTAGCCCTAGCCATATGTGGCCTGCTATGGGCGACCATCACCCCCCTCGCCTACTGCCGCTACGGCTGCCCCACGGGCGCTCTCTTCAAGCTCCTGCGACATACCGGAGCCGCAGATCACTTCAGCCCACGCGACCTCCTCGTCCTGATCGTCCTAGCCATCGGTTTCTGGCTCGTTTGAAGCCACTCGGCCCATTTTGGGCAAACCTCCATGAAGTGGAGCATGCAGACCATTGGGAAATGGCTGTCGAGCCAGAAACTACAAATGTAACTTAGAGACTGGCTACTTATTTGATGCGCTCGAAGATGCCTGAAGTTTCATGCACCACCTTGCCGTCGGCATTCATTTCTTTGTTGTGCCACTCCACTAGGTCGTCCGTTTTGAAGGTGCGTACGCGCTCAGCACGTACGGTACCTGGTGGGCTGCTGCCGAGGGTAAGCTCTGTGGTGTAACTGCGTGAAGCAGCGTCCCATCTGGCGTTGTTTTTCTTCACGTCCGTCTCAAAGAGCTCACAGGCACACACATAGCGGTCTGTGTCCTTGTCGTGGCGCGCGTATTCCAGGAGTCCGGAGTTCGGAGTGATCTGTTCACGCCAAATAAACGTACCATCGGCAGACCAGAAATAGCGTATGCGTAAGGGAGACTCCTGTAATACGCCCCACCTGTCGCGGACTCGTACCTTCCATACGCCAATGAAAGGTGCGAGTTCCCTCATCGCGGGCGTTGTGGGGCCGTTGGCAGGTTTTCCATCAAGATGGTGGAGGCAGTAAGGAAATTCATAAATCGTGCCCTCCTTGAGCTGAGCCAACGATTTTGCAATTGGCGATGCGCCCACTCCTTTGGCTGAATAATTCAGATTCTTCTCATAGTCGTTGATGAGCACAAACTTCGCACTAACGGAGTCCTCCGTAACCTTGACTGCGGTGACGCGGGCACGAAACGGCGGACTGGAGCTTAAACTTGAAAAATCGACTTTAGGCAGGACCGATAAAGCTGGCTGTGACACGGTTATCTCTCCGTCAGTGATCCGGGTTGGAGCTGAGTCTGGGACATCCGTGGTGTCGAAAATGCGGTCATAATGGCCGCCATTGGTGGCAATGATCTCTTCTTTTTGGTTTTTGGTGGTGGTCTTCCAGTCGATGCGGTCCTCGCGGGTGAAGGTGGCGGTATTCACGCGTTTGAGGCCAAGATCCTCGACGGGCATCACTGTGGTGAAAGTGCGTGTGTTTTCGTCCCATGTGCTATGCAGCGGTGGTAGGCCGCCCGGAGCCCGACTACTAACGTGGTAGGTTTTATCTGCATTAGAATACTCGACGATGGTGACGTCTGGCACGGGTGGTATGTCGCTTGAGCCGTCGTTAAAGGTGATTTCACGCCAGATGCCGCTACCGTCAGGCCGAGCGTAGCATGACATTTCGACGGTGGCTTTTGGGTTGTCATCCAAAGCGCCCCGCCATTTGCCGAGATAGCGCTGGAGGACGGCGGTGGCGGCGTTTTTGGGTTTGGCGCGTTCGTTTCGCTGCTCGGGCGTCCGTAGGGCATCGTCCAGCACGGCGGGGAATTCAAAACTGCGTCCACGTATGAGGTGTGCGGCAATGGCACGCGTCGCTTTGTCCTCCATCAGCCCTTTGAGGTGGTGTAGGCGACCACTGGCCTCCTGCAGCACGATAGAGTAAGTGCTTTCGCCGATGCCTTGATCCCAGACAACAGCACGGAAGGGACTGGAGTCACGCAGGTCGCTGATTTGCTCGCCATAGTGCCCACGTATGATCTGCAGCGTCGCTTCATGGCCAAGAATGGCGACCACACTCTGCGGGATCCGGTACTTTCCACCAGTGACTAGGTTGGACACAAATATCGACTCGAACGTGACATGGCCTTGTTGTGTCATGGTGACGCTGGGTTGGCCATATCGGTTGAATACGATGCTGAAATTGCCGCTTTCGCGACCGCCACTGCTGACTTTGCTAACCTCGATCACATGCGGTTCATCGAGCAACCTACCAAAAAGCCCAGAAGGCTGTGCAGGCCCCAGGACAGGTGTGAAGGGCAAGCCGTGGATGTTTTGCGCAGAGGCGATACCGACAATCATGAAAACGGCAAAGACAAGGCTTATGAAGGATTTCATCGGGCACTCAGTACCAAATAACCTTCTTACTGCCCAGCCTAAATTCTCCAAAAAAGTAGCAATGCTAAATGTCATTAGAATGGCGGCGAAGAGAAGAAGCGGACAGGAGTGTCCGCGCTCCTCTCCACAGCCTAAACCTCAGCCTGGCCAGCTAGGCGTCCCTGCTGTCCGCCGACTTCTTTGCCAAAATCCCCGACCCGTAAATTGCTGTTCTGGTGGCTAAAATGCGCTCGCTTTGATCCGGGCAGCGCCCATGATCGGCGGCCCGCTCGCCTACCCCATGCGGCTTATCGACACTCTTGAGTCCAAATTTGGACGTTTTGCCATTCCAGGCCTGATCCAGGTGCTGGCAGTGTTTCAGCTCGGGGTGCTGGCGCTGCTGGTGCTGCTGCCGCGTGAGTCGGCGGAGAGCTACCTCGACTGGCTGCGCTTTGACCGGGATACTAAGTACTCAGGCAAATTGTTTTCCATGAGGTGGAGAACGCAGACCATTGGATAACGGCGATCAAGCCAGCAATAACAAATGTAACTTTGATCCAGGCTATTTTATAGATTTATGCGGGTGATCGTGGGCGACCGAGCTGAACCTTGAACCAGGCTTCCTAATGAAGTGCCAGCGCCCGTTAGCTCTACATTGACGCCTTGCGGCATCTCCACATGCTCGTGTGGCCATGACCAGCCCACGCGAAAACGCTCTCCAGCTCATCCACACTTACTACGCCACCTTCAACTCTGGCGACCGTGCCGCCTTCCTCCGCCTCCTGGCCGATGATGTGGCGCACGACATCAATCAAGGCGGCTGTGAGGTGGGGAAAGCGGCCTTTGAGGCCTTCCTCCAGCGCATGGACCGCTGCTATCGCGAGCAAGTCGTCGATCTCGTCGTCTTTGCCGATGAAAGCGGCTCACGCGGCGCGGCGGAGTTTTTCATCGAAGGCGAATACCTCTCCACCGATGACGGACTGCCGCCTGCTACGGGCCAGCGCTACCGCCTACGTGTTGGGGCATTCTTTGAGCTGAAGGGTAGCCTCGTGGCCCGCATCACGAACTACTACAATCTAGAGGAATGGCTGCGCCAAGTCGGGGCGGTGTGAGAAATCATCCCAACGCCGAGCGATACAGCTCCACAAAGTCCTCCACACTCGGCAGGCGCGGATTGAACTGGGCGGTCCACTGTTTCGCGGCCATTTCGGCGAGGTCGCGGAGGTTTTCGAGCTTCACGCCGTGCTCGGTGATGGTGCGGGGCATTTGGGCTTCCCAGAGCAGTTCGCTCACGCGGTCGGCGAGATCGCCGTCGAAGTAGGATTCGTAAATGGCGGCGATTTCGGGCTGCTGGGCATTGAAACGGATGACGTGCGGCAGCATGACGCCCACGGCATCGCCGTGCGTGACGTGGAAGAGGGCGGTGAGTGGATTCGCGCAGGAGTGAGCGGCTCCTAGCATGCTGTTTTCGATGGCGATACCCGCGTAGGCCGCGCCGAGGAGCATCATGCCGCGTGCCTCGGTGTCTTTTGGGTTCCGCAGCACACGCGGGAAGCCTGCATGGCAAAGGCGGAAGCCCTCGCGCGAGTAAAGCATGCTGAGGGCATTGCGTTTCTTCGTGACGGCCGTTTCCAGCGCATGCGAGATGGCGTCGATGCCGGTGCAAACGGTCACACGTTGCGGCTGCGACACCGTCAGCTCAGGATCGAGGATGGCGGCCTTCGCAGCAGCTTTGGGATCGCCGCAGGCCATTTTGACATGCGTTTCGGCATCGGAGATGAGCGCATAGCTCTGGCACTCGCTGCCGGTGCCTGCCGTCGTTGGGATGGCGATGATCGGCAGCATGGGCTTCGTGGCCTTGCCGGTGCCCCAGTAGTCGTGAATGCGACCGCAGTTGGTGAGGATGAAGTTGCAGCCCTTCGCCGTGTCCATGCTGCTGCCGCCACCAAGGCCGATGATGAAGTCCGCGCCAAACTCCCGCGCCACCTTCACACAAGCATCCACATCCTCCGTGCTCGGATTTTCCCGCACCTGGCCGAAAATCTCGACCGCCAGACCCGCCTCCCTCAAAAAGCCCGAAGCACGCTCCGTGTAACCCGCCGTCACGATGCCCGGATCACTCACCACCAGCACCCGTGAGCCGCCATACTCCCGCGCAAGCTCACCGACGCGTGAAAGCGTGCCATAAAATAAATAAGTAAAGGGCACCTCTGGATAGGGGTTGTTTTTTGAAGTCCGTTTTTGGGAGCGAAAAAACGATTGTTCGACCTTCCTGTCTTGCTTTGCAGAGGGCTTGTTTCGCTTTGAGGCGCTAGGATTCGGCTGTTTGGAGGCTGTGCAGGTACCTTTTCTGGCTTTGATCACCCTTTACGGGTGCTTTAGCGAACCAAACAGGCATAGCGGTCCATGTTGTAGACCAGATTGCTGAGGTGGTTGTGCTGTGTGGCTCGTTTCAATCCGATGCTTCGACATAGATCGGCTCCCATTTGCGCCATCCGCGCGAAGATGTGCTCTACCTCACACGCATCCGGCTGATCGTATGGTTGGCGCGCATTTCTTTCTCGCTCAACGGGTGGCCTCGCGTGGCTTTGCGCATCAGGAACTCCTGCGCGTTGATCTTGATGAGATGCGCCTCGTGCTCCTCGCTGTGATAGGCCGAGTCGGCGAGCACGGCCTGATCTTTGTCATCAAGCAGTCCTTCAAACACCTGACTGTCGTGCACGCTGGCGGGCGTGGTGGTGGAGTTCAGGATGATCTTGGTTTTCAAGTCGGCCTTCACATGGTTCTTCCAGCCGTAGTGCGACTCGTTGTTCTTCTTCGTCCAGCGTGCTTCGCTGTCTTTCTGGCGGCCCACGGCGGGGGTTCTCGTCGAACTCTTCAGGGCGTTCGCCCTGCTTGATGCGCTGGTTCGCCTCGCGGCTGTTGCGCTGGCGTGGGGCTTCCGTGAAGCTGGCGTCCACGATGCTGCCTTCTCGCGCGACGATGCCTTTGCTTTCGAGCATCTGGCCGAAGGTGTCGAAGAGTTTGCGACCGCCTTCGCGACCGTCCTCTTCGATGCGTTGCTTGAAGTCCCAGAGTGTTTTGGCGTCGGGGATGTCGTCGCCGATGCGCAGACCGAGGAAGGCTTTAAAACTGGTGCGGTCAAAGAATTGCTCCTCGGTGTCGTCGTCGCTGAGGCCGTGGAACTTCTGTAGCACAAGGACTTTGAACATCAGCACCGGGTCGAACGGGGGCTTGCCGCCCTTGGTCCAGTCGCGGGTGGCGTAGCCAGTGAGATCTTCGAGCAGCGGGCGGAAACTTTCCCAAGAGATAACGTCGCGCAGCTTGAGGATGCCGAGGGTTTTGGCGGCGACGGCCTGCTCATGTTCAATGGCGGAGAACAGTCCGCCGCCTCGTTCTGTCTTGCGGTAGCGCTTCATGGCCCCTTTTATGGCCTATGTTTGCTCTCGATCAATGAATTGCCTGGGGAAAGGAGGTTTCCAGAGGTGCCCTAAATAAATAAGTAGCCAGGCTTTTTGTTAGATTTGTTATTGCAGGCATGTGCCTGTTCATCTCCAGCAAGCCCCTGGGAGACGGGATAAGGGTGCAAAAAACAACAAACCGCAGATCGTCACCTTCAGCCTCGACGATTCGTTGCCGCGTGAACTCCTCGACGACTCGCTTTGCGCCCGCGATGTCTTCATCACCGCGAATCAACTACCGTAGGACGGCCTAACCGAAGCCTGCGACCACGGCCAGTTCTCCGATAAGCTCGACGAACATCTCGACGCCGCGCACGGCTCCTGCGCCCTGCGTGATCCACGCCTCGCTCAAATCGTCGCCGACCGCCTCCATCACTTCGACGGTCAGCGCTACGATCTCTGGAGCTACGACATCATGCCCAATCACGTCCACGTCCTCTTCACGCTCCGCGATGAAGAACCCCTCCCCGACACGATGCAAGGCTGGAAAGGCGTTTCGAGCCGTTTCATCCACCAAACCGGCCTCAGCGCCCTGAATCCCTTCTGGCAGCCCGATGACTTCGACCGCCTCATCCGCAGTCCCGAGCACTTCAGCACCGTGAAGGCCTGCATTCGTGAAAATCCGGCCAAAGCGGGTTTGAAGACGGGTTTCGTTCTTTGGGAGCGAAACTAGATGAGTGGAGCGGAGCGCGGACATTGCCTCACTTCGTTCGCCCTTCGGGCAGCCTTCGGCTGGCTATCTCCGCTTCGCTTCGGTTCCTGTCCGCCTCTATCTTCGCGGCTTCGCCGCCATTTGAAGAAGCGGAGAAGAGTCTCCGCGCTCCCTTTTTACACGCGCACCCCTCACGCCAGCGCCTCGCGGCAATACTGCACGCACTTCTTCACCTCGGCGACGGCGGTGGAGCCTTCGGGGATCTTGTATTCGAGCTCGATCTCGGCGGGAAAGGTCCACTTTTCCTTTTTCATGAGCTGAAGCACTTCCTTGATCGGTGTCTGGCCTTGACCCCAAGGGACGTTGCCGCCGTCGGCGGTGCGGTCTTTGAGGTGGAGGTTCGTAATGCGGTTGTGATACTTCTCAAGCACGGGGATCGGTGATTTGCCCTTGGTGCCGGCGACGTAGTGGCCGATGTCGAGGTTGAAGCCGATGTATTGGCCGAGATCCAGGATGAAGTCGAACTTGTCTATGTCCGGCAGGTTGTTCGTGTGGTTGTGGAGGCCGACCCAGATCTTGTGTTTGTCCGCAAAGGGTGCCACACGCGCAGCGAGGATGGCATTGCGCTCGGTGGTCACGCCGGTGCAGCCCAGAGCCTTGGCCACGAGGAAGCTGAACTCGATCTCCTCATCCAGATCGGGCTCGGCAAGCTCGCTTGCGAAGTGCATCGAAGGACGACAGTCTCCCACCATGGACGACCATCCCCTGCCCACCCTTCGCAATCAGGCTCCTCAGCCTTCACAAGATCCTCATGATCGCCGAGCGTGCGTCATATGAGAAGGAGGGCAACGTGGTTCAGGGCCCCAATCACTTCCTGCAGCTGCTCACGGGCGATGCCCGCTTCGCGTGGCTTCGGGGAGCTGTCACAGCTGGTCGTGATGATCGACGAGGCGATGGAGGAGGAAGGCCGACATTACAACAGAGCGTGCCGATGCCTTGGTCAATGAAGCACGCGTCCTGCTCACCGGCCTGAATGAAAGCGGTAAGTTTGCCGCTCGGTATGCGGCCATGATGGAGCGCGATCCTTCAGTGGCGGCTGCACACGCCGAAATCAGCAAGGCCTTCGCATAGGATGAGAGGGCCTAGCCGATGGATTTATGAGGTGTCGTTCTGCTACTGTCTCTTCATGCTCATTCTCCGATCCAGACTGGCGTGCTAAGTGGTACGAGGTCGAAGAGGGTGATGACGTCGCGGTTGCGCATTCGTATGCAGCCATGACTGTCGCGGCGGCCGATGGCTTTTTCATCGTTGGTGCCGTGGATGTAGATGTAGCGCTGGTAGGTGTTCGCGTTGTGGGACTGGGTGCCATGCAGCCAGAGGATGCGGGTGAGGACGAAGTCGGACTTGGTATCCATTCCAGAGGTCCATTGGCCTACAGGTTGGCGGCTTTTGAAGATGGTGCCACTTTCTGCGCCTTCGCCGTGCTTTTCCCGGATGACGAAGCTGCCGAGGGGGGTTTTGTTGCTGCCTTCTTGGCTGCCGATGCCGAACTTGGAGGTGCTGCATGGCCATTCTTGCTGGAGGCGCGGTCCGTCAAAAAGGCGCAGTCGCTGGGTGCTGATGCTGATTTCGATGCGGGGCTGTTGGAGGCTCATGAGGGGAGGAATCTGGCGGTGATGGAGGTCAGAGACGTGGGATTTTTTGACAATTTGGAGCGAAATGGGGCGAATGGGGGCATTTTTCTGCCGCCAGGACGCTCAGAAGGGCCAGAACGGATGAATTGGCGTTTGACGGGCGAAGGGAGGCGGCTACCATCGCCACCCCTTTCCCCCCACCCTCTTTTCTCTCTTATGGCTAAAGTCTGTCAAATCACCGGCGTCGGCGTCACTCGCGGCCACCACATTCATCGCAGCGGTAAAGCGAAGAAAGAAGGCGGTATCGGCCGTCACATCACGAAGCGTGTGAAGCGCGTCATCCTCCCAAATCTGCGCAAGAAGCGCATCTGGGTGCCTGAGCTCGGCAAATTCATCGACGTGAAGCTCACGGCCCGTGCTCTGAAGACCGTGAACAAGAACGGTGCTTTCAAGACGCTGAAGGCTGCTGGATTGGTGTAATAGAGACACCGAGTCTAATATTTTTTAGCAGGCGGGACTGATTTCGGTCCCGCCTGCTGTTTTTTTAGGGGAGTTCGCTGCGCAGAACTTTCATGCTCGCAGCGAAGCGGCTCATGACGAAGTCGCGTGCTTTCAGGGCTTTGGCCTTCGCGGCGGCGGGGTCTTGGGCCATGGCGAGTACGGTGTTGGCTACCTGGGCGAGTTGGTCTTCGTGATCGAGGTCAAATAGCCAGTCGCTGAGGCCGATGTCACGCCACATGAGGCCTTTGCTGGTCTGCTCTGCCCAGCGGCAGACGATGGCGGGGATGCCATTGCCGATGCACATGATGGGGCTGTGCATTTCATGGCCAAAGAGGCCTGCGCTGCGTCGGTAGGTGCTGATGGCCTCATCGGTGAGCCAGTAGCTCTCTCGCCAGACGACGCGGGATTGCGCTGCTGCGGGGAGTTTGTCGTAGAGCATTTCTTTGGCGACGGCCATTTGCGTTTTGTCCTCGGGACAGAGCAATACTTTGAGCTGGGTGTTTTCGATCACGCTGAGGATGGCGTCACGGAGCGGTTTGCAGTCGTGCTCTTTCATGGCCTCGTTGCGGGTGTGCTTGGTTTCGTCTCTCTGGGCTTTTTTCTCGGGGATGGTCCAGTAGGGGGTGAAGCGTAGGCGGGGGATGCAGCAGAGGAATTTGCCGTGTTCGAGGCCGTTGGCCTGCAGGAAGGCTTCTGCCTTTGTGTCATCGGCTAAATCGACGGCGAAGGCTCCATCTGGGCCGTAGTCCATGAGCGGGGCGGTGCAGCCTTTTGCTTTTGCGAGTGCGAGAGAAGTCGAATCACGGAAATAGACGAATCGGGCTCCGCTCATGATTTGGATGGTTTTGGTGAGCGCGGATTCGGAGGAGGGCTTGGTGGAGGTGGAGCCCTGGGCGCTGAAGGTGATGCCGTAGATGCCGTAGGGCTTGCCGGTGGCTTTGGACCACTTTTCGACATCATTTTGAGCGACGAGTGAGGGGCCGCTGCCGTGCAGGAGGAAGTCGCATTCCTCAAAAGCCTGCTTCAGTGTTTTGTTACTGATGATGATGAGTTTGGGGAAACGTGCGGCGAGCATCTCCGCGACGCCGTTGTCTAGCTTGGAGGGCCAAAGGCGGATTTCGGCCTCTGGCAGGTGTTTTTCCAGCAAGGCGAGCACTCCAGGGGTGTGTGCGATGTCTCCGATATTCACCGTCTGCCAGGATGAGCGCAGGATGATGCGTGGAGGCCGTGCTTTATCGGCAGCGGCGGCAGAGATCGCAGAGAAAAGGGCTGTGTGGAGGAGATGGCGACGATTCATGGTCTGTGAGGTTGTATGGAGTGCTGGAGCTATTCGCTGCTTTTCACGGCGTCCCATGCCTCATCCATCTCGGTGAGGGAGAGTTGGCCGAGCTCGCGGCCTTTCTCACGGAGGTGCATTTCCATGGCGTGGAAGCGGCGGGTGAATTTGTCATTGGCGGCGGCGAGGGCGGATTCGGACTCAATGCCGAGCTTGCGGGCGAGATTGACGACGCTGAAGAAAAGATCACCGATTTCCTCTTCGATGTGGGCTGCGTTGCCGCTTTGGATGGCTTCTTCGAGCTCAGTGGTTTCCTCGCGGATTTTGTCGATGACGGGTTTGGCGTCTGGCCAGTCGAAGCCGACACGGGCGGCTTTTTTTTGGAGTTTTTGGCCGCGCATGAGGGCTGGTAAACCGCTGCCTGTGCCGTGGAGCATGCCTTCGTGCTGGGTGCCTTTTTCGATGCGTTTGATGGCATCCCATTGAGTAAGGACGGCGTCGCTGGTGGCAGCATTGGCAGTGCCAAAGACGTGTGGATGGCGGCGGATGAGCTTTTCGGTGAGTCCGTGGGCCATCTGATCGAGATCGAAGGCTCCAGTTTCGGAGGCGATTTCGGCATGGAGGATGGGCTGGAGGAGCAGATCGCCGAGTTCGTCGCAAATCTGGGCTGGATCGCCACTGCGGATGGCTTCGGCGACTTCGTAGGCCTCCTCGATGACGTGGGGGATGAGTGTCTGGTGTGTCTGCTCCATGTCCCAGGGGCAGCCACCGGGGGCCCGCAGGCGGTGCACGACATAGCGCAAGCGAGTGAGAGCATCTGGGTGTTGGAGCATGTTTTGATCGTCTTCCATGCGGGCAGGTATCATGTGGAGAGTGGTTTGCATGGCAATTCACGCCCTGGTCATCTTTTTCGCAAAAGGAGGACCGACACTGGTGTGCTGGCAGCAGCGTGTGGCTATGCCTTGAGTGCGGCTGGGCCTGTATTGCGAAGTTTTTTCCTACCATGGGAGATGAGCACTTGGCAAAACGTACGTTCTCCCTGAGACTCGATCCATCAAGTTACCCTAAACAGAAAGCAAACGAGCCATGCCGCGCAAAATCAGCCACATCGCACCGGACTGGTGGGATTACACCACCCTCGATTACGACCTCATCAATGACGCCGCACGGCTCACGGAGCGTGATCTGCGCCAACTCAGCCGCCCTGGGTTTAAAGTCGTCATGTATGACACGCTGGAGGATTTTTATCTGGCGGAGGCGCTGGAGTACATCCACGCCTGGAAGCAGGCCACGCCGGATAATCCTGCGGGCATCTGCGGGCCTATCGGGCCGACGGAGCAGCTCCCGCTAGTGGCACGCCTGGTCAATGACATGGCTATTTCCATCAAGGATGGCCATTTCTGGGGCATGGACGAGTGGTATGATGAGGATACGAAAAAGGAGGTCTCCATGGATCATCCGCTTTCGTTTGAAAAGGCGGACCGCTCGCTCTGCTTTGATCGGATGCAGAAAAAGCTCTGCATGCCGGATACGCAGCTGCATTTCCCGAAGGCGGATGTGACGAATTATGTCAAGAGCTGGCAGAGCGGTGTGCGCTGCGTGGTCATGCAGGGTGGTCAGGGCGACATCAAGCACTGGGCCTTCAATGATCCGCCAAAGCGCACGGGAAAATGGAAGAACGAGCCGCCGCCTCCTGCGGAATTCCGTAAACTAAGCACTCGCGTCGTCGATCTGCACCCGATCACTCTGGCGCAGAATGCACGCACGAGCGGTGGTGGGAATATCACCATGGTGCCGAAGATGGCCATCACCGTGGGGCCGAAGGAGACATGGATGGCTGAGAAGGTGAGCATCTGGCACGCGGGCATGCATGACAATCCGCTGGGCCAGCGCCTCACCGCGCTCATGATTTCGAAGCGTCTAGCGGATAGCTCCGTGCCGATGTCGCTACTCGCTGATCACCCGAATGTGCAGTTCAACTACTACCGCGGCGGCCTCGGCCACTGCGAGGTGGAAATGCACTGATCCCTCCCGTTCGCTGCTTCCGTTTCACATTTCTCGGCGGACTGGGAACTGACCATTTCCTATGCTCCAGACTCTCGATGTAGCCCTCGGGCTATCGTTTATCTTTTTCCTCTTCAGCGTGCTCGTATCCACGACGAGCGAGATGATCCTCTCCTGGACCAATGCACGGGGGAAGATGCTGTGGAAGTCCATCGCCCATCTGCTGCCCCAAAATGGGCATGGGAAGGATGCGAAGCCGTTGCAGGACTTTGTGAAGCACCCGCTGGTCGTGAGCACGCTGCGCCAGACGGGCGCTGGAGGTGCAGAGGCGCGGAACTTCCCCTCCTATCTGCCGACGACGCAGTTCAGCCAGGTGCTGCTGGATATTTTGGAGACAAAGGGCACGGGCGATGAGCGGGCGGAGTCTCGCTGGGAGCAGGTGCAGTCTGGGCTGCGCACGCTGCCAGATGATGCACGCGGGCCGCTCCAGGCTCTCAGCCGTGATGTGGAGCGGAATATCCTCCCTGGTCAGGAGCCACTGAGTGTTTTCCAGTTCCTGGCGGGTCAATGGTTTGATGCCATGATGGAGCGTAGCACGGGCTGGTATAAGCGGCTCACTCAGGCATGGAATTTCGCCCTGGGCATCGTGCTGGCGGTGGCGTGTAATCTGAATGTCATCGCCATCACTAGGGGCCTGAGCACGAACGATGATCTGAGAAACGCCTTTGTGCAAAAAGCAGAGGCCGCCGTAGAGGCGCAGACGGATCTCGCTGTGAAAATGGGCTACGAGCAGTCTGCTGGAGCACGCGCCATCTTTGATGAGGCTGTAGCCGACTTATCCACCGCAGGTTTCCCCGTCGGCTGGAATCGCACCACGGTGGAGACCTGGAAAGCGAAGCCATTCAGCACTTTTTTTGAGAGTCTGCTGGGGTGGCTCATGGCGGGTGCCGCAGCTGCTCTCGGAGCCCAGTTCTGGTTCGATCTGATGAAAAAAATCATCAACATGCGTGGCACAGGGGCCAAGCCCGCTGCTGGATCAGAGATCCCCATCGGAGAGGCCGGTATGACCGGGCCTATCCCACCGGCTGGACTGATCATCGACAGCACGGAGTCGCGGCAGTGAGCCCACAAATGAACGGAAGAACGAAAAAGGTGATGCGAGTCAAAACGCGGCGGTATCACTTACCGCTGCGCTCGTGATAGGGCAGGGCGCGGGGGATGTCTTCGAGACGGGGGCTGCTGTATTCGAGCGCTTCGTCGTAGAGATTGGAGCGACCGCGCTCGATGCGATTGCTGCCATCTGCGATGTCGTCTTCCTTGATGATGTGTGGCTGGATAAAGATGAGCAGCTCCTCACGCGTGCTGGTTTTTGAGGTGGTGGAGAAAAGGTGCTTCAGAATGGGCATCCGGCGCAGGAAGATGACGCCGTTTTTGCTATCGCTCACGCGTTCTGTGATGAGGCCGCCGAGCACGACGGTGGAGCCATCATTGACGGTGACTTCGGTCACGAGCTCCTGGGTGCCGATGGTGGGCACGGTATTACCAGAGATGATCTGGCTTCCGACGATGTTGTCGTTGGTTTGAGCGATGCGCAGGGTGACTTTGTCATCGGAATTGATGAGGGGGATGACTTCCAGTTTCAGCAGCACCTCACGGTATTCCACGCTGACGCTGTTATTGGCCACACCGCCTGCAAAGCCTGCATTGGAGAGGATATTGGCCGGGACGGCGATGCGCTGACCGCTGGAGATAGTGGATTTGGCTGCATTGCGGGCAAAGACGCTGGGATTGGCCAGCACTTTGAAGTCGGTATCGCCGTCGATGACTTTGAGGTAGCTGCTCAGGGAGCCTAGCTGACCGTAGAAGTTCAGTTTGTTGAAGGCGAAGTTGCTGAAATTCGCTGGGATGTTCACCGCACCAGAGGAGGTGCTGTCACGGACGCTGAAGTCATTGAGGAGCTTCAGGAAATCGAAGCCGTAGTTGTAGTTATTCCCGAGGCTGAGCTGACCGATGATGGCCGTGATGTAAATCTGCTGCGGCTGAATATCCATTTCCAAAAGTAACTGCTCGATGCGGCTGATGTGCTCTGGGGAGCCTGAGACGATGAGACTGTTGCTCTGTGGATCGGCGATGAGGTGCGTTTTGCCCACGCTGACGGACTCTGGTGAGCCGACGGTCTGCGGATCATCGAGCAGGCTGCGATTCCCACTGAAGGTGCTGCCACTGTAACCGTTGCTACCATAGCCGCCGTAGCCGGTGCTTCCGAAGCCACTGCTTGAGTTGTTGTTGGCGAAGCTGTTGCGGTTGGAGTCTCGATCACTGCTAGAGGTGTTTTGTGCGACGCGGCGACCGCCATTGCCGCCGCCAGAGGTGGCACCACCGCTCTCAGACTGGATGTCGGTATCGCGAGCCAGTGTGTCACGCGCTGCGGGGAGGAAATCGAGCACGCTGAGGTGCTTCAGGCGGAATTTCCGTGGGGCACTGCCAGCGTCCTGTTTGTCGAGCTTTTCGACCAGGCCTTTGATCTGCTCGATGTCCACCGGGCGTGCCTGGACGAGGAGTTCATTCGTGCGGCGATAGGGGAGGACTTTCACCTTGGCAGAGCCGCGATTGGTGGTGGAGGCATTCGCTGCGGCTGCGGCCTGATTCTGTGCAGTGGGGCTAGTGGCACCAGCTGGACGCGGCATGCCAGGCACGGCAGGGACTGCGGAGGACGGCTGTGTAGCGCCCGCGCCACTGGTGGAGCTTTCTTTTTCATCTTCACCAAAGAGCTCACCGATGACTTCTGCGACGATCTCCACATCTGCACGCTCCAGCTTGATCATCTCCACGGTGATCTGGGTAGGGGGAACATCGAAGATTTCCGCCATTTTGATGATGGCGCGGATGGTGGAGCTGTTTTCTGTGATGAGTAGGGCCGTGTCATTAGCGACAGGCATCAGGGAGCCATAGGGATGTGGCTTCACGGCTTCGATGAAGGCCTTCGCAGCGTCACTAGCGGCCACGTATTGCAGTGGCAGGACGTAGTGGCAGATTTCTTCATACTGGGGCAGCTCGGAGGGAGAGTTATAGACAGAGAGGCCCAGATTCGAGACATTGGTGCCTGCGCTGTGATTGACGAGCTTGGAGGTCGTGGGATCGACATGAATGAAGGCGTAGCCATTCATGAGCAGATTCGCCTCGATGAAGGCGATGGCTTCTTTTTGGTCAGGAGCCTGCTTCGAAACGATGCGGAGCTGATTGCCCTGGAGATTCGCGTCGAGAATCAGTTTCCGGCCCGTGAGGTCTTCATAGATGGGGATGATGGCCTGGATCGGCACGGTGGGGAAATTCACCTTCACGGTGGCTCCATCACCGATGGGCTGGTAGGAAGCATTAGCGGTGCCGGTATTGGCACCAGCGGTCGGCTCCATGACCTGGAGGCCAACTCCTGGAGGCGAAACGGAACTTTGAAGGGCCGGGGCAGGGGCTTGGCCATGGCCATAACGGACGCAAAGGATGAGTCCGAGAACGACGAGTGCCAGGCGGAGCCGGGTGAACAAGCTGAGAGGTGAGCGCAACATGATTGTTGTAATTATACTCAATATATTCGTTCCAATTCTTCTGGCAATGAATTTAGTTAGAAAATATTAAAATTCAGGCCTCTGGGGGCTAAATGGCCCAAAAAAAGCGAAGCGCCAGAAATCTGGCGCTTCGCGGGTTGGGAGGCTATTTGGCCAAAAAGAGGCCGAAATGGGCTTTAGACGTCCAATTTGGTCCAAGCGGCATTTTTCTTCGAAGAGGCCACCACGGCCTCGATGAAGGCCATGCCACGGACTCCGTCTTCGATCTTGGGGAAGTCGTTGGCGGGGTCGTCCTTGGCTACCTTCGCTTTGGAAAGGCGGGCACGGATGGCGTTGGCGAAGTTTTTGTAGATGTTCGCGAAGGCCTCCAGGTAGCCCTCTGGGTGAGCGGGTGGGGTACGGCCTGCGGCGAGGGCGTTTTTGCCCAGATAGCCATTCGCAGTGCGATAGACCTGCATGGGCTGGTCCAGCCATTTCACGAGCATGGTGTTGGGCTCATTTTGATGCCACTCGATACCGCCGAGCTCGCCATAGACGCGGATGTTGAGGTTGTTTTCCTCACCCACGCTGATCTGTGAGCTGTGGAGCACGCCTTTGGCCCCGTTGGAGAAACGCAGGAGCACATTCGCGTCGTCATCGAGCTTACGGCCTTTGACAAAGGCGGTGATGTCGGCGGCGAGTTCTTTGATCTTCAGGCCAGTGATGTACTCGGCGAGGTTTTCGGCATGAGTGCCGATGTCACCCACGCAGCCGCCAGCGCCGCTCTTTTTCGGGTCGGTCCGCCAGGAGGCCTGCTTCTGGCCACTTTCTTCCAGTCGGGTAGCGAGCCAGCCCTGAGGGTATTCGACCACAACTTTGCGGATTTTGCCCAGCTTGCCCTCTTTGATCATGTCGCGGGCCTGTTTGACCAGTGGGTAGCCCGTGTAGTTGTGGGTGAGGCCATAGATGAGGCCACTCTTTTTGACGATGGCGGCCAGTTCCTTAGCTTCCTTGAGATTAAAGGTGGCCGGCTTGTCACTGAGGACGTGGAAGCCATTTTCGAGGGCCATTTTCGCCGGCGGGAAGTGCATGTGATTCGGCGTCACGATGGCGATGAAGTCCATGCGCTGATCTGCGGGCAGGGCGGCCTCCGCCTTGATCATCTCCTGGTAGCTACCGTAGCAGCGGTCTGGCGGGAGGAAGAAATCTGCGCCGCTGGCCTTCGACTTTTCGGGGTCGGAGGAGAAGGCTCCACAGACCAGCTCGATCTGCTGATCCATTGCTGCTGCGATGCGATGGACTGCACCGATGAAGGCGCCGCGTCCGCCGCCGACCATGCCATAACGAATTTTCCGGCTCATAAAAAGGAGTGTGTAGGTGGGTGTTGGTTGTGGGTGAGGGCGGCGAGTGTGAAGCAGGGGCCCGCAAAGCGCAAGCGGCGCTGCGGTGCCGCCATTTTCCAGCACGGGATTCTGGACGAGTGCTGCTAAACCCGCTAAATCCTCCCGTTTATTCCGTCCCCACTCCAACCAAATGTCCTCCGCTACCGTCTCTGCCCCGTCGTCGTCTGATACCAAGAAGACTCTCCGCAACGCCGTCATCCGCTTCGCCGGAAATTCGCAGGATGGCATTCAATCCATCGGTGGCTTCCTCGCTCGTCTGGCGGGCCGCACGGCGCAGGAAGTGATGACTTACATGACCATCCCGGCCACGATCAGCGGCGGGCCTTCGATCTTCCAGGTGCATCTCGGCTCGGGCGAAGTGTTGACCGCTGGCGACGAGGCGGACGTGCTCGTGGCCTTTTACCAGCACAGCTACGACAGCCATTTCAATGCGTTGCGCCAGGGCGGCATCTGCCTCTATGACAGCGGCGAGGTGAAGGAGATCAAGCATGAGCGCGGCGTCTTCCACATCGGCATTCCGTTTACCGCCGCCACGGTGGAGGCCATCGGCGGCTCCGCGAAGGATCGCGGCAAGAACATGTTCGTCCTGGGCCTGATCGTGGCCGTGTTCAATTTGGACAAGGACAAGCTCGTCGGCATCATCAGCCGCCAGTTCGGCAAAAAAGACGAGTCCGTGCTGCGCAATGCGCTGCTGGCCTTTGATGCCGGCTACGCGTATCAGATCGGCGACATCGAAAAATTCGCGCTGGCTCCCGGCGAGGCCGATTCCGGCCACCGCATCTCCACGGATGGCAATCAGATGCTCTCGCTCGGCCTTCTCGCCGCCGGCGTGCGCTACGGTGCCGCGTATCCGATCACGCCGTGGTCCTCCATCATGGAAACGCTGCGCAGCGAGCTGCCACGCTACGGCGGTATCTTTGTGCAGGCGGAGGACGAGCTCGCCGCCGTCAGTATGGCCATCGGTGCAGCCTTCGCAGGCCATCTCAGCATGACCGGCAGCTCCGGCCCCGGCCTGTCACTGAAGATGGAGGCCCTCGGCTACGCCAGCATGGCAGAGCTACCCCTCATCGTCGTCAATGTGCAGCGCGGTGGTCCTTCCACCGGTCTCCCGACGAGCGTGGAGCAAAGCGATCTCATGCAGGCCATCTACGGCAGCCATGGCGACACCCCGCGCTTCGTTTTGGCTCCGAAGGATGTCGAAGACTGCTTCTACATCGCCCTGGAAGCGGCACGCATCGCCAAGAAATACTCCTCACCCGTCATCATCCTCAGTGACCAGGCCCTCAGCAGCCGTATCGAGGCCTTTGAAGAGCCAGATCTAGACAAGCACTGGGTCGAGCCCACACTCGATCAGACACCACGCGATGCCGACTGGAAGCCCTATCCTTTGGACAAAACCACGCAGCATGCCCCTCCCGGCACCAAGATGGCTGGCGGCAAGTATCCGCACATCTCCGGCCTCGAGCACGACGAGTGGGGCCATCCCTCCGGCAATGCCAAAATGCACCAGCAGATGACCAACAAGCGCCGTCAGAAGCTGCTCGATGCCGCCGCCGAATTCCCAGCTCCCGAAGTCCATGGTGATGCCAGTGGTGATGCCCTCATCATCGCCTGGGGCAGCGCCTGGGGCCCTGCCAAAGAAGCCTGCGACCGCCTCCGCAGTGAAGGCCACAAAGTCAGCGCCGCGAACATCCGCCACCTGCACCCGATGCCAAACGCACTCGAAGGCATCTTCGCGAACTTCAAACAAATCATCTGCGTCGAAATGAACGACTACGGTGCCTACGGTTACGGCCAGCTCGCCATGCTGCTCCGTGCTCGCTACGCCGACCCGAAGATCAAGAGCGTCTGCAAGACAGACGGCCTCGCCTTCCGCGTCCGCGAGCTCGTCACCGGCGTGGAAAAGCACCTGATCGGAGCTTAATCCACCCTCACCGATTAGCCGAAAACCTGCGCATCACCCGGTCCTAGAAAGGGTCGGAGAGAGTCTCATACCGTAGATTAAGCTAGGCTATTCATCCATCGCAGGTGCATGGCATCGCATGCATAGTCCTCGCCTGCGAAAGGAGACTCACTTCACCGCCCCTCCCTGGCCGAGATATAGCCTCGGAGCCCTCCAGCTTGCCGCCCGCAGCATGTAGGATGGAATCTCCTTATTCTCAGGGGGGAATACAGAGCGGACTACTCACGTCTGAGGACGAGCTGATGAACTTGCAACAATAAATATAACTATAAGCCTGGCTCATTATTTATGCTTCAAAAGCCGGGAACCAGTTCATGCTGTGGTCAAAGCTAGGATGTGATTGTGAGCCCAGCCTAGTCACTCCACCCGCACTGCCGCGCACACCATTTCCAGCACGCGATTCAGCGATGCAGCACCTGATCCCTCTTGGAATGCATTTCCAGGGAATGGCTGCCAGTTATCCCGATCATGCTTCTGCTCCGGCTGTGGGATACGCGTCAGAGATGGGTCATACTGCCCATCCTTCCCGCCCAGCTTATAGATCACCAGATCCAGCGAAGGCACCACATACAGGCAGAAGCCGCCTGCACCACTTTTCCAAAACGCATCCCTCGGTGCCCCGGCCACATGGCCATCCTCATTGTGCTCCCACTGGAGGCTGAAAGGTGTGTGCGGATTGTAGGGGCTCCAGGTCTGGCATTTGCGGATATACTCCAGCGGCACCAGTTGCTGCCCCTTCCACCTTCCGCCCTGGGCCAAGCAATAGCCAAAGCGCATCACATCTGTCGCATGCAGCGCCGTGCTGCCGGCCCCATTCGCGTGTGGCATCACAAAGTCGCCCCGATGCAGGCAGTAATCCCACCCTCCCCAGCCCTGCGGCTTCGCCAGACGCTCGTGGATGTAATCCTTCAGCTCCATGCCGCTCACATTCCTCAGTACGATGCTAGCGATGTGTGGGGAAGGTGACGAATACGAGTAGCCCGCACCCGGATCACACCACAGCGGCACATTCAGCGATGAGGCATCCAGATCCTTGATATTCTGCCCAGGCACCGGTTTCAGAGCCTTCGGCTTCGGATCACTCTTCACATAGCCCGTCGGCGTTTGTCCCTCGCCCCAGTATCCGCCTGTCATGCACAGTAGCTGCCCCAGTGTGATCTTCGCCTTGCGTGGATCATTCAGCGGAAAAGCCTGGGGCAGATACCGCTCCGTGAAGACCTTCGTATCCAGCCCCTGTGGGATCTTCTCTTTGAACTCCTCCAGCATGATCCCGCAGGCGATGCTGCAAAAGCCCTTGCCCGTCGAGGCCATGTCCGGGTTTGCATTCCGGCTAGCACGGCCAAAGTAGCGTTCAAAGCATAGATAGCCCTTTCTCACCACGACCAGACCACCATTCCCCGTCGAGCGCTCCGTCATCGTGTAGGCCGGCTGGAGCTGGCTTAGATCCATCCCAGCCAGCTCACGGACCTCTCGCTCTGACCTCGCCTCACGCCAGCCCCCCTCCGCATCCGGCGGCGGGAAGTAGGTATCAGCAGCTTGTGCAGAAAAAGCGAGACTCAGAAACAGATAGCGGAACATCATGGGTAAAGACCAAACGTCAGCCGCACAGCAGATATTCCCTCTTCTCTAGCCCCTGCTCGGCGAGAGTGCAGGAGGCGGAGGCTCCCCCACTCTTTGAAGGCAAGGATGTGTTGCTGTCCACTAGGCGGATCGGCATTCCTCAGCAGTCCCCCCAGCAAGAATCGCCAACCATAAATCTGGCTACCTATCGAATGAAGTGACGGCGTGAGGTGATCATGGTGGACGAATCAAACGAAGGGACATTGAGAGTCTTGTCCTAGCCCCCATTCCTCCACGCTCTTGATTTCCCTGTCATTCAGGCAGAAGAAGCTGCACACCTCAGATCCAGCCCACCCATGACATCCAACACGTTTTCCCGCCGCAGCTTCCTCGGCACCGCCATCGCTACCGCCACAGGCCTCTCGCTTCCTCGATTTGCTTTGGCGGCCGAGAAGCCGAACTCGGTCTTCAATGGCGTACGCATCGGCTGCATCACCTACAGCTATCGCAGCATGGCGAAAACGGCGGATGAGACGCTGAAGGCGCTGCTCGAAGACGGCCTCAGCGAGACCGAACTCATGGGCGGGCCGATTCAGGACTTCACGGGCATCAAGGGCAAGGCCACCGATGCGGAGCGTGAGCAGCAACTCGCGAAGTGTGCTGAGCTGCGAAAGATCTACAACGACGCAGGGGTGAACATCCACATCCACAAGATGGGCTTCGGCCAGTCGAATGAGGAGATCGAGTTCAGCTTCCTCGTGGCGAAGGCTCTGGGCTGCACCGGCGTGACCACCGAGCGCAATGCCATCCTCGCCGCGCGTGTCGCACCGTTTGCGGACAAGCACCAGATCTGGGTCGGCTTCCACAACCACACGAACAACCTGCCGGAGATGGACAAATTCGATTCCATCCTCGAGCTCGGCCAATACATCGGCTTCAACCTCGACATCGGCCACTACGTCGCCGGCACGAAGGGCAAATCGCCGATCCCCGTGCTGGAGAAGTATCACAGCCGCATCACGAACCTCCACCTCAAAGACCGCACCGCCGACGGCGGCAACGTGGAGTGGGGCAAAGGCCAGACACCGATCAAGGAAGTGCTCCAGCTCATGAAAAAGGAGAAGTGGACCTTCCCCGCCGAGATCGAGCTCGAATACAAGATCCCCGAAGGCGCCACCGCCGTCGCCGAGGTTAAGAAGTGCGTGCAGTATTGCAAAGAGGCGCTGGCGTGAGGGGTGCTCACGTCATGCCGACGATCAGCGTAGTCACCCCGCGCTCCACGAGGCGGATGAACTCCACCGGGCACTTCTGAGCAAGCCTGCGAAGCCCAAGTTCTCAACGGCCTCAGACTGGGCCTGCTGAGGGGGGCGGAGCTGTTTTGTCTTGCTGGGACGGATGGGTGGATTCGACGAATGTCTATCAATCGTGTCGCTTTGAAACTCCCCAGCCAACCATAGCATCAATGATCACCTGGTGAGACGCACTCGTCCCATCGTAATCTACAATTAGATCAAATAGCCCACTGTGAATCAGTTCTTCCTCTCCATGCGCTAATCTGCTGCTAAGAGCCTATCCGGCAAAAAGTTGTAGCCAGTAAAAGCTGAAAGTGGAAGTTGGGCGATGCCAGCCAAGCCCTATCAACCAGCCGGTTACGATTCTGATCTCAGCGATGCGGAATGGGAACTCATCAAGCCTATCATCTACCCGGCTGGCGCGAAGCGTTGTCGAGGCAGGCTGCGAGCTCCCGACTCCGCCCGAATCTGTCTGGACACCATCCGCTATGTGCTCAAAACGGGCTCTCAGTGGTCGATGATCCCCAAGAACCTCGCGCCCCGCAGCACCGCTCACGACGCCTTGAGTAAATGGACCGAGCAGGGCTTGTGGCCCAAGCTCAACGACGCCCTGCGCACCCAGACACGCCTGATGCTAAAAAAAACGCCATGCCCAGCGCCGCTGTCATCGACAGCCAAAGCGTCAAAGGCGGGCAGCTACCGGCTGTGAGCTGCGGTTACGACGCGGGCAAGAAGATCAAGGGACGCAAGCGCCACGCGCTCACCGACACCAACGGCCTGCTGCTGGGCGTGGTGGTCACGCCCGCCGACGTGCAAGATCGTGACGGCGCAAAGCTGCTGTTGTGCATGTTTTGCCATGGCTTCCTGAGCCTGCTGATGATCTTTGCCGATGGTGGCTATGCCGGGAAGCTGAGACCTTCGTGCAGAGCATGGGACAACTCTTCGGTCACGGAGCGAGTTTTGCCTTGGGGATCATCAAGAAGCTCGAAGACCAGAAGGGCTTCGTGGTGCTGCCGCGCCGCTGGGTCATCGAGCGCAGCTTTGGCTGGCTGGTGAAGCAACGCCGACTCACACGGGATCACGAGAAGAACCCGCGCCATCACGAAGCCTTTGTTTACCTCGCCTTCATCGGCATCATGGCCAGACGCCTCACCTCGTTACAACCTGTCGAACCTTTTGCCGGATAGACTCTAAGTGTTTCATCGGCGATGTTTCTCATCACTAAACGCTCACGAATATTGACTGATTGAGCTGCCCGGAATAAGTAGCCAGGCTTAATGTCACAATAATTATTGCAGAACCCACCTGCTTTCGGCCTCAGTTTCCGCTCACACTTCGAGTACGCGCAAAGTCTTACCCCTCCAGTCGCATTGATTGCCGACTGCCAAAGCGCCGCGACCTTGCCCTGCCCGATCTCGCCGCCTTGCTCGGCTACCTGCTGCCTGCCGACTTCTTTTCCAAAATCCCTGACCCGTAAATTGCTGTTCTGGTGGCTAAAATGCGCTCGCTTTGATCCGGGCAGCGCCCATGATCGGCGGCCCGCTCGCCTATCCATGCCGCTTATCGACACTCTTGAGTCCAAATTTGGACGTTTTGCCATTCCAGGCCTGATCCAGGTGCTGGCAGTGTTTCAGCTCGGGGTGCTGGCGCTGCTGGTGCTGCTGCCGCGTGAGTCGGCAGAGAGCTACATCGACTGGCTGCGCTTTAACCGCGATGGCGTGCTCGGAGGGCAGGTGTGGCGGCTGCTGACGCATGCGCTGGTGTTGGATGTGTTTTTGTGTTCAAATCGGTGTTCGGGATGCTGTTCTGGGGCTTCATCGGAGCCCAGGTGATGATCTTCTTTGGGCGGGGGATCGAGCAGGCATGGGGGGCTTTTCGGGTGACGGCTTACATTCTGGGGTGGTTCCTTTCGAGCGCCGTCTGCGGATTGGCCTTGGGGGTGACTCCGGGAGGGGCGCTGCTGGCGCAGACGATCCTTTTTGCCTTTGCCGTGCTGTATCCGAATGAGGAACTGCTGCTGTTTTTCATCCTTCCGGTGAAGGTGAAGTGGATCGCTCTGGTCAGTGCAGGATTCACGCTCTTTCAGGTGGTGGAGAATCCTTTTTACCTGCTGCTGGTGATCCCAGGGACGCTGAACTTCCTGGTCGCCTTCGGGCCAGATTTTATCAAGGGCCGCCTACGCCACAAGAAGGTGGCGGACCGGCGTGCGCAGCACCAGGCGGCGCAGGCTCCTGAGGGCAGCTCTTTCCATCAATGCCGAGTTTGCCAAAAAACCGAGCTGGATGATGCCGCACTGGAATTCCGCGTGATGGCGGATGGGGAGGAAATTTGTAACGTGTGCCGAGCGAAGTCCGCCTCTTAAATTGCCTAGATGAACATGGCTTGCCGCGTCTTCGATCCGCTTCAGCATTTTTAGTGACAAAAAAGACCTCACTGCTAGTCTCGGCCTCCCGATTCACAGAAATGGGCGTTCCCGCACGCTCATTAGCAGTCGGTTAAAGTTCCTTCCCCCCCTATTAATCTCCTACTCATCGCATGAAGACACGCCTCAGCCTCGCGTTTCTCGCCGTCACGAGCCTCAGTGCCGTCGGCCAGGCCCCTACTCCGCCACCGGCCGCGCCTGGAGCACCACCAGCGGCACCAGGTGCCCCGCCTGCCGCCCCTGCGGCACTGAATAAAGCGGATGAGACCGAAGCACTGATGAACGAAGCGGTGAAACTCTTCACCGAAGCCAAGTACCAGGAGGCTCTCTCCAAAATCGCTCAGGCGGAGAAGAATCTGAACAACAAGCCCTTTGAGGGCATCCTCTACGCCAAAGGTGCCTGCTACTTCAATCTCAATGACTACGCGAAGGCGATCGAGGCTCTGGAGACTTATCTGAAGGAGTTCCCCGAGGGTGCGAGCATCATCGACGTGCGCATGGCCCTGGGCCGCAGCTACATCAAGAGCAAGCAGGGCGATAAAGGCGTGGAGACGCTGAAAGAAGTCGTCAGCAAGTCCCCCGAGAAAAAGGCGGAGGCAGGTCTGGTCATCGCTGATTATTACAAGACGGAGAACAAGCTGGACGAGGCGCTGCAGATCCTCAGCGCAGTGGTGGCAGATGGTGTACGTAGCCCTGAGTCGATCCAGGCTGCCATGATGGCCTCCCAGCTCTATGTGAGCACCGGGAAGCTCGAAGAGGCCAGCGCTCTGATGGACAAGGTGCGCAACTTTGCCTCCGGCGGCGACAATATCGCCCAGATGAACAACATCTACCTCCAGCTCGGGGATGAGATGATGGAGAAAAAGGCATTCAAGGAAGCGCTGGCCGCCTACCAGCTCGTTCGCCGCAAGAGTGAGATCAGCCGCATTCAGAAGGAGCAGCTCGCGAAAATCGAAGCTCGTCTAAAAGTCACCAAAGCAGGTGATCAGAAGGTGGAATTGGAGACCAAGCTCAAGGCCAACCAAGACATCCTCGCCGAGATCGAGAAGCGCTCGGATTACGATGCCTCCCTCTACTACCGCCTGGGCCGTAGCTACTTTGAGATGGGCCAGCCTCCTGCTGAGGGCCAGCCCGGTGACCCGAGCCGCCTCTGGCAGTCCATCCTGGCCTTCAACACCATCGTGGATGACTACAAAGAATTCCCCCAGCGTGATAAATGCATGTACGGCCTCATCATGGTCAATGCGAACCTCAAGCGCATCAAAGAGGCCCGTGAGCTGTGCGTAAAGTTCATCGACACCTTCCCTGATAGCGATCAGATCGGTGCTATCTCCGAGATGTACGGCATGCTCGCCTACCAGAATGGCCAGCTCGAAGAAGCGAATACCGCCTTCAACAAAGCGGCGAACTTCCCGAAAGCAGACAAAGAGCGTCTGCGCTTCCTCAATGGCATCGTGCTCTTCGAATTGCAGCGCTTTGACCAGGGCCGCGCCCTGCTGGAGTCCCTCATCGCAGAGAATAAAGACAGCGTCTATAAAGATGAGGCTCTGTACCGCATCGCTCTGAGCTACTTCTACCAGAACGATTACAAGAACGTCATGAAGGCCCTCGAAAACTACATCGAGGCCAACCCCAAAGGCACCTACATCTGCGATGCGAAGTATCGCTTGGCATTCATCACCTTCCAGGAAGGCAAAAAAGACAATGCGCTGGAGGCCCTGATCAAAATCGCTCAAGAGCACCCGAATGATCAAAACATCGGCCAGGTGCATGCGCTGATGGGTGACATCTACAACCAGAAGAATGACTGGGAGAAGGCGATGGAGCAGTTCGGACTCGCTGTGGACAAGGCCAAGACCGATGACGTGCTCAATTACGCCATGGACCAAGTGACCGACCTCTACGTCGGATCAAATGAGTGGAAGAAACTCGCGGACATGTGGCAAAAGTACTACAACACCCACAAGAATAACGAGGACCAATCCCTCAAGGCGATCCTGTGGATCAGCCGCTCACACATCAAGGACCAGAAGCCCCAAGAGGCCGAAAAACTGCTCTCCGAGCATGTGAAGCAGCGCATCTCCAACCCTGCCAATCAGCAGGTCGAGGGCCTCATCCAGCAGCTCGTGAAAGTCGTCACCCCGAAGCGCCGCCGTGCCGCCCCGGCAGCAGAGCCCGCCGCTGCCACCGATGCCGCCGCGAAGCCCGCCGAGCCCGCGCCAGCCCCCGCAGCAGCAGCCGGCCCCCGCGTGCCGCAGTATGAGCAGCCCTTCGAGGAAGTGGAAAAGAAGCTCGAAGACCTCCTCACACCCGCCAAAGAGCTCAACAACGGCACCTCGCAGATGCGCATCCTCTTTGCCAAGACCTGGCTAGCGAAGGAAATGAAGCTCGCGGACAAGGTGAGTAAGTTTTTCAACATCCTCGTCGAAGTGGCCAACCCCATCGACCTCAGCCCGATGCTACTGGCTACCGTGGGTGACAATGCACGCCAGAAGGGCGACTTCGACAAGGCTACGGCCTGCTACGTCCGCCTGCGTGACCTCTTCAAAGACACCGAATACTCTGATGGTGCCCCTGTCGGCCTCGCAGAAATCGAATACGAAAAAGGCAACAACGACAAGGCGCTGGAACTCTTCAAAGCCGCCAGCGAATACCAAGGCAGTGCCTACATCCTCCAGGCCACGCAGGGCATCGCGAAGGCCAGCTTTAAGCTCAAAAAGTATGACGAAGCGAAGAAGCTCTACGAACAGATCGCCCAGACAAAGGAATGGCGCGGTGAGCCCACTGCCAATGCCCTGCGCATGCTCGGCGACATCGAAGCTGGACAGAATAAGCACGAGGCCGCCATCGCCTACTATCAGCGTGTCTTTTTAGCCCATCAGCGCTGGAAAACGGAAATGCTCCTCGCCTACGTCGGCTCCGCAAAGTCCTTCATCGCCCTCAACAAGAAGGAGGAGGCCCGAAATACCCTCCAGGAGGCCAAAAACCGCAAAGACCTCCAGGAACTGCCCGAAATGAAAGAGATCGATAAACTCCTCTCCACGCTCTAAACCGCCTCAACGACCCTAAAGCCACTTTTGCCCCTTTTTTGACCGATGAAGCGCCTCCTCGCCATTTTCACAGTCTCCGTCCTCAGCCTCCTCGCGGCAGGCTCTGCCTCTGCGCAGGCCATCGTGCTGAAGGATGGCAGTAAAGTCTTCGCCAATGAGTTCTCCATCACTCCAGAGGGGAAAATCACCCGCACCATCAAGATCGGCGAGGCCACGGCCACCTCCGAGATCATGCGGGCCAATATCGAATCCCTGGAGTGGCCCTACCCGGCAGAATTGACCGATTCGTCCGATCTCCTCGCCAAAGGCAAAGTGGAAGAAGCCATCGCTGTGTTAGCGAAGGGCAAGGCCTTCTTTGAGCACTTCAAGGAAGTCGAAGGAAACTGGTATGTGGACATCTTTTTCGCCTACATCGAGGCCCTCAACAGCGGCGGAAAATTCGATGATGTGATCAAGCTCATGCCCTCTGCACGCTTGCTGAAGCTCACCGATGCCCAAAAGATGCGTCTGCGCATCATCCAGCTCGATATCGACCGCCAGACCACCAGCGACTACATCACCATCGTCAGCGAGGCAGAGAGCATCCTCAAAGAGACCGATGACAGCGCCATCGGAGCCTCCATCTGGAACATCATCGCCGATGTGCATGTGAAGAAGAAAGAGTGGGAAAAAGCCCTGCTCGCCTACCTGCGCATCCCCGTCTTTTACGGCTCCCAGGTGCAGCGTGTGCCGGAGGCAGAGCTCCAGGCCGCCACCATGCTGGTCAAAATGAAGCGCTACGAAGACGCTACATCCTTTTTCAGCCGCCTGATCGAAAGCTACCCCGGCTCCCAGATCGCCGAGCGTGCCACCAAGGAGAAAGCCTCCATCGCTGGCATGAAAAATGAAGATCAAGAACCCGCCAAGAAAGAAGGCGATGCCAAAGAGGGCGAAAAGCCTGCTGAAGGCGCAAAACCTGCCGCTGAACAAGCCCCCGCAGACGCCGCAAAGCCCGCCGAGGCCCCCGCCCCAGCAGCAGATGCCGCGAAATCCAGCACCGAAGCGAAAAAATAGCTCCACATTTTCCAACCAATACCCCATGATGCACCCCCTCCACCCTGCTAATACCATGACCAGCCCCCACCGTCACAGCCTCGTCCGCTACCTCCCACTTCTGGCCCTCACAGCCATGACCGGTCTCGCCTCCGCCCAGGAGGCTGCCGCAGCCGCCGCTGAGGCACATCCAGAAGGAGACTCCCTCATCACGCTCTTCGTCCAGGGTGGTTGGGTCATGTACCCGCTGCTCATCTGCTCGATCGTCATGGTCTGGCTCACTGTGGATCTCTGGGGCCGCACCGGTGCCAAGAAAGTGGCTCCTCCAGCCCAAGTCGCCCAAATGCAGGACCTCTTCCGTGGTGGTGACTACGTCGGAGCCTACCAGTTCGCCAAGAGCAATGCCTCCCCCCTTTAGTGACGTCTCTCGCGTCTGCCTCAGCTTCGCCGGTGACGGCCACGATGCCGTGGACGCCGCGATGTTCAGCGAGATCAATAAAGTCAACGCCACCATCCAGACCCGCATCAACTACCTCTCCGTTATCGGGGTCTGCACTCCCATGATCGGTCTGATCGGTACGGTGGCTGGTATGAAAGGCGCGTTCGCCGAGTTGGGCAAATCTGGTGCCTCCGACGTGGGTGCTCTCTCTGGCCACATCGGTGAGGTGCTCGTCGCTACTGCCACGGGTCTGGTCATCGCCGTTCCTGCCTTCCTCGTGTTCTACTTCCTGCGTAACCGCCTCCAGGGCGGCATGGGCGTGCTCCAAGAAGTCGTCTCCGCCCTCTTCCGCAAAATGCCTTATGATCACCTGAAAGGTGCCCACGTCGGCGAGGAAGAATTCTACGCCGCTGTGCCAAACTGGGTCGCAGGTGGTGGTGAACACCCCGCGACACCTGCGGCAGCCTGAGTTTGATCTTTTTAGTATTCAACGACCGGGGCGGTGGCCTCAGAACCACCGCTCCCCATTTATCTCTCACTTTTAAACCACTAACTTTTATACCAATATGGGCGGCGGCGGCGGCAGCATGGAATCAGGCGAACCGGAGTTTCAAATCGCTCCGATGATTGACGTTCTCCTCGTACTACTCATCTTCTTCATGTCGATCACCTCCTCTCAGGTGGCCAAGATCGACAAGGAGATCACTCCGCCCATCGCTGGCGCGGCTAAAAAGAAGGAGAAGGACATGACGAACGAGGCCATCGTCAACGTCCGCTGGGATAACAAACGCCAGCAGTCGGTCATCATGTATCAGGACAAGCCCTTTGCAGAGCTCGACTCCCTCTCTGACATCCTGCGCGGCTACAAAGAAAAAGTCCCCACCTACCGCGTCATCATCCGCGGTGATAAAGCCCTCCCCGCCGTCGAAATCCAACGCGTCATGGCCATGGTCGCCCAGGCCGGCATCGACGACATTTCCTTTTCAGCCCTCAACCAGTAAAAATCCATGTCCGCCCCCGGAAAACACCGCCAGATCGAGCACGATAGTGGTGCTCTCGGCTTCCAGATCGCCCCCATGATCGACGTCGTCTTCGTCATCATGCTCTTCTTCATGGTCATGGCTGGCTCCCAGAAGAAAGAAATGGAGCTCAAAAGCCAGCTCCCAGGCGTAGCCCCCGCCAGCGCCGATGCCCCCACGGAGATGCCTGATGAAATCATCATCAACATCGAGGAATCCGGCATCGTCCTCATGAACGAAGAGGAATTCGACAATCCTCCCCCTGCCCGCCCCGTCCCGCCCGAGCTCGACAAGCTCCCCAACATGACCGCGACGCTCAAGCGCCTGAAACAGGAGGCTGACAACCGCAACGCCAAAGTCATCGTCACCATCGAGGCTGAGGAGCAGGCCAAATACGAGCGCGTCATCGACGTGCTGAACTCCCTCGCCATCGCCAAGGTCGCAAATGTCACCTTCACCGTCGGCAGCGACGCTGGATTCTAATTATTCCTGAACACCGGACTGAAAAAAGTTTCTCTTTTACCCCAAGAAACGCCCAACCCCGCGAGTGTTCCCTGCAACCCGCATCAGCACGACTATCCTTTTATGAGTAATCCGGACCCCAATCAGCAGCCACCGCAGCAGCCAGGAGCAGATACTCCCGGCTATCCGCAGCATCCTGGAGCGACCCAGCCCATGATGCCACCGGGATACATGCCGCCGCAGGGCTACCCACCGCAAATGCAAGGCTACCCCCAGGGTTATCCCCAAGGCTATCCCATGCCACAGCAGGGCTACCCCCAGGGCTATCCCATGCCGCCGCAGGGCTATCCCATGCCACCCCAGGGCTATCCGCCGCAGATGCCCGGTATGCCACCAGGCTACGGCTACCCCCCGCAGATGCCCGGTTATCCCCAGGGCTATCCGATGCACCCTGGCATGATGCCACCTCCGAGCACCATGCCGATGCCGGCCGTCATGCCGCCTCCCGCGCCATCAGCCGCTCCTGCGACGCCTGCCCCTGCCGCCCCAGCATCCGCCCCTACTGGCAAACCTGCGGCTCCAGCTCCGAAATCACCCTCCGCACCCACGCCAAAGGCACCTGCAGCACCCGCCGCACCCGCGCCAAAGGCACCCGCTGCCCCAGTCGCAACCGCAGTGCAGGCTCCAGCACCCGTCGTCGCAGCCGTCGCTATCGCCGATGACTCCGCCCATGGTCATGAGGAAGTCCACGCCATCCCTGCCGAGGAGCTTTTCCATCCAGAAGCCGTCCACCACTTTGAATCCAAGCCACAGAGTGCCTTCATGCGCACTTGGAAAAAAATCGGAGCGGGCTCCCTCGGCTTCTCCATCCTTGTCCATGCCGGTATCCTTATCGCCATGGGCCTGATCGTCGTCGCCCATCAAATGGTCGAAAAACAGGTCGATTTCCTCCCCGGTGGCGGCACCCAGCAGGGCCAGCAGGCCAGCCAGGACCTCCAGCACAAGGTCCAGCAGAAAAACGCTCCTCCATCAGCAAAACCACGCCGATGAAGAAAATCGTCACCACTAGCGTGAATGCCGAGATTTCCCTCCCAGAGGCCCCACCTGACTCTCTCGACATCCCGGATGCCATGAGCTCCGTCGGTGGCGGTGCCATGAGCAGCGGCGGCTTCGGCGGCGGCGGTATGGGCGGTGGCTTCGGCAAAGGAATGGGCATCGGCGGAGCCTCCGGCTTCTCCGCACTCCCTCTCCTCCATGCGCAGCCGCTGCGCACCAGCCGAGCGTCTCGAAAACTCCGCCAAACCGGCGGCAATCCTGAGTGCGAAGCTGTCGGGAGTGCCTCCTCGAATGGCTCAAAAACAAACAGAACGCCGATGGCTCCTGGGGCCGTGGAAACAAAGCCGCGATGACCGGCCTCTCCCTCCTCTGCTTCCTCGGTCGCTGCGAGACTCCCGAAAGCCCCTTCTACGGCGACACCGTCCTCAAAGGCATCAACTACCTCATCGAGCTCAGCAAAAAGAATCCCCACGGCCTCATCACTGAAGGCTGGCAGGGCGGCAAAGGCGGCGCAGGCACCTATGAGCACGGCATCGCCACCTACGCACTCGGCGAGATGTACACCCTGGCCCGTCTCGGAGCCAAGCCCCTCCCCGGCATGCGTGAGGCCTTTGAAAAAGGCGTCAAAATCATCATCGAAAACCAGTCCGCCAAAGGCGGCTGGGGCTACGGTGGCAAAGAAATCGTCTATAACAAAGGCGCGAATGACCTCTCCGTCGTAGGCTGGCAGTTCCAGGCCATCAAAGCCGCCAAAAACACCAAACTCAAGATCGACGGCCTCGAAGGCTGTATCAAAAAGATGCTGGAATACATGGAAGGCATGCAAACCAAAGACGGCGGCTTCGGCGGTGCCAACCGCGACGCCCACTACAATCAGTGGTCCCTCACAGGCGTCGGCATCCTTGCCAACGAAACCATGGCTAAGAACAAATCCTCCTCCACCAAGAAGGCTGTCAAGTTCCTCCATGAGTTCCTCGCCGCAGAGCCCCTCGATTGGAACAAGAACTGCAACCTCTACTGCTGGTACTACTACACCCAGGCCTTCTTCCAGGTCGGTGGTGAAGAGTGGAAGTTCTATAATCAGCAATTCCTTCCCCAGATCCTCTCCGCAGCGCAGCCAGACGGCTCCTTCAAGCGTGGCCGCCCGAACTACGCAGCCGGTGACGCCGCAGATGACATCTACCGCCAGTGCCTCTGCACTCTCCAGCTCGAGGTGGACTACCGTTACCTCAAAGTCGCGGATACCGAAGAGCAGTCCTTCTTCGACAAATAAGCCGAATCAGTTCTCTGCCAGCACGGCCCGCGTTTATCACGAACGCGGGCCGTTTTTGCTTCTGGTAAAACACATCACGCACTCGAAGCATGAAAAGAGTCTAATTGCTTGAGAATGAGCAGATTCCAAGCCATGTTCTCGCCCTCTTCCCTGCGATTCCCAGAATCAATTCCGCCTGTCAACATCATGACCACCGGCTCTGTAGCTCCCCACCGTGCCTTCATCGGCGTGGCTGCGACACTCTGCGTGTGTTTGATCCTCTGTCTGGTCGCTGGCTGGCAGTGGTTTGGCAACGAGGTCAAACGCCGCACGATGATCCTGGAGCGAGCACAGCAACAAGAAGCGAAAATTCGGGCGATGGAAAAACTTGGCCTTGATGCTGATGCGGGCATCCTCAGCGATGACATGGAGCAGACTTCTCCCGTAGGTCTGAACGAGACGACGCCACACGTCGCCAATTCAGAGACTAAATCCAGCAGCCACAGGCTAGCCCTCGCCAAAGAACTGACACCGCAGATGGACGCACCTGACTTTAAAGAGGCCGAGCAGGCGCTAGAGAAGTTTTGGGTAGCCAAGGATGTGAAGGATCGCCTGCCACTGGTCTTCGAAGCCGGGCGGATAGAGCCCTACATGCGCCAGTATTACGAAATCGATCACGAGCTAGACCCAGATCACGGGGAGCTATTGGATAAAAAG
Organism: Verrucomicrobiaceae bacterium; assembly: GCA_016713035.1. Taxonomy (NCBI): domain Bacteria; kingdom Pseudomonadati; phylum Verrucomicrobiota; class Verrucomicrobiia; order Verrucomicrobiales; family Verrucomicrobiaceae; species Verrucomicrobiaceae bacterium. The sequence goes on from JADJPW010000004.1 coordinate 71,038, forward strand.
CGCCTGCTCATTGAAGGACACGAGATTCTCTACTTCAGCTACAAGAGCACGCGCACCACAGGCTTGCTCGAAATCGCCATGCGCCGTGGAGACAAAGGCAGCTTCCTTATTGACTGGGAAAGCGTCATCGGCCGCTGCGAACAGAGCTTCGCCGAGCTGAAGCGAAGCCGCCCGATCGAGCCTGTGATGATCCGCGCCTTTGTGCGACTCTTGAGTATTACAACTACGAGTTCACAGACAGTAATCGCTACCTCTGCGTCAAAATGATCGGCCCGAACGGTGTGGACACACTCTACGGCTTCGCCGAGCGTGAGTCGGAGCTGGGGCGCTGGCTCTCTGCGCAGCTCGCTGGCACCGCCGCTGGTAGCGCACTATCTGGCTACACGATGCGTGTCGCCTACCCAGAAAATGCACAGTCAGATCAATGCTTGCTGATCAAAGAGGTGATCGAGCCACGCTGGCTGGTGCTCAGTCAGACCAAGTAAACTCAGCCGCCGCCCGGGCATGCCTTGATGGAGGCACACACTGAGAGGGGAGCGATCAAAAACAGCCGGCGGATCAGCCTTCGCCGTCACGACCGATAGCCTCCACAGGACAGCCAGTGAGGGCTTCCTCGCAGAGTTTCGTCTCTTCATCATTCTCTGGCTGTTTAAACAGGTAGGGAATGACCGCCGTCGTCATCGCGTTTGAAGTTCGCGGGAGCAGTTTCACGGCAGAGGTCGCAGTCGATGCACTGATCGTCCACATAGTAAGCGCCGGACACGTTCTGGGAGTATTTGTTCGCTGCGTCAGCCATCAAAGGAAGGGGGTAGGATTGAGAGGGCGTGGACAGTAGAGGCCGACTCTGCTGTTTCAATGGCTTTTTAAGCCCAAAATGAGCCCGGAACTCCAGCAGGCCGAAAATGCCCAATGATGCCCCATTCTAGAAATCTTGTCCTTTTTCGGCCTTGGCGGCATAAAGCAGCCCTTGGGGCCTGTTTTCCTTCTTTATCATGACGCACTTTCACTGGCTTTATGACGGCAGCATCGTGGGGCTGTATCACTCATCACGATGGCCGCAGGCATCGCCATGCGGCGCTACGTCGGGAAACTGGAGGACTACCTCGTCGCCGGACGTGAGATGAATCTGCACCTGGGGATCGCCTCACTCGCCGCGACAGAATTCGGCATCATCACCTGCATGTACACGGCGCAGGCAGGCTACACACAGGGCTTCAGCGGTGCGGTGCCGGGTCTGTGCTCTGCATTGGCGATGTTGCTCATCGGCTGGAGCGGATTCTGCATCAAGCCCCTGCGCCAAGCAGGAGCCATGACACTGCCAGAGATGTTTGAGAGCCGCTTTGGCCGCAAGGTGCGCTGGCTCAGCGGCATCGTCATCGTGCTAGGCGGGCTACTAAACATGGGCGTGTTCCTCCAGATCGGCGGGAAATTCCTCTGTACCGTGGCGGGCTTCGATCTGGTGCATCTCACGCTCATCATGGCAGCGCTGCTGCTCATGGTGGTGATCTACACCGTGCTCGGCGGCATGCTCAGTGTGCTAGTCACTGATTATCTGCATTCATCGTCATGAGCGCCGGGCTACTCATCGTGAGTGCGCTCATTTTGAAAAACATCGGCTGGGACACCCTGGTGGACACCGTGCGGCGGCACCACGGAGCAGGCGGCTTCAGTCCCTTGGCCAATCCGGCACTGGGCTGGACCTTTCTCGCGAATCAATTCATCGCCAATGCCGCTGCTGCACTCACTTGGCAGGCTGTGATCGTGCGCATCCTCTCTGCGCGGGATAGTGAGACCAGTCAGCGCATCTACACCCGCACCAGCTTCTTTTTCGTATGCCGCTTTCTGCTGCCGGGTATCTGGGGCATCGCCGCTCTCTCAGCAGCGGGCTGGGCACCGCTCCAGGAGCTCTCTCCAGCAGACCGCGCGGCTATCCCCGCCGCTGTGGCAGAAAAAATCCAGTCCTCCGCCGTCGGAGCACCACTGGCCGCCCTCAGCACCGAGGAGACCGCAGCGCTGCCGCAGGAGCACAGGAAAAATGGCAGATGCCTCCCTGCTAGCCATGCCGCGCTTTCTCAGCACCTTTTTGCCCGTAGGACTCATGGGGCTACTCATCGCCGCCATGCTCGCGGCCGACATGAGCACGAACTCCAGCTACATGCTCAGTTGGGGCAGCGTCATTTACCATGACATCCTCGCTCCCTTTCGCCGTGGCCCATGGCCAGATGACCGCGCCATCCGGTGGAATCGCTGCATCGTCGCCCTCATCGGCCTCTATCTGCTCATCTTTGGCCTGTTTTATCACATTGAGGGGAATGTCTGGTCGTACTTGCTGCTCACAGGCTCCATTTACCTCAGTAGCATGTCCGTCTTGCTCATCGCCTGCTGTTACTGGCGGCGGGCGAATGACTGGGGGGCCATCTGCGGCATTCTACTCGGTGCCGCCGTACCTGTGGCACATCTCACCCTGGAGAAAATGCCCTCCACAGCAGCCTTCGCCGCCAGCATCGGCAAAGATGCCGCAGGCATCGCCGCCTTCATCGCGGCAGCTCTCGGCATGATCGCCGGTTCATTGCTCAAACCCTCCGCCAAAGCCATATGACCACTTTTTGGTTCATCCTCACACTCGCCTGCCTGCTCTGGTATAGCACCGTCACTCTCTACGTCTCCATCAAAGGCGCGGGGGACATCCGCGAGATGCTCCGACGCCTAAAGCAGCGTGACACATGACGGCAGCGCACTCGCGGCGAAACAAATCTTGCCAGATTGCGCCAGATTCAGCGATAAAAGCCCCGCCATGCGCATCCCCACGCTCCTCAGCCTCCTCGTCGTCACCGCAGCTACCCTCCGCGCTGCCACCGCCCTCCCTCCAAAGCCCGCGTCGCCATCATCGGCGACAGCATCACGGAGCAGAAGCTCTACTCCAAATTCATTGAGGCATACCTCCTCGCCTGCACCGGGCGCAGTGACATCCACGTCTTCCAATTCGGCTGGGGCGGCGAGCGGGCCGGTGGATTCGCCGCGCGGCTGGAGAATGACCTCGCCGTCTTTAAGCCCAATGTCGCCACCACCTGCTACGGCATGAACGACGGCAGCTACAAAGCCTACGTGCCCGAGATCGGTGCCGAGTATGAAAAAACATGCGTGCCGTCATCGCTGGCCTGAAAAGGTCGGCGTCAACACATCGCCGTCGGCTCGCCCGGAGCGGTCGATCCAGATTACTTCAATCGCCCCACCATCCAGGGCGGAGTATACAATGAAAACCTCGCGCAACTGCGCAGCATCGCCGAAAAACTCGCCACCGAGAACCAGCAGCCTTTGCCAACGTGCACGACACCATGATCGCGGCACTGGTGAAATCCAAAGCCGCCCTCGGCAAAGGCTACGGCCCCTTTGGAGGAGATGGATTCCACCCTGCGGCCTCCGGCCAGCTCCTCATGGCGCAGGCTTTTTGAAGGCCCTCGGCCTCGATGGCGAGATCGGCACCATCACCATCGACCTGCAAGGCCCCACCACCGCCACCGCTGGTCACGAAGTCAAAAAAGGCACTGGCGGCGCCGTCACACTCGCCAGCACCAAGTGGCCCTTCTGCTTCGATGGCGACAAAACTGATGCCAACGGCACCCGCAGCATCCTCCCCTTCACCGCCTTCAATGAAGAGCTGAACCGCCTCACGCTCAAAGTCACCCACATGACCGCAGCGAAGGCCAAAGTCGCCTGGGGCACCGAAACCAAGGAATTCACCCACGAGCAGCTCGAAGCCGGTGTGAACCTCACCGCCGCGTTTGCGAAAACACCCTTCGACCGCCCCTTCGCCGACCTCGTCGCCGCTATCGGCCAAAAACAGGCCTTTGAGACCCTGCTCATCAAGAGCATCGTCACCCACATGCGTATCATCGCCGCAGAAGCCGCCGCAGAGCCAAAAGTGGCCGCCGCGCTGGAAAACTGAAGCAAAAGCTCGCCTCCGAGCACGCCAAGCAGGACGCCAACGTGCGCCGCATGCTACGCCCAGTCGATCACTCCTTTGTCATCACTGAGCTGAAGTAACAGCTACCGAAACTCTCCACCGCGCCATGCAGCTCGCCGATTGTAAGTGGAACGAGATCGACGCCCTCGATCGCGACACCCCCGTGCTCCTCCCACTCGCCGCCTTGGAGCAGCATGGGCGGCACATGCCGGTCTTTACCGACAGCATGCTCACCCAGGAGCTCATGCGCCGCGTGGAGCAGCGCATGGGCCCGCGTGTGCTCATCGCCCCGCTCATGTGGTTGGGGAATTCCCACCACCACATGGACTTCCCCGGCACCCTCTCCGCCGAGCCACGCGTCTATCTCGATCTGCTCAATGGCCTGCTGGAAAACCTCATCACACACGGCTTTCGCCGCCTCATCTTCATCAATGGCCACGGTGGCAACGATGTGCCTGGAAAACAATCAGTGTTCGAGACACGGCAGCGCCACCGTCAGCGGAAAGGCCTGCTTCTCCTCTTCGCCACCTACTGGCATCTCGGCGCAGAGCCCTGGCTGCGTGATCCCAGCATCCAGCAGCGTGTCATGGGCCACGCATGCGAATGGGAGACCAGCATGGTCCTGCGACTGCGCCCAGAGCTCGTCAGCGATCCCGCCCAGACGCAGAGTGCCCTCTGGCAACCCCTTCGAGCCCGCCACACGCGGCTGGTCCATGCCCGACCGCAGCGAGCCCGGCCACGTCGGTGATCCACGCCTCGCCACCGCCGAAAAAGGCGAGATCCTCTTCCAAACCTTCACCGACGCCATCGTGAGCCTCCTCGACCGCGTCATCGCCTGGGACGGAAGGAGTTGGGAAGGGTGAAACGCTGGCTATTCATCGTCGCCATGGGCTTCTGCGCCATCAGCGGAGTCGCCATCGCGGGTGTCATCACGCTGCGATTATCCGGCATGATCGGCATCTATCATGTGCCACAGAATGGCATGGCCCCATTCATCCAGAAAGGCGATCGTGTCGTCGCAGAGGCCTTTCCATTCGCCGAGGATTGCCGCATAGGGGCGACGTTGTTGTTTTCACCACCGCAGGGATTGCCTCCGCCTTCATGCCTCAGACTCAGACGCAGCCTATGATTTACATCAAGCGAGTCGTCGGCCAACCTGGTGACACGCTCGAATTCCGTGGCGAAGCCCTTCACATCAATGGCAAACCCGTGACCGACTATTTTGACAGCGCTGACATTCACTACCTACCGATGGCGCTGCTTCAAAATGGAAAGACCGTCCAGGTTCCAGAAGAGCACCTCTTCGTCATGGGCGACAATTCCGGCAACAGCTCTGATTCCCGCTACTGGGGCCCTCTCCCCGTGAAAAACGTCTTCCAGAAATACGCCTTCCACCTCATCCGCGCTCAACCGACAGCGGAGAAAAGCCAACCCCAGATAGCACCGTAATCAGAAGCGCCACACAGCGCTCAGGCCGAAGGTGATTGCGCGGTTGAAGTTCAACGCGGCGGTGGAACCATTCGCGGAGATTCCGTGTTGGTGCATGAACTGGTAACGAGCACTCTCTATTCACGGCACTCCGTGCCCCTTTGCCGCGACCCAGAGGGAGTACCAGTCTTCACGCTCGAGTTGGATTCCGGCGGCTTTCACGCAGGCCTGGATGCGCTCCAGCTTGTTCGTGCCGATGATGGGCAGCGGGCAGGCGGGATGCGCCATGATCCAGGCGTAGGCGAGCTGATCGAGCGTGGCACCGCCATACTTGGCGCTGAGCTCGGCAGCTTTCGCCAGGAGGCCTTCGTGCTTCATGAGATCGCCTTTAGCGAGCGGGGACCAGGCCATCGGCAGGATGCGCTGGCGCTGGCACTGATCAAAAACGCCGTCGTAGATGGGGTCCATGTGCAGGAGGCTGAATTCGACCTGATTCGTCACCAGCGGCTGGTCCATGCGTGCGTTCAGCAGCTCGAATTGATGTACATTGTAGTTCGAGACACCTGCGGAGCGGATTTTACCGGCTTTCAGCAGTTGATTCAGCCCTGCGGCAGTCTCATCCGCGCTGGTGAGCCAATCCGGGCGGTGGACGAGCAGCAGGTCGATATGGTCGATGCCCATGAGGCGCAGGGATTTCTCACAACTCTTCACGATGCGTGCAGCGGTGAGGTTGTAGTGCGCCGTTTTGCGCTCGGGGTGAAAATCGCAGGGCACATAGATCCCGCACTTCGTGACGATCTCGATCTGGTCGCGAAAAGCGCCGTCGAGCTTCAAAGCACCGCCGATCGCCTCCTCGACATGGTACAGGCCGTAAATCTCCGCCGTGTCCAGTGTGGTGATTCCCATGTCCGCACAGGCTTTGAAGCGGCTCAGCAGTGCCTGGGGAGTCTTGTTGGCGGCATCTGCGTCATCGAGGATGCGCCAAGTGCCATAGATGAGGCGGGAGAATTCAGGGCCGTTCGGAGAAATGCGGTGACGAGTCATGGAATAAAAAGACGAGCTTACCAACTCAGTAACGGGCCTTCGACGAGTGTCACGCCGTCTTTTTTCCGCCTGTCGCGTGAGCTCTGCGGTAAAGCCGGACAGCGCGGTCTCCCGGCACAACCGATGGTTTCGGGCTGGAACGGCATCTGCGCCTCAGCGCCAGCTTTACACGTGGCGGCGGGCTAGCTCTTCGTAGCCCTCATGTTACTTTTTGAGTATATTACTCAAAGTGTCACTTAATGATTCTCTTTGCCCAGGTAGCCACATCAGGGATACCTCGGAAATTGAGAGAAATCCGGCTTCCGCTTCTCCACGAAGGCCTTTTTTCCCTCCTGAGCCTCCTCGCTCATGTAGTAGAGGAGCGTGGCATTTCCGGCCAGATCGAGCAGGCCCATCTGACCGTCGCAGTCTGCATTCAGGCAGGCTTTCAGGCAGCGCAGCGCCATGGGGCTGTGCTGGAGCATTTCGCGGCACCATTGCAGCGTTTCGCTCTCCAGTTCGGCCAAGGGGACGACTTTATTGACCAGGCCCATGTCCAGCGCCTGCTGCGCATCGTATTGGCGGCAGAGGTACCAGATTTCGCGGGCCTTCTTCTGGCCCACAATGCGGGCGAGATAGCTGCTGCCCAGCCCACCGTCAAAACTGCCCACTTTCGGCCCTGTTTGGCCAAATTTCGCGTTATCCGCCGCGATGGACAGATCGCACACCACATGCAGCACATGCCCGCCGCCGATGGCATAGCCCGCCACCATCGCCACCACTGGCTTCGGCGGTGCGGATCTTCCGCTGCACATCCAGGATGTTCAGACGCGGCACGCCATCATCACCCACGTAGCCAGCTTCCCCACGCACCTTCTGATCCCCGCCGCTGCAAAACGCCAACGGCCCCTCGCCGCAGAGGATAATGACCCCCACGTCCCGATCCTCATGCACGATGTCAAAAGCCTCCAGCAACTCCCGCACCGTCAGCGGCCGGAACGCATTCCGCACCTCTGGGCGATTGATCGTGATCTTGGCGATGCCGTCGCTGGTTTTTTCCAGCTTAATGTCCGTGAAGGTTTTGATGGGGGTCCACATGGTCGTTGATTCCTGTATTCGTAATGGGCCGCCACCTTGAATCAGGAATCAGGAATCTAAAATCAGGAATTTCAGGCCCGCCAAAACCTCCCTACACGCACAGATGAGGATGCCGATGTAGCAAAAGTGGATGTGAGGCGAGTAGGGCGAAATTGTTGCGCATTTAAATTATAGTAATTATAATGTAATATGCTCCGTCCTGTCTCCCCTACTCGCTTTAAGAGTCCCCTCTCTAAAAGGCCCCCTCTCTCCAGTCTGTGGGGGCTGTTCGCATTTCTAGCGGTGGGTTCTCTATCCCTCTGGGCGGAGGGGCCACCGGTGGACCCCGAGGGTGCGGGAGCTACACATCGAAAGGTCGCAACATTCCGCCCTGCCGCTGCCGGCGAATGTGTCCTTTGCTGATGTCATCGGAAACGACATCGACGTCTTTCATAACGACAATGACACTCACAAGGAGGGAACCCATGCCTTTTTCATCAAACTGGGCGACAAGACGGCTCTGGCGCTGGGTTTCGAAAAGCAGTACGATCGCGGACCGAGCGAAATCCGGTATAAGGGCCAGTTGGTGAAGCTGGGGCCACTGTTGCGGAGCCCACCGGATGCCGCATAGCATGATGTGGGTGTGGGAAGCGGAGCTGCCACCAGGGGCCGTGCCGCTGGTGCGTGAGCGTCTGCCGCTACCCTGATCCTTTACAAGGATGAGATGACGTTCCTCACCGCCGAAGGCCCGAAGCAGGCCGTGCTGACCAATCTGCATCCTGGTGGGCCGATCATGCCCGGCCATGCCATCAGTGACGGCGCGATGCTCACCTTGGAGGAAGCGGAGTCCTACACTGCCATCCGCGTGGGTGATCCTGTGATTCAAACGAGCACGGGCATCGTGGTCGCCGCGGTGAAGCAAAGCCCCTGGACGGCATCTATGAAGGAGCCGGCGGATTGCGGCATCGTCTGGCTAGCCTTCCACGGCCACCGGAAAAGCTTGAGCGCTCCGCTGGAGCAGGTCTGGGGTGCCGCCGTGCCGTCCAATCCGTCTGTCGATGATGCTTTTTGCAGAAGTTCCTGCCTGCCCGTGCCCTCGGACGAAAATCGGCGAAACGATCGAGGAGGCCTGGAGAGAAATCCCCTGCTCCACCGCCTGCCGCCTGAAGCCAAAAGCAGGTGGTTCAGCGCGGACTATTTCGGCGAGGAGTGGGTCTTTTCACACCAGAATATCGCCACGAAAGATGGCCGTGTCGTGAGGATCGACTACGAGACGGCCTGTAGCATCGGGTCGAAGTCAACGATGCTGTATGTGAACTGGCTGGCTGAAAAGTTCCAAACCCCCAAGGAAGTCCGTAAGTCTGCGAGAGGGCGTGATTTGCTAGCGATATGGAATCAAGGACCGATCTGGGTGGCTGCCATTTTCAGTTTGAGTGATAAGACGATCTCGGTGGACATGTTCGTGGCAGGCGGAGAGACGGAACTCAAAGATCGCTTCAACCAAGATTCGTTCTCGGTCCCAGCAGGAGCATCAGACAAAGACACCTTTCTGAAGCTGGCCAGTGAGCTGGCCTCCCAAGCCAAAGAGGAGGATTTTGGAGTAACAGAGAAGCTTCCGCTCCAAAATCTAGTGATGGCGGCCAGCCCCAGCAAAGCCGTGATGAAGCGAAACGGGCAAGACATTCAACTGGGAGCCCCCACCCAGCCTGTAAGCGCCCAGAGGGCAGAAATCGCACGAGAAGTCGCTCCCGCCGCTCAGCCCATGCCGTCTCGGAGCAGCGATTACATCCGAAAAATCGCGGTGCAACGAGTCGAGCACGTTTGTCAGGCCGCACAGGCTTTCAACGCCCTGCCAATAAAGATGCGCAAATCCATGCAGAACCAGACCAGCAGTGGCGCTTTTGCGCTGCTAGTGGACCACGCCGACAAGCATCCCGATCTGGTTTTGAATGACGAACTGTACCACACCATGAAGTGGACACTGCAATACACCACCAAGGCAGAACTCATGGAGACACCCGCTTTGGAAAACTTGTCCGCGTAATCAACGCCGAGATCGTGCTCGCGAGTGCCTGGCGCACAGCACAGCAAGCCGCCTCGGTCTTTGAAGCTGCCAAGACCACTGGCACCACCGAGCTCGATGATGTGAAAACAGCCGAAGAGGCCATCCAGCGGCTGAATAAAGGGGTGAACGGCAGTGGCGCATTCAAGGACCAACGCTTCATCTCAAAATCCACGCTAGAACTGGCCACAGAGGCCTGCAAGCATCTCCAATACGATGCGCAGACCAAAACCCTCCGCTATGCCCCAAAGTCCGTGAAAGTGGAAGGCTCCGACGTGCCGATGGAAGGCCTCAAAGAGCTAGCCATGCTGGTGAATCCCGAAACGACGCCCTGGCCGAACCCCAAGGCTCCCATCCAATTCGCGGCTTCAGATACCGATCCACTGCGCACAGCACGGAGCTTATCCGCCGTCTTCGCCACCGTGAAGGCGACAGGTAACACCGAGCTCGACAGCGTGAAGACCGTGGAAGAAGCCATCCAGCGTCTGAATAAAGGGGTGAATGGTAGCGGAGCATTCGCAGGCAAAGTCTTCGTCGCAAAGACCACGCCAGAACAAGCTGCGGCCGCCAGACGCCACCTCACCATGGATTTGATCCAGCATACCCTGACCCTCACTCCAGACGGCATGAGCCAGAGCGAGTACAATCTTAAACTCAGGGCCAATCAGACTTCCCAGGCACCCCAAAGCACCGTCGCAGTCACAGCCCACGAAGCCCAGCAGGTCGCAAGAAGGCTGGTCGCCGTCTTTGACGCCGCCGTAGCGATAGGCTCGAAGGATATCGATCAGCTTCAGACTCTCGATCAGGTGGTCGAACGTCTGACCACCGACGGATTGGTCGGAGCCGGAGCATTTGAAGGCAAACGCATCTACACCAGAGCCAAACCAGGAGAGTCCGAGGCCGCCAAAACTTACCTCAAATTTGACTCGTTCACCAAAACCCTAAGCTTCTCCTCCGGTGCCAGCCGCCCCTCCATGTCCGGCAACGAAACGCGTCCCAATGTGATGAACGTGAGCCGTGAAGTGCGGCAGAGTCCCCCTTCCGAAATCTCTGCCACTCAGGCTGAGCCGCAAGGCCATCGACTTGGCAGCCACTTATGAAACGGCCACAGCCGGAAGCACATCGAACTTCGCGGATGCGCACACTTTGGAAGATGTGATCCAGCTCCTGAATGCCGGCGTGGAGGGAGCTGGCGTGTTTGCAGGCAGACGATTCTACTTCAAGACCACACCAGCGGAGACTGCGGCTGTTAGGCCTTACCTTAAATTTGATGCGCTCATCAAAACCCTCCGCTTCACTCCGCAAACGACCAGCGACATCCGCGAAGCGCCCCCACACAGCAAGACATGGAAGAAAGTCGTGCCGCTGCGGCTGTGGCGAAAAGCAGGCGCAGCGCCCAACCGCTGTGCTCAGTTTTCAACGCCGCGGTAGCGAGCGGAGCCAGCGAACTCGAAGACGTGAAGACCGTGGATCGTGCCGTCGAGCTCATGCTCACTGGGGTTAACGGTGGTGGGCCATTCAAAAACAATCGCTTTGTCGTGGACAGCACTCCAGAAGAGGCCGAAGCCGCCAAACCCTATCTCGAGTTTCGCCAGGAGGACCAAATGCTCATTTACAAGCATTCGGACCGCTAAAAACATCGGAACAACGCCCCGGGGTGGCCCTCCTGAGTTAATTCGTAAATGAGGTGGGGGCGTTATTCCTCACCATACTTGCATAGGAGGTTCCAGAGGTGCTGGATGTCCGATTCCGTGATGCCCGGGCAGTCGAGAGCGGCTTCGTGATCAAAATGCTTTCTTGCCTGGGTCTTCAGGGTGCGATTAAAAAAGGCCTTGAGCCGCATGGATGAAGTCTGGTGACGAGCCGCTAGCTCCTCCTGGCTGGGGGCGGGGCGCGGCGGCCAGCGATCCGTGAGCACTAGTGGGAGCAAGTCTGCCACCAGATCCTCATGCCCTTTCCCGTCATATTTATTTTGCAGGGCTTTTTGCGCGGCCCGCCAGATTTCACGCGCTAACATCAGATCGAAAGTAGGCTCTGGAGCTAGATGGGCTATGTGTGCCGCCCGAAAGCTATGCGCTGCATGCTCAGGATCGAACTCGACAAAAATCCCACCACCTCCGCGTTTCACCGCACTGTGTGCTCGCCGATGATTGCTGTCGATGTTGCGGAAGCATTTCATCAGCCAGTGGCTGAGATGAGCACCACGATTGGAGTCAAATTTTCGCAGCATGTCGTCCTTCACCACCTCGGCAAAGAAGTCCTGCACGCGATCCTGCGCATCCGGTTCCTTTAGACCCAAGGAGCGTGCAAAACCATACATTGCGGGGTAGTAGATCGTGCAAAAGGTGCCAGCGACACCTCTCGCACACGCGGGTCTGTGTCTTTCAAGTTCACCAGAAGGTATGTGAGGTGGTGGGAAAGTGACGTGGGCTAAACTGCATGGGAGAGTATCTTCCCCCTTGTACTGCGAAAAGGCAGATGATTGTGACAGTTTTCCTAACAGAACGGAGCGTTTTAAGCTTACATCTGCCCGTATTCTCCTGCATGTCGTCAGCCGCCGCACACTCAGCCCTACTCCAGTCTTTGGCTGGGATCTGCGCTTTGAGGTATTGGAAAAGATCGGCACCGGGGCCATGGGCCAGGTCTGGCGTGCTAGGGAGATCGCCACGGGACGCATCGTCGCCCTGAAAATGATCGATCCCGCCCGCACGGGCGATGAGCAAACACTCGCCCGCCTAGAGATCGAAGGCGAGACGCTGACCAAACTGCGCGAAGCTGGTGCTCATGAGCATGTCGTGCCGATCCTCGACTTCAAAATCACCGAGGAGCACGCCTGCCTCGTCATGGAGTTCATCCCAGGCCTGAATCTGAAAAAATGGTGCTCCACGCATCAGCTCAACCTCACGGATCGAGATGTCTCATGGCCCAGATCGCCCGAGCTGCCGGGTGGTTCCACGGACTCGGCATCGTCCACCGGGACTTAAAGCCCGCGAACATCCTCGTCCATGCCACGAGCCAGCAGCCCGTCATAGTCGATTTCTCCATCGCCAAGGTGGAGGATACCCTCACGCTGACTTTGACGAATGAAGCGCTCGGCACTGCGCCCTACATGGCCCCAGAGCAGTTTGACAAAAGACGCGGCCCCATCACCCCGTCCACGGATGTCTATGCACTCGGAGCCACGCTGTATGAATTACTCACGCAGGTGCATCCACATCCCGGAGAGTTCACCGTCATCATCCAGCGCCATAATGACGAAGTCCGCCCCGCTCCGCCCTCCGCGCTGAATCCCGCCGTACCGCGTGATCTGGAATGCATCCTCCTCAAAGCCCTCTCCCATCAACCGCTAGACCGCTATACCGATGGCACCGCGCTCGCGGATGATCTCGACAGGTTCTTGGCCGGAGAGCCGGTCAAAGCCCGCCCACTGTCACTGGCGACGCGCATCGTCCGGCACGCCCGCAGGAAGCCAGCCCTCACCGCCGCGCTGGCCGCATGCCTCGTTCTCGGAGGCATCGCGTTATGGAATGGGCAGCGCCAGGCCGCCCAGAGGCAGCGCTTCGACCTGGAGACTCAGCTCACCACCGCGATGCAGTATGAGCATTGGAGCAAAAGCAGCCTAAGCGATGCAGAGGCCACCCTCGCCGCTCTGGCCCAGCATGACGCCACGCTGGCCACCACGCTCCGCCAGCACCACCAGCAGGACGTCGTGCATGACATCGAGGCTCGCCTCCAGCAGCCCCACCTGCTCGAAGCGGACTTCATCTGGCTGCGCAACACCGCCGAGTGGCTGGTCCACGCCTCCCAGAGCAGGCAGAGCATCTCCAAAGCCTCATCACCGCCCGCCGCGGCCGCTGGCAGACGATTGCCGAGCTACGACCTCCTTTTAGCGACATGCACGGCCTTCTTCCCCGCTCCCACATCAGCGAGGTCGATGGCCTACTCCACGCCTCCCATACTGAGGCTAAAAGCAACCCTCCCTCTATCATAATCACCGATGCAGCCACCGTGCCGATGGAGATCGACTGCATTTTTGTCGCAGAGGGGAAAAGCTTCCACCACATCGCTTTGGATTTTGCTCGTCAAAACGCCTACCTCGTCCTGCTGCTCTACAAAGTGAGTCACACACCCAAGACCATCCTGGCCGATATGGGACTCCAATCGGCCGACCCACAGAGCTACGTCCTTTATTACAAGCTCCATGATTCATTCCAGCACGGCATCCTCATTCCCGATGCGCATCTGCTCGACCAGCCCTTCCGCATGCCCCTGCGAGTGGAGCGTGAATGGGCAGAGTCCACGCTCAATGACCGGTGGCACCTACGGCTGGACTCCCCCTTTGCCCTCGGCTCCTCCCAGCCAAACAACCATGCCCGCATCTCCTGGCCCTCGGACATCGGGCTACAGCGCCTCACCTTACGCAATCGGCATGCGGATGCCGTCAGTCCACTGGAAGCCAGTGGGCCGCCGCTCGCCATCTGGTAATGAAAACCTCCTCGGAGATCCCCATGTCGGCCCAGAGGCAAATAGCAAGATCGCCCAGTGTCTTTGGCTAGAGGGGGAGCGCAGTGCCGCCGTAATACAGTGGGAGAAAACCATCCCCTCACCCCTTCCACCTGGCGAGACCGCAGTCTCCTCCAGCTCACCTTTCACAGCCTCCTCTCCCGGGATTGGCAGGCCACCGCCCGCTATGCCGCCCTGCTGCCGAACCACCCGCCGCCCGCCACCTTGCAGTCCGTGGTGGGTCCCCATTCCCGTGAAATCTCGCACCTCCTGGTGCATATCGGCCTGGGTATTGTGCAGCCCAGGATCGACCCCTTACAGGTCAGCACCATTCACCGGGCTTTTGAGAAACTACAAACCCCGCCGCTCGATCTCGCCAACCGCCTCGGCATGGCCCTCCACTTTGCCCAGCAGGATGCGGAGGCCAAAGCCCTCTTTCAGAAAGGTCTCAGCACCTGAGACAGCTACTCCCTGCTCCCAGAAAGCCTCATCGCCATCACTAACTGCCTGGACCAATGGTGTCGCTTCAGCCCTTCCGAAAACGATCCCCAACTGACCGCTGCCCTCGAAAAATGGCAGACCTCCACCGACGGGCGAGCACCCTGGCACATGGAGCAGGCCCGCAGAGCCGCACGCCAGTCGGATCTCCATGCTGCCGTCACCTCCATCCGTGCCGCCCGCGAAGTCACGCCCGAAAAACTAGACAACCGCCTCCACACTAGCCTCTGGCTACTCGAAGGCATGCTCTATCGGCTGCAGGGTGCCGAAGAGCGAGCGCAGAACGCATGGAAAAAGGCCCGCTCCATCGCCGCCACCGTCACCATGAGGCACCCGCTACATCTCATCGACAGCATCCTGCTCCACAGCCTCACTCAGGGCTGGAACCGTGAAACATTGGGCGACGTACTCACCACCTTCGCCAGCCGCCATCTCGGCAAAGAAGACCGTCCCGCAGTCCAAATCACCATTCACCGCACCTTCCTCACCGATCCCGCCTGGATCAGCACCTTCAACGCCGTGCTGCAAAGCGAAGAAGGCCGAAAATTCGCCCAGGACTACACTTTATGCCTCGATCCACCGCGTGAGCTCGTCCTGCGCTTTTACCGCATGCTTTTCGAGCATCATTTCCTCAGCACCGCCTTCCCCGGCCACGCCCGAGCACACCACCCGTGTCCGCCAGATCGTGGACCAGCTCGTCACCGAAATGACCATGAACCCACGTGGCGAGATCGAGCACCTCTACGCCTACCTCCGCGCCTGGAACGATGCATCTGCCGCCAGCACCCTTTTCGATCCACCTACCCCTACAGCCCTGCCCTGATCGAAAACCTGCGGTGGCTGCTGAAGCAGCGGCAGCGGTAAAGCCAGAGAGGCCCTGACAGAAAAATATTTCCACATCACTGTCACCGGGGCAGTCTTTTCGGGAATACCCAGGCAGAATGGCTTTCTGCGCTCCATCCTCCCTTTTTGGCTCCTTGCCGCTTTTTACCTTGGCACGGCGAGTAGCCGCGCCGCCGACCTGAACGCCATCTCCGGCCTCCAGGTGCAAAACGGCGTCGTCACCGTCGAGTTCGCGGATAATGCGGGATTCTATAACCAGCGGCAGCACTCAATGACTCCGCCACTTGGGCACGAGCGCACATGAGCCCAGTCAGATTGACGATGGATGAACACGGAATGCGGAACTCTCCAGCCCGCTCACCCGCCCACCGCTTAGTTCCCGAACCATGAAAAACATATGCACCACGCCCTCCTCCTCATCACTGCCGCCCTCAGTTCCTGCGTCATGCCCCCGCCGATCTACACCAACCAGCCCTACCTGCCGCCCAGTCCGCAGGAACAGGCCATCGCACGGGCCAACATTAACGCCGTCGAAGACGAGAGCTATGCCTTCCGCCAGCGCGAACGCATGGGGCAGGCAGCCGCCATCGAAAAGGCCACCCGCAACAACCCGCGCAGCATCAGCAACACCAGTAATTCCGTCTGGATCAGCCGCTAAGTCATCCCCGCTAAAAAAAGCGAACCCTAACCCCAACGCATAACACCAGCAAAAACACATCAGACCATGAAACACCCGATCCATGCTCTCCTCCTCGTTTTATCGGCCATTTCACTCACCAGTTGCGCTCCCGGCATGGGCGGCGGTTTCGGTGACTATGGAGCACGCGTCAAAAGCGACCGCAGTCAGTCCCACAAGCTCATCACCGAGGCGGAATACAGGCAGTTTGGCCGCCAGCGTGCCAATGAAGGCGATGAATCCAGTCACCAAGGCCGCATGCAGCAGGAGGGCATCAACAGCTACCTACGGCCCCTGCATGGTGTGCGCGACGCCGTCGGCACCGTGAGCGGCATTGGCGGTTTCTTCCGCTAAAAAACACCATCTTTCCAGCCTGTGGCACGCATTGGCCGCAGGCTGGCACTTCATCCTCGGTCCCTCCCACCGCCCACCTTTGTCCCCTCCACCATGTTGCCACGAATCATTCAGCTCCTCTGCATCATGTGCCTGTTCCTGCTGGATTCAGTCCGCGCCGCCGACCTGAACACCATCTCCGGCCTCCAGGTGCAAAACGGCGTCGTCACCGTCGAGTTCGCGGACAATCCAGGGGTCTATTACCTCCTTGAGCACTCGCATGACCTCGCAAACTGGGCACCAGCAGACATGAGCCTCGGCATCGACTCCGTACTCGACCTCGCACCCGGCGTCACCAAGGGCTTCTTCCGCGCCGTCCCTTACAGCAAATTCTCCCGCAGGACACGGATGGTGACGGCATCGACGACATCTACGAGCTCACGCACTCCAGCGTGCTCGATCCGCTAGACCCCAGCGACGGCTCCCACCTCGCCCCGGTGGCGGCGGACTCACGAATTATCAGGTCTATCTGAATCTCTTTGGCATCCTTAGCTACAAAATCCTTCAGCGGGAAGGCCGCGAGGTCAGCGTGTTCAATTTCGGCAGTGGCACCCCGTTTGAGACCATCACCCGCGAGCAGTCCGTCTTCAACTTTGGCAGCCCCAGCGCCACAGTGGAGGCAAATAGCCGCGAAATCTCCTCTACAACGGCCAAGCCGTCCCCGTGAGCGATCTCATGCAGCGCGAAAGCCGCGAGTGGAGCGTCTTCAACTTCGGCAGCTCCTCCGCCGCCGTCGAGGCCATCTCACGCGGCATCAGCCTCTACAACGGCCAGGCCGTCCCCGTCAGCGATCTCCTCCAGCGGGAGAGCCGCGAATGGAGCGTCTTCAACTTCGGCAGCCCCAGCGCCACCTACGAGGCCATCAGCCGCGAAGTCAGCGTCCTCAACTTCACCGAACCTAAGCCATTTCTGATTCTGGAATCCATCTCATCCCATGAAACACAAAACCATATCCATCCTCCTAGCTGCCTTCTTGGGCGGCATCCTCGCCGCCCACGCGCAGCTCACCATCCCCAGCGACGGCTCTGACGGAGCCTTCGCCCCAGCCGCCAACGTCGAAATCGACCTCGGCCTCGCCACCACCGCCCTCTGGAACACTCCCGGCAGCGGCAACGGCGTCTATGACGCCGAGAAATGGGCCGTCGTCTTCAAATACAGCTCCGTGAACATTCCGGCGGGTGTCAAAGTCACGTTCAAAAATCATCCGACGTATGCACCGGTCGTTTGGCTGGTGCAGGGGAATGTGACGATTGCGGGGGAATTAAGCCTCAAGGGTAAAGATGGAACAGAAGACGTAGTCCAAAACTGACTCCTGCTGAACCTGGACCAGGTGGGTTCCGCGGCGGTGTAGCAGGACCCGCAGGCTTTGGGGCAGGTTACGGCCCTGGAGCCGGCCAAGCAGGTCAAAATAGAGGATCATATGTTGGAGCATATGGCACTCCACAGATTCTCCCTTTACTTGGTGGCTCTGGCGGAGGCGGCAGTCCTCATGGCGCTGGTGTGTCGGCTAGCGGTGGTGGTGGAGCAGTATTGGTCGCCGCATCAGGTAGCATATCCATAAACGGCACGATTGACGCAAGGGGCGGTGAAAGCGTGTATGGAGGTGTCACGGGGAGCGGTGGAGCAGTGAAGCTCATCGCATCAAATATCGCTGGTGCAGGAGCAATCCGAGCTATCACTAACAATGGGAACAATGGCCGCATTCGCATCGAAACCAGCAGCCTTGCGCCCTACTCCAAACCTTCCCCGAAACCATCGGCGTCCCACCCGCCAATCCCCGGTCATCTGGCCTGCTGCGAATGCCCCCATCGCCAAAGTCGTCAGCGTGGATGCCGTGAATGCCCCGGCCGATCCGCGTGCGCCGCTCGTTGCGGGAGCCGATGTCGCCATCCAGAACAGCAATCAGGTCAACATCCTCATCGAAACGACCAACTTCCCCATCGAAGGCGTCGTGCAGCTCAACATCACGCCAAAATTCGGCAACCGCACTACCCTGAGCGCCACCCGCCTCAGCGGCGACATCACCTCCGCCACCTGGCGTGTGCAGACGACTCTCCCCCAGGGCTTCGTCACCCTGCAGGCCCGCGCCACGCAGCCGTGACGCCTCGTTTGCCGAGCTCGCCAAAGAACGAAAGCGCAAAGGTTTATATCCCACCCTGAACTCGCCGCAGCCTAGCGATCGCACCAATTACACAAAATTTGCCCGGAGGCGCTCTCCCTCGAACGCTAGCCGGGCATTTCAGACGCCGCCCTGCTTTTTTCACGGTCGGGGCGGCGTTCTGCTTTTTCTGAAGTGCCGTGACGAGTAATTCACCTCACGCAAACTGCGTGTACGCCTTCAGCTCCGCGATGCGCTGGGCGACATCGAGTGCGGTGACGGTTTGCAGTTTGTGCGTGCTGAAGGCTTCGCAGGTGTAGCTGGCCACCACGCTGCCGTGGACGACGGCTTGGCGTAGGTCGTCGAAGGTGGGCTTCGTTTTGCCGTGGGCGGAGAGCCAGCCGCAGAGACCACCGAGGAAGCTGTCACCTGCGCCAGTGGGGTCAAAGACGCTGGGCAGCGGATAGGCGCTGCAGGAGAAGAAGTGCGCGGCATTTTCGCCGAAAAGGTATCTGCCATGCTCACCGCGCTTCACGATGACGAATTTCGGGCCTTTGGCGCGGAGCTTACGACCGGCTTCGACGAGGTTGGTGGTGCCTGCGAATTCTTTGGCCTCGCCGTCATTGATGACGAGTAGGTCGATGCGCTTCAGCACGTCATGCAGGCGTTCATTGGCGATGCTGATCCATAGATCCATCGTGTCCGCAGCGATGAAATCGACCGCTCCGCATTGGTCGATCATCTGCATCTGGTTTTCTGGGTGCATGTTCGCGGCGATGGCGATCTTGGCCTGCTGGGCGGCGGCGGGGAGCTTCACACTCCAGTTTTCCAGCACGTTCACGGCGACGTTGTGCGTGGTGCGGTTGTTCATGTCCTCGTGGTATTCACCGGTCCAGGTGAAGGAGGCTCCACTGCTGCGCTCCAGCCCGCCGAGCTCCACGCCATGGCTGGCGAGCATGTCGAGGTGCGCCTGTGGGAAATCATGACCGATGATGCCGACGAGGTGCACGGGGCGGCTAAAGATGCTCGCGGCGAGTGCTGCGTAGCTGGCGGAACCGCCGAGCAGGTTTTTTGCTCATCCTGCGGAGTTTTGACATTGTCGAGTGCGACGGAGCCTGCGATGACGACGGACATGGGTGGTAAAGGAAGGTGAAGTAGTTAGTTGTTGCCCAATGCGCCGCGTATTTTTAAATCAAAGCCGCGCCGGAAAGGGCCGCCGATCATCGGTTCCGCCCCGGTGTGTCAAGCACCACCTCCGACCCTGTTCCGTGCCATGCGTCTGAGTCTTTTTTTTCTCATGCTGATCCTTCTGCCTGTCGCGGCAGGGGTTCATACATGGCTCTTTGCAGGCATGAGCTCCCAGGGCTGGTGGCAGAGGCAAAGGCGCGGCTGCTCGCTGCGGGTGTGCGTGATCCAGTCGTGACGCTGCATTGCCTGGACATCGACCTCGCGGGTGAGGCGGCTGATCCTCCCGCTCATGAGCGGGCGCTGGAGGCGATCCGCCAGATCGGCGTGCTGCGGCTAAAGCCCCAGGCGGACCGCATCCACGTTTTTGCCAGTGTGCGGCACGAGCTGGGTGAGAAGACTTTGCGCGTGAGTGGATGGCTACCGGAGCAGAAGGATGTGGCTGCGCTGTCTGCGCTGCTGGCAGATTTGCGCCCTGATTTGCAGATCGACACCTCGGAGCTACGCCATGCGCCGGAGGTGCGCTGGCCAGAGGATTATCAGCCACCACTCGATGCCACGGATGCCTTTCTCGCGCCGATTCTCGATTCCCTGCATGTGCCAGCGGAGCTGAAAATCGAAGCCACAGAGGACATGATCGTGCTCAGTGGCATGTTGCCAGCGGGCGGAATCGGGCGAGGCCCTCGTCGCGGCTATCTCTGGAGCGGGCGCGGCCCATGTCGTCGATCCAGGTGGGCCCAAAGCCAGCCCGCATGTGCGTCCGGCCTCTTTTGCGAAAAAGAGCCGCTAGCGGCCTTCGCGGCGAGCTTTTCGCCGCTCCAGCGCCGCGTCTCTTTGAGATGCATGATCAGCATAGCCCGCGCATCACGGGCGTGGCCACACGGCGGCTTGAGAGTGAGTGGCTGGCTCTTTTTGCGGCCCGTGACGGGTGGTGCGGTGGTGGACTCGCGCCTCACGCTGCTACCTTCCGAGTATCATTTCCCCGGTTACAAGACGCAGACCCAGCTCCCCGCTGCGACCCTGGCACAACTGCGCGGCCTACTGCGTGAGAGCACCGTGGTTTTTGAATCTGGCACTCGCATCCCAGCTGCGGAGCAATCTCGCCTCTCGGCGCTGGCTCCCGCTTTGCTCAATGCTGGCCCCGCACTCGCTCTCGTCATCGCTGGGCATCCTGATCCTGCTGCTGCGGATGCAGAAAAAGAGGCGCGATTAGCCAAGTCCCGTGCAGAGGCCGTGCTCTCCTTTCTGGAGGAGGAGGGCGTGCCCTCCAGCGACATCACGGCCATCGCCTGCGACCCTGTACCACCAGACTCTGCTGCTGCACCGCCGCGCAGCGTCGAGATCCTCATCAAATAAACCGAGACACTGAGAATCCGCCCCCACTTCATGAATCTCGATCTCCAGACTCTCTCCACAGACACGCTGCTCTACATGCTCATGCACAGCGCAGCCTTTGTGCTGATCATGGGCACGGTGTTCTTTTGATCGGGCTCGCCTTTGGCCATGTGACGTGGGGCCGGTACAAGCAGCAGTCCCGCCTCCAAGCGGCAGAGATAGATGCCCAGCTCGAAGAGATCGCTACGCTGAAACGCAAGCTCGGTGAGCAGTCCGTGCGTCCGGGTGGTGGGCACATGGTCACAGAGGTGCTGCCGACTTTGCCGTCACCACCCAGCCTATCCGTGCCAGCCGAAGCAGCAGAGGTAGCGCCACCACCCGTGCTGCCAGCCACCAGCCCCGAGAATGCGGGCCCTACGCGCCGTGGTTCTTCGCGGGCGAAAAACATCCTCATCCCCGAGGTCCTCTCCACTCCAGAGCCGCCACAGCCCGCACACGCACCCTCAGCACTCGCCGCGATCATCTCCCCCACGCCACCCGCATCGAAAAAGCAGCCGCCTAGCGAGCCCACCGCTCCATCTGTGCCCTCAGATGTCGGCGGCAGCGGCCTCGGAGCCGTAGATCTCGGTATCGAAGGCATCTTCCCGAGGTGCCACCAGCACCGCCACCTACCGTAAAGCCAGAACTCGATGAAAAACTCGGCCTCGTCTTCAAAACACCACCACCCGTCACCGAGCGTGATGAGCTCACGGCCATGAAAGGCATCGCCAAAGTGCTGGAGGCTCGGCTGCACGAGTTCGGCATCTACACCTACGCTCAAATCGCCGCGTGGGACGAGCCACTCATTAAAGAATTCTCCACCCGCCTGGCCTTCAAAGACCGCATCACACGCGAGGACTGGGTCGGCCAGGCCCAGCGACTCCACGCGGAAAAAAACGCCCAAGCAGCCGGAGCCGCTTAGTTCACGCTAGGCAGCTACTTTTTGCCTGCCGACCGCGAGGACGCTATTCACCAGTTGGATGAGTGCTTCACGCTGATAGGGCTTTGGCAGCGCTGCGGAGAAGCCATAGGCCGCACAGTCCTGCATCACCGGATCATCGCGGTAGCCGCTAGAGACGATGGCGAGGAGCTGTGGGTCGATCTGGCGCAGGGCTTCATCGTCTCCTGGCCACACATGCCACCAGGGATCGTCAAATCGAGGATCACCAAGTCATAGGGCCTACCTCTGGCCACCGCGTCTTGGTAAAGACGCAGCGTGTCCTTCCCATCGCCCGTCTCATGCACCTCAAATCGTGCAGACTCCAGCGTGCGGCGCAGCAGATCACGGACGAGCAGATCATCCTCCAAAAGCAGAATCCGTGCACCAGCGGAGCCACTCATCTGCGTGACCGCACCCGTGCGAGGACGCGTCGTGGGGCTGGCAGACATGGACGGCGCAGAGGTTATCTGCACAGGGGCCGCAGCAGGCTGCGACAGCGTGATTTCCAGATCACGGCGCAGATCCGTGATGCTCTGGTAGCGCAGCGCACGGTCCGGCATCATCGCCCGCACCACGATGGCATCCAGACGCGGGTCCAAAAGGGCATTGATCTGCGAAGGCGGCATCCAGGAGCCACGCGGCAGCATGCCTGTGAGCATCTGATACGCCATGACGCCAAAAGCATAGATGTCCGCTCGATGATCCACCTCACGATGCGCCTCGTATTGCTCCGGCGCAGCATACTCCGGAGTGCCCATCACCATGTGCGTCTCTGTCACCATCGACTGCGCTACCAGCGTGCTTTTCGCGAGTCCGAAGTCCGTCACCTTCGCCTCCCCCTGCCGTGTGAGCATGATATTGGCCGGCTTGATGTCGCGGTGGACGATGCCCTTGGAGTGCGCGTATTCCAGCGCCAGCGCGATCTGCGGTAGGAGCTGTAGCGCCAGTTGTGGCGTCATCCGACCAAGCCGCATGATCTCGGCCAAGTCCGTCCCGTCGATGAACTCCATCACGAAGTACAAAAACTCGCTCCCCAGGTGCCCATAGTCATAAATGGCGACGATGTGTGGATGCGTGAGCTGCGCCATCGCCCGCGCCTCACGGCGAAAGCGGTCCTCAAAGGCATAATCATAGCCATCAGTCACTCGCAGCACCTTGATGGCCACTGGCCGCCCCAGGCTCAACTGCGTGCCACGGAACACGGTGCCCATCCCACCCATACCCACGCGTGCCTGCACGGAGTAGCGACCCAGCGGCATCATGCGGGTGATGTCCTCTACTGTGGGAGGCGCGGAGCGATTCGGGACCGAGCTCGATGAGGCGGCGTCTGGTATCATGGGTGGCTGTTGAGCCCCGAATCTGGCACATTCACGGCCCTCATGCTAGTAAGGAGTCACAGGGATCATGATTCTTCACTCCTTCCACAGAATCCGCGCCGCCCAGACCGTGTTATCGGCTCCAAAGGCATTATCGGTCGGGATGATGATGTTGGGCGAGTAAGTCTGCATCCACTCTGCCACCGTGACCCAGGTCTCGTTTTCGCTCACCTCAGTGATGGCGAAATTCCCCAGCCTCGCACCGCGCTCAGGCACGAGGACGCATTCCGAGGCTCGTTTCACCGCGAGCGTCTTTTGATCCACCTCTGCCATGAAAAGCGGTGCGCGGTGGCGGATGACGTGGTCGTTGTGCGCACCTTTGCGGTTATAGACGAGGTACAGTCGGTCGCGATGCGTCACCCAGTGCTGCTGCGTGTTGTAGTTCCCCAGCTCACTACCGTCATCGAACTTCCACGGCTGAATGGGGCCAAAATGCAGCCCATCATCACTCACCGCGACATAGCCCGCCGTATCATTGCGCAGCGTGAGGTAAAACTTGCCCGCACAGCGTGTGATCGACGGCTCATACACGCCACGGCCACTCTCCAGCGCCAGCTCCGTGCCGTGTTCGCAGTATTTCAGCGTCTCACCGTCAAAGGAGCAACGCAGGACGGTGGTGCGGTAGTATTTGTCCTTCTCCGCCTTGAAATAGATCGGCAGCAAGATGTCGCCATTCTCCAAATCAAAGCGCTGCACGCTACCAGCGCCTGCATTGATGAATTTTGCCTCCTTCGGCATGTCCAGCGTCGTCCAGGGCGTCCAGGTGTGCTTTTCGGCATCATAGACAGACCACGCCGTCTCACGCGGCCGCACCGCCATGACGTGATCCCCCTTGTAGCGCACTGTATGGCCGATACCGAGCAATTTGCCGCTTTTTGCATGAAACTTCGGCGTGAAGTCACAAGCAGCCACCACCACACCATCCGCCTCATTGCGCCGTCCCAGCGTCTCCGCGTGCTCCGTGATCGGGCTCCACGCTGCACCGAGATCATCACTGCGCGTCTCATTGAGTGCGAAAAACACATCGCTGCCCGTGAGGAGCAGTTTTTGCATCGTCAGCACCACACTCGGTGTCTTGCCGGGGATCGCGCCGGCGCGTGGATGCACCCAGCAGGTCTTTCCATCATAGCCCTTCGATACGACGACACGCTTCACCTCAAAAGGCAGCCCCGCAGGCAGTGGCGGGATGAGTTGAAGATGCCCGCGCAGCTCCGCCACCTCGCGCTCCAGGCCTTCGGCCACGAGTCGTGCCATCATGCGGGCTCCCTCGCGTGAAAAATGCGATTTGTCCTTCTCTCCCGGCCCATAGAGCAGACAGAACTTCTCCCCGAGCTGCTGAAACAGCGCAAAGCTCGCCCGATGCAGGTCGATGACCGGCGCCTTCATTTCCGCGCCCACCTCCTTCGCCGCCTCCACATACGGCGTGAGCGACGTCGTCAGTTTCCCATCCACAAACACCCGCCGCGCCACCGAAGTCACGAGCACCGGCTTTCCCCCGCCCTCGCGCACCTCGCGGATGAAGGCCTTCAAATTCTCGCGGTAACTCGTCGCCGCATCCGTGCCGCGTTTCGGGTCACTCTTTTGGTCATTGTGCCCGAACTGGATCAGCACCCAATCCGCCTTCTCCTTCAGCACCCGATCCCACAGCCCGATCTCGCGAAAACTCTTCGTACTCGTCCCCGACCGCGCATGATTCACCACCGTCGCCTTAGGCAAAAACTCCCCCAGCATCTGCCCCCACCCCGCAAGGTCAGGCCGATCCTTCGGCGGATTCGGCACACTCGCCACCGTCGAATCGCCCGCGAGGACGACTCTGAGCGGTTCAGCATGAAGCGTGGTGATGAAAAAGAACGCGAGAAGGAGATGGCGCATGACTTCCAAACGTCACTAAACCTCAAAACAACTCAGGAATCATCACGCCGTCCGTGAGCGGCACGGGGCGGCCATCGGCGGAGCGGTATTCGATCTCGCGGTAGTCGTAGCCGAGGGCTGCGTAGATGCTGGCGTGGATGTCGGAGGGGGAGATGGGGCGTTCATTGGGATAGGCACCAGTGGCATCGCTGCTGCCGATGACCTGGCCGCCGCGCACGCCGCCGCCGGCGAGGAGGACGCTGTAGCAGCCGGGCCAGTGATCGCGGCCGGCATCGTTGTTGATCTTTGGTGTGCGGCCAAACTCGCCCATCCAGACGACGAGCGTGCTTTCGAGCAGGCCGCGTTCTTCGAGGTCATCGAGCAGCGCGGCGTAAGCCTGCTCCATCGGCGGCACGAGACGGTTCTTGAGGCCGTTGAAGTTGTCTTTGTGCGTGTCCCAAGTGATCGACGGGCCGTTCACGGTGGTGACAAAGCGTGTGCCGGATTCGATCAAGCGACGTGCGAGCAGGTGCGACTGGCCCCAGCTATGGCGACCGTAGCGTTCGCGGACTTTTTCGGGCTCTTTCGAGAGGTCAAAGGCCTCGGCGGCTTTGCCGGTTTGCAGCATGCTGGTCGCCTGCTCGTTGAAGATGTCGATTTGAGCCGTCTGCGGCGAGGTGATGGGCCGCGCGGCGGCGCTCATGTGATTCAGCAGCGCGAGGCGCTCCTGAAAACGCGTGGGCGTGAGGCTGGAGTCGAGCGCCATGTTTCGCACGCGGAAGGTTTTCGCGTTCGGATCGTCATCGAGCACGAAGGGATCAAAGCGATTGCCCAAACAGCCGCCGAACTGGCCGGGCGTGAGATACACCTTGCTGTCGCAGTGCGGGAAGGGCGTGATGACATAGGGCGGCACGCCTTTGGAAAAGCCATCCCGCTGCGCCAACCAGCCGCACAGCGTGCCGACGCCGGGAAGGTCGGTGGGGCTCGGTGTGATGAGCGTGCTATCCACGCGATACGGCCTGCCGACGGTGGCCCAGTGCATGCCGCCATTATGACTACTGTGACCGTGATGCACGCTGCGGATGAGCGCGAGCTTGTGCATGCGCTTCGCCATCTGCGGCAGCAATTCGGTGATGTGCGTGCCGGGGACGCTGGTTTTGATCGTTTTGAACTCGCCGCGAATCTCCGAAGGCGCATCGGGTTTCGGGTCCCAAAGGTCGATGTGGCTCGGTGCACCACCATTGAAGATCAAAATGACCGATTTGGCCTTTCCGAGGCCGATTTGCGGAGAACCGAGCGCACGAAGCTGACTGAGCCCAAAGCCCAGCATGCCCATGCCGCCTGCTTGCAGGATGTTTCGCCGCGAAACGCGCATTTCTGGCAGAGGAGCCTTCACGGGCGAAACCTACGCGTGAGGAGCAGCAGTCTTGCTAGAGCACTTTCAGCTCGCAGCAGGCCAGAGGCCATAAATCTGTGCTCCGATCACACCGCCGATGATGGGACCGAGCACCGGAATCCACGCGTAGCCCCAATCGCTGCCGCCTTTGCCGTGAATGGGCAAAATCGCGTGCGCGAGGCGCGGGCCGAAGTCGCGAGCGGGATTGATAGCGTAGCCGGTGGGGCCGCCGAGGCTCAGGCCGATGGCCCACACGATCACACCGACGAGCGCGGGCGCGAAGCCTTTGTCGAAACCGGTGCCTGGAAGCAGATTCGCAGGCGATGCGACGCTCAGCACACCCAGCACGAGCACCGCAGTGCCGATGATCTCGCAGATGAGATTCGAGATGCTGTGACGAATCGCCGGGCCAGTGCTGAAAACGGCCAGCTTGTCGCCCGGAGCATCGGTGACCCGCCAATGCGGCAGATAAGCCAGCCACACGAGCACCGCGCCGACAAAGGCCCCGGCGATTTGAGCGCCGACATAGGCGGGAACGAGTGCCCAATCGAATTTGCCGATGCTGGCGAGCCCGATCGTTACGGCAGGATTCAAGTGCGCCCCGCTGATGGCATTCGTGGCATATACCGCGACCGTCACCGCGAAGGCCCAACCCGCCGTGATGACGATCCAGCCCGCAGCGTGGCCTTTGGTCTGTTTCAGGACGACATTGGCGACCACGCCATCACCCAAAAGGATGAGCAGCGCGGTGCCGATCAGCTCGGCGAGTGGGGCGGTCATGGTTGGTGGTTGGGTTGGAAAGAAAAAACCGGTCTGACCACGAAGATCAGACCGGTTTGAGAGAGGCGCTTAGTCCTCGCTGCTGGCAGAGAGCGCGGCGATGACGTTGATATCTTCGAGGGTCGTGGTGTCGCCTTTGATGATCTCACCAGCGGCGATCTGCTTCAGGAGGCGGCGCATGATCTTGCCGGAGCGAGTTTTCGGCAGCGCGGCGGCGAAGCGGACTTCGTCGGGCGTGGCAACGGGGCCGATGACTTTGCGGACGTGCTTCTTGAGTTCTTCGCCGAGGTCGCGGCTGGTTTTGATGCCTTCTTTGACGGTGACGAAGCAGACGACGCCTTGGCCTTTCAGCTCATCGGGACGACCGACGACGGCGGCTTCGGCGACAGAAGGATGCGAAACGAGGGCGCTTTCGACTTCGGCGGTGCCGAGGCGATGTCCGGCGACGTTCAGCACGTCGTCGATGCGGCCGATGATCCAAATGTAGCCGTCTTTGTCGCGGCGTGCTCCGTCGCCAGCGAAGTACCAGCCTTTGAAGTCGCTCCAGTAGGTTTCTTGGTAGCGCTTCTTGTCGCCCCAGATGCCACGCAGCATGGACGGCCAGGGCTTCTTGATGACGAGCTTGCCCTGCTCATTCGCGCCGACTTCGTTGCCGAGGTCATCGACGATGCCGACATCGACTCCGAAGAAGGGCAGCGTGGCGGTGCCGGGCTTCGTGGGGATGGCTCCAGGGATGGGCGTGATCATGTGGCCGCCGGTTTCAGTCTGCCACCAGGTATCGACGATGGGGCATTTGCCGCCGCCGACTTTGTTGTGATACCACATCCAGGCTTCTGGATTGATCGGCTCGCCGACGGTGCCAAGTAGGCGGAGGCTGCTCAAATCGTGCTTCTTGAGCCATTCGTCGCCCCACTTCATGAAGGCGCGGATGGCAGTCGGCGCGGTGTAGAAGACGGTGACGGCGTATTCTTCGATGATCTTCCAGAAGCGGTCGTTCTCCGGCCAGTTCGGAGCGCCTTCATACATGAGACAGGTGGCTCCGAGAGCCAGCGGGCCATAGACGATGTAGCTGTGGCCAGTGACCCAGCCGATGTCGGCGGTACACCAGTACACATCGTCGTCGCGGAGGTCGAAGACGTATTTGCAGGTCATCTGCGCGTGCAGGAGGTAGCCTGCGGTGCTGTGCAGGATGCCCTTGGGCTTGCCGGTGCTGCCGCTGGTGTAGAGAATGAACAGATCCGCCTCGGAATCGAGCGCCACGGGCGGGCACTTCGCATCCACGTATTCGAGCTCGCGATGCCACCAGACGTCGCGACCTTCCTCGATATGCACGTCCTGGCCGGTGCGACGATACACCACCACGGTCTTCACCGGCGTGTCTTTGCCCTTGAGGGCGTCATCGACGTTTTTCTTCAAAGGCACCACCGCACCGCGGCGATAGCCACCATCGGCGGTGATGATGATCGCGGCACCGCTGTCGAGCACGCGGTCTTTGATCGATTCGGCGCTGAAACCGCCGAAGATGACGCTGTGAACAGCACCGATGCGAGTGCAAGCCAGCATGGCGATGGCGGCCTCTGGGATCATCGGCATGTAGATGATGACGCGGTCGCCTTTCTTGACCTTGTGACGCTTCAGCACGTTGGCAAAGCGGCACACTTCACGATGGAGCTGCTGGTAGGTATAGACACGCTTCTCGCCGGGTTCGCCTTCCCAGATCAGCGCGGCCTTGGTCTTGCGAGGCCCGTTCAAATGGCGGTCGAGGCAGTTTTCGCTGACGTTGAGCTTGCCGCCGGTGAACCATTTCGCGTTCGGGCACTTCCAATCGAGCACCTTGGTGAAGGGCTTCGTCCAGGTGAGTTCCTTCGCTTCATTGCCGAAGAACTTGGCCGGATTCTTCAGCGATTCGGCGTGCATCTTCTTGTACTGCGCCATGGAGCTGATGCGGGCTTTTTTCACAAAAGCGGCGTCCGGCTTAAAAACGCGGTTTTCGACGAGGAGGCTCTTGTTGGACGATTTGGCAGCTTTGGCTGGCTTGGAGGCGGCTTTTTTGCTCATGGTAGGAAAATAGAGGGTGAGGCTAAACGCTAACCGACCGCGCTGGCAATCAAGAAGTCATCTGCCTCGATGGAACCAGCCTCATTTCAGCACCGGAGCGTCGGACGGATGCGGGGACCAAGGAGTGACTTTAGAACGAATCCACAGGTTGCGCAGATTACACAGATGGATGGGCCTAAATCTGCGCACTCTGTGGATGAAAATTCAAAGTTGGATTGTCCTTTGGCAACGACGCGATCAGAAAGTCTCGTCCTTCTTCGGCGTCGTGTCCTTGGGTTTGTCTTGGAGCTTGGGGACGACCATGGCGGGCTTTTTGGGGGCCTCGGGAGCTTTGGCGACAGCAGGGACGGGCGCGGGGGGCGGTGCTTTGGGCTTGGGCGGCGGTGGAGGCGGCAAGAGTAGCGTGTCGAGGGCTTTGCGCTGATCAGCGAGCTTGGAGTCATCCAGAAGGCGACCAATCATGCCAGCGGGGTCTTTGAGGCGAGAGGCGAGGTAATTGACGGCGATGGCGGTGGCGTAGGGCGTGCCGGGGCTGAGGGTGTATTCACTGCCGTTGACGCTCCAGTAGGAGATGTGCGCTTTATTGATGTCGATGGGCTGATTGTTGCGCCAGTCCCGCCAGACACGGCCGGGGATGGGCTCCAGCACGCGCCAGCGCTCACGCATGCTGCTGGAGAGGTATCTGCGCTTGAAGCGGGCTCCCCAACTGCCGTCTTCATCGGCGGCCAGGATGAGGAGACGGGTGCGCATGTCTGCGATGTCGTTTTCACCCGCAGCATCAGTGGCGGGCATGCGTAGCGGACGTGAAAGCGTGAGCAGCAGGTCAAAGAGCTCGGGTTTGGCTGCGACGGCGGCATTGGGCTTTTGGTTTTGTCTGCGCCAGACGGCGGGAATGTGCTCAAAGAGGAGCTGGGAGCGGCCATGATTGCCTTTTTCATAAGCCGGGAGGAAGCGGCCCATTTTTTCAATGCCGACGACGCGACCGATGCTGTCGAGGGCGGCGACACCCTGTGCGGCGCTGACAGCGGTAACGGGCGAGTCGAGCGGTGGGAAGCTGTCTTCGAGAACGGGGACAGAGAGGTATTTATCGAAGGCATCAAAGTCGTGCACGGGCTGGTGGATATTGCACTCGGTCCAGGCGGTGCGATCGCCGAGGAGAGTGACCAGGGCATTGGCAGCACGGGCGAGCACGGCCATGGCGTTTTCTGGCGGGACGGTCTTGGCATTGAGGGCGGACTGCACCTCGGCCTGCGGTTTAGCGACTTCGCCGATCTTGGTGATGGAGCTGTAGGACTTGGAAATTTCAGGACGGTGGGATTCTTTGGGCAGGCGGCCTGCGGCGGCGCATTCGGAGAGTGCCTGGAGAGCGGCCCAGGTGCTTTCGATGTCGGCGGCGCGTTGGTTGTAGAAAAACTCGGTAGCGCCACCGAACTGGACTTTCTCACTCAATTGATCGTCCCACACGAGTGGCCACTCAGTGGTGGCAAAGCGGAGCGCGTTGCGGGACCACGATTCGGCATACTCTTTGAGGCGGTTGCGCCCGCCTTCAGCGGCGGAAAGGAGAATTTGATTGGCTTTGGTGGGCCGCTCCTTGAGTTTTTCTTTGAGTTTTTCCACCTCGGCTTCGCCAGCGAGGTAGTCGCGAATAACGACGGCGATGATTTGCGGATGGATGCTCATGGGGCCCCAGAGGCCGCGTGCGGGGCCGTCGGTGATCTGGCCGTCGAGCAGGCGAGAGGCGAGCTTGAGCGTCCATTCTTCTGCGACGGCACCCGGAGTGCGCGAGAGGGCGATGGCGAGCTGCGCGAGATTCCATGTGTGGTCGGGTGCGCCGTAGGTGTCGAGGTAGTTGAGCAGGTTCTCGCTCATTTTATATACCACGAGATCGTTTTCAGGCAGGCCAGCGTTGCGCAAAGCGGTGAGGGCCATGGCGGAGTCACCGATGAGATTGCACTGCCAGGAGGTGTCACCGACGTGTTCCCAGATGGGTTGTTTGTCGATCATCTCCTCGGGGCCATTCGGGTCCCATCGGATGATGGTTTCCTTATAGGTGCCGGTTTGGCGAGTGGGCACCTTGCGGACCTGGCGCAGTGGGGGCTCGCCGGGGGAGGGATTCGGCACCATGACGACGAGGTCGGTGTATTCATAAATGGGCCGATCCACTTCAATGCGGCGGTATTTGCGCGGCACTTCTTTATAACCAGTGATGCGTACACGCTGGATGGGCGGGATGATCCAGCCCTGTGGGTCCGCTGTGGCCAGTTCTTTGAGTTTTTTCACTCCTGCAGCCAATGCCACACTGGTAGCGTATTCGAGATCCGCAGTCGAAATGACTGGTGCAGGCACGAAGGGCTCTTCCTTCCGCGGCTTCGCAGATGTAGGTGGCGATGGAGTAGCTGGAGCTGGCGCCGCAGTCGGAGCGGGGACAACTGCTGGCACCTGTGCAGATACGGTCCAGCAAGCCGCTATCAGCAGACTCATTGACTTAACCAATCCCTGCGTGAATGCGAATAGCCTTGTGTGCGTGTGAAGTGCTTTCATGAGAGAACCTCTTGAGGGATGTGAAGTGGCCCCGCCGGATGCGGAGAAGTGTCGTGGAAGCCCTAACGTGCGAAATCCAATATCTTATCTAGGCATGCGCGATGTTGAGCGCTATATCTGCTAAGATGTCAGCATGTCTGCACGTTTCCAAAACCGCCTATGAAACACACCCTACTCTTCATCACCTCTGCACTTCTCACTCTCAGCGCCGCTGCTGAAACCACCGTCACCATGACGGGCGTTCACAATTGCTGCAAAAGCTGCACCAACGGCATCGTCAAAGCTGGCGCAGGCCTCAAAGACGTGACGATCACGGCGGAAGGCAAAACCGTCACCATCGTCGCCAAACAAAAATCTGCCGCAAAGAAGGCCGTCGAAGCCATCATCGAAGCTGGCTACTACGGCAAAGTCGAAGGGGACGAATCCTCCAGTGCGAAATCTGCCGCTCCAGCCAAAGCAGAATCGAAAGTGGCCAAAGCCACCGTCACGGGTGTGCATCTCTGCTGCCAAAAATGCGCCGATGCCGCGACGAAGGCCGTGAAAGCCGTCGCAGGTGTCAGCAAATACGACATCGCATCCAAAGCCACTTCCTTCACCGTCGAAGGTGACTTCTCCAAAGCCGATCTCACTGCCGCGCTCAACGACGCAGGCTTCGCTGGCAAGATCGAATAAATTACCGCAACCAACAACAATGCGGAGCCGGGGCAGGTGCGAGAGCGCGGCCCCGGCTTTCTTTTATCCGCGAAGAGTCGTGCAGAGCACTCCCACCTCTCACTTCAGGGATGCCACAGCGCTTACTTCGTCGGAATGGTGCTGCTGTCCTTGGGCGGGTTCCGCCCGATGAAGGGATGCTGCTCCAAATCAAAGACTTGGCCGCTGATCGGCCCGCATTCATCCGCCAGCAGCCACGCCGCACACGCAGCGATCTCCTCCGGCCACAGGATGCGTCCAGCGGGTGCATACACTTTCGGCAGATCCGCATACCAGTCCTCTTTCAGGCCGTGCTCACGCTTACGCCGCGCCTCATTCTCCGTCAGCACCCAGCCAGGATTGATTTGATTCACCCGCACACCATCCTCACGCATCAGAGTATCGCCCAGATTCCGCGTCAGCGTCATGAGCGCCCCTTTGGAAACGCTGTAAGGCATCAAATTCGGCTCGCCGCTCCAGGCGTTCACGCTGCCGATATTGATCACACTACCACGCATCTGCCGCAGATGCGGTAGTGCGGCCTGAGTGATCAGATAGGGCACCACGCAGTTGATCTCCAGCATGCGGCGGAACCATGCGGCATCCGTGTCATGAATATTCCCCAGCCCCACCTGCGCCGCGTTATTCACCACGGCATCGAGCTGCCCAAAAGCCGCTACGATATGCTGCACCAAATTTTTCGGCGCATCAGCCTCGGCCAGGTCCTGGATAAAGAGCGTGGCATTCTCCGCCCCCAGCTCCGCCACCGTCTGCTCGCCCAGATCACGCTCCAGTCCATGAATGAGCACCCGCGCCCCCTCCGCGACACATCGCTTCGCGATGGCTTTTCCGATGCCAGTGCAACTTCCTGTGACGAGAATAACTTTGTTTTTGAGGCGCATGCTGCCCATCTCTAATCAGAGCGGGCGCATTGTCATCACCAGCCTTCTCAAATACTCCAACTGCCTCTGCGGCGGCGCCTCATCCGCATGGCTCGGCAGAACGCCTTCCAGCGGCAACTCCAACGCACGACAAATGCTGCGATGGGCTTCTGCGCTGTCTTGATTGAGGTAAAAAGGCGCGATTTGCGGCCCAAAGCCAAACGTGGCGAACAAATCGCCGCTGAAGAGCAAACGATGCTTTTCCGAGTAAAAGCCGCAATGGCCATGCGTGTGCCCAGGGAGCGAAATGACACGCAAACCGCCCCAAACCGCGATTTCGTCGCCATCGCGCAAAAGACGCTGCGGACGAAAAGCGGGCATCAAAAGCACTTGGCGACCGATTTTCTCCAAAACGCCAGCCACGCGGCCCCAACCGGCATAAACGGCTCGGTTTTCGAAGTGTTCGAGATCTGCGGCGGGTCCAGCGATCCAAGCGCCATGCTCTTTGGCAAGCGCGGGAGCATTGAGCGTGTGATCGAGGTGCCCATGCGTGAGCAAGATGCCGCGAATCGGCAGATGTGACCACCCGCGCTCTTCCAGCGCCGCCTTCAAAGCCGCGCAGCCACCGATGAAGCCAGTGTCGATGAGATACAGCCCATCATCGTCCCGCAAGACGAAAAACTGCACGATCCACGTGCTGACGATGAGCAGGTCAGGCAGCATGATGTCACTTCGCCACACCGCTGATGCTGAAGTCGTCGTATTCGACGTCCACGGCATTCGTCGTGAGGCTGACGAGCGATTTCGTATCATGAGCGATGCCTGCGGAGGCGAAGCTGCCGACTTCTTTGCCGTCGATGCTGACGCTGATCGTGTCGCCGCTGGTGGTGACGACGAGGGTGTGCCACTCGCTGAGGCTGATCTTCGCAGGCACACGCGTCTGCTTCGTGGCGAGCATCTTCTTTTCGTCGTCCGTGAGTTGATTGGCCTTTTT
This sequence comes from Verrucomicrobiaceae bacterium, assembly GCA_016713035.1. Lineage (NCBI taxonomy): Bacteria > Pseudomonadati > Verrucomicrobiota > Verrucomicrobiia > Verrucomicrobiales > Verrucomicrobiaceae > Verrucomicrobiaceae bacterium. The sequence goes on from JADJPW010000004.1 coordinate 105,669, forward strand.
GCGGTCGTAGAGGCCGCCTTCGAGGTTGAAGCCTCCCGTCTTTGCATCCGACAGATTCACCCCGGTCGGTGAAATGGATGCCTGGCAGATGTGGCCGGCGTGGGAGCCTTTGTAGTTCTTGTCGTCGAACCACACGTTGAAGCTCTTCGCCTTGTCGCTGACGAAGCGGAACTTCACCTTCACCTGGAGGTCCTTTTCTCCGGTGAACTTGATGTTATCGACCGCGCTGTGGTCGGAGGTCGGTGCCGTGATGCCGACGAGCACGCCGTCTTTGACGACGCTGGAGCTTTTGTAGTGTCCCCAGGCCTTGCCGAAGCCCTCGGCACTGAAGTCGTCGGAGAAAATGACGCGTGGGTAATCGGCGGCGAAGGCGGTAGTGGCGAGCAGTGTAAAGGCGAGCAGTGATTTCATGGGACGATGTGAACGCCCCGGAAGGCACAAACCTTCACCGAACTCACACGGGCCGCAGCACGCTCTTCACGACTTCGCCTTTGTGCATCTTTTCGAAGGCTTCGTGCCATTCGGTGACGGGCCAGACGCCGCCGATGATGGGTTTCACATCAAACTGACCGCTGCTCATGAGGGCGATGACGCGCTCCCAGATCGGCCAGTTGTGGCTGAAGCTGCCTTGCAGCGTGATATTTTTCTGCACGAGCGGGTCCATGTTGAAGCCGAGTGGTTGCGGTCCCCAGCCGACTTTGGAAATCCATCCGGCAGGACGGACGATGTCGAGGGCGATCTTCAGCGTGACACTCGCTCCAGCGGCATCGATGACGCCGTCGCAGCCGAGGCCGTCACGTTCCATGGCCCAGGGCTTGGCGTCGCCGATGATGACTTCGCAGCCATAGTGCTTGCGGGCTAGTTCGAGGCGATGCGCATCCTGCTGGAGGCCGACGATGGCGACTTGAGCGCCACATTGTTTGGCCATCGCCGCGCAAAGGATGCCGATGGTTCCCGGCCCGAGCACGACTACGCGGTCACCGGGCTCGATGCGGGCGTTTTTGACGACGGCGTTGTAGGCGACGCAGCAGGGCTCCGTGAGGCAGGCCTGCTCAAACGGCACATGATCCGGCACATGGTGCAGGATGCGGCTGGGCACGCGCACATACTTCGTCATCGCGCCGTTCACGCCGTAGCCGAAGCCTTTGCGCGTGCTGTCGAGGTTGTAGAGGCCGCGACGCGTCATCGGGTTATCCTTGGAAATGATCGCGGCGGTCTCGGAGACGACGCGGTCGCCTTCTTTCCAGCCTTCCACATCCTTGCCGACCTCAATGATGTGTCCGCCGAACTCATGGCCGAGCACGACAGGATAATTCACCGGCCAGGAGTGATCGGAGGTCCACTGATGCAGATCGGAGCCGCAAACGCCCACATTGGCGACTTCGAGAAGCACGTCCTCGGCACCGATGGTTGGCTTTTCGATCTCACGGATTTCGACGGAGCCTTTTTCAGGCGCGAAGTTGACGACGGCGGCAGATTTCATGGTGGGAAGATTATTCGTAGTGAGAGTGGCATGAGGCGATGACGATGGATTCATCGGTCACTCGATAAACCAAGCGATGTTCGTCATTGATGCGGCGGCTCCACCAACCTTTTAGTTCGTGGCGCAGGGGTTCAGGCTTGCCGATGCCGGTGAAGGGGTTGCGGGCGGATTCATTCACGAGCCGAACGAGCCGCTCAAAGAGTTTCGGCTCATGCAGAGCCATCTCTGTGAAGTCTTGCCAAGCATCGGCATGAAAGCTGACGGTTCTCATCGAAACTGTGCCTGATCAGGTGTGACGATGTTTTTTCCGGCATCAATGTCTGCCACAGCACGGAGAAGGCGCTCGCGATTCGCTGGATGACGGAGCAGATAGGCCGTTTCATCCGTCTCAGTGACGGATATTTCGATGGGGCGGCTTTTAAAAACAGTTTTCAGACTGGCTATGAAGCTCTCGTCTAACTCGTCGGCGGTGGTGTGGTAAACGGTCGTCATGGGAAAGAGTGTCATAGGTTCAAAGGTCTGCCAAACACGAAGTTCGGCTCAAAAAGCCGCCACATCCTGAGCATGAACCGCCTCGCAGATCATGCGCAGCGAGGCTTCGAGGTTGCCATCGGCGGTTTTGAAAGCATCGGCATCAATCGTGAGCGGGGCACCGAGCACGACGAGAGGTGCGCCATACTTCGGGCACTGGATGGCTTGTTCGAGACTGAGGCCGCCGACGGCTTGCACGGGCACTTTCACGGCCTGGACGACTTCGCGGAGCTTGTCGAGCGGGCTGGGCATGCGGTGGCCGGCGGCGGCGATGCCGCGACGCTCGTCGTAGCCGATGTGATGGATGATGTAGTCGCAGCCGAGGTCTTCGAGCCATTTGGCACCGGCGACCATGTCTTCGCAGATCATGTTATCGCCCATCACCTTGCAGCCGAAGTCCTTCCCTGCCTTCACGACGCATTTCACGGTCTCCGCATGCGCTCGGGCCATGACGACGACATGCGTGGCACCGGCTTTGGCCATCATTTCGGCCTCCAGATAGCCGCCATCCATGGTTTTGAGGTCGGCGACGATGGGGGTGGTCGGAAAAGCCTTCCGCAGGGCGCGGACACCATGCAGACCTTCGGCCAAAATGAGCGGCGTTCCGGCTTCCAGCCAGTCCACACCAGCTCGCATGGCTAGCGCAGCGGTTTCGAGGGCTTCGTCGATGTTGGTGAGGTCGAGGCTGATCTGAACGATGGGTTTCATGGAGGAAGCGTGTCTGTAATGGAAGTTCACCCTGCCTTCAACTCATCACACAGCGCCAGCGCCTTCAGCGCCTGACACGTCGCGATGTAGGTGATGTAGTGGTAGTTCCCGCGATACAGCGAGTGCATCCACCAGCGGCCCGAGACACGCTGCTCCTTCTTCAACCAAGCCACGGCCTTCTGAACGCGTTCATCCTTCGCCGGGACATCGCTCTGGCGCATGAGCACGACGGCGAAGGCGGTCATGTAGGCATCGCTCTCCGGCTTCGCTGCATCGGGGAGGCCGGTGATGAGCTTTTGGACGGTTTCGCTCACTTCAAAGTGCCAGTCGTTCAGCGCGGAAAAGTCACGCGTGCTCCAGCCGCCATCGGCGTGTTGTTTGGAGGAAAGCAGCTTCAGCGCCGCCTCGCGTTTTTCAGCGGAAACGAGCTCCGGCAGGTAAAAGGCGAGTTGTAGGCTCAAAACGCGATCCCAGTCATTTTTCGGCTCCGAGCTGCGCAGCCATTTTTTGAGCTTTTCGACCTTCGCGACCAGTTTTTCGTCCTTGAGGCCCGCAAGCCATCCCGGAGCAGCCGTGATGGTGCGCACGGCTTGCAGCGAGAGTTCGAAGTCCGTGGTGATGTGCGGGATTTCGACCTCGCCATGACTCACGAAGGCTCCGCTGGCCGCTTGACGCTCAAACATGTCGCGAATCGACCGCTCGGTGTGCTCGGAGGTTTTGCGCGTGACATGCTTGTCCCACTCCGCGAGGCCCAGCGAGCGCCACACGGCCGAAAAAGCGCCTGGCATGTGCTTGTAGCCGCTCTTCGTGGCCGTCTCCTTCACCTCTTTGATCTCCTTCGGCACGAACTCGATGAAGTCCGCCACGATCTCCTCGCTCGGTTTGCCGAGCTGCGGGATCAAAGCCGGTCGCTCGCTCAGGTAAGGTCCCGTGGTGTGGCAGTTCACGCAGCTTTTTTCACGCACCCAGCACACCGCACCGTCTTCGAGATACTTCACCGCCGCCTTGATCGACTCCGCATCGAATTGCTTCACGCGAGGCTCGTCGGCGGTGGGGATGCTCACCTTGATGTCGCCGGATTCGTATTGAAACGCAGGCTTCGGCTTCTTGGGCGGCGTTTCGGCAGCGAGGAGCACCACAGGGGCTAGAAGGAAGACGAGAGCGATTTTCATGCGGCATTCCAAACGCTCAGCTGACAGAAAGCTATTCAGCGACGCAAAAATCAGTTAAGCTACCGGGCATGAAATCGCACCTCCTCATCCTTTGCCTCGGCCTCCTGGTCGTGCGGACGGCTGCGCATGAGGCAGAGGCTAAAACTCTCACCCGTGTGAGTGCTGCTATCGCCGCGCAGCCGCAGGATGCGGCACTGTGGGTCCGCCGAGCGGCATTGAGGCTGGAAATGCGGGACTGGCAGGCCTGCTTGGTCGATCTCGAGCGTGCAGAGCGGCTCGGAGCGGAGAATTTGGAGCTGCTGCGTGCGCGGGCGCTGGTGCAGGGGAAGCGTTTCGAGTATGCGCTGGTCGTTTTGAGGCCACTGGAGCAGCATGCAGGCGCTCTGCGGCTCCGCGCACAAACACAGGCTGCCTTGCAGCATTTTGAAGAAGCAGCGGTGGATGCAGAAAGAGCTCTGCAACTCACGCCACGGCCTGAACCGGATGATTTTCTCGAAAGCGCCGAGTTTCTCTGCCTCGCGGGCCGGGAGGACGATGCACTGGCCATGCTCGATCGTGCGCCGCAATTGCCAGTGATCGTCGAGCGGGCCATGCGGTTGGAAAAACTGGCCTCTGCTCTGCGGCGGCTCGAATCGCTCATCTCCTCCGCGGCGGTGCCTGAGCCGTTGCTGGCGCGGAAGGCTGTGTTGCTCGCTCAAAATGGCCGTGAGGCTGATTCAGTCACAGTTTGGAAACAAATCACTCAACGCATCGCAGCCATGCCGCCACAGGCACGCGGTTCACACGCCATGTCAAAACTCACACTGCAAGCGCATCAAGCACTGGAGGCACTGCAACAGCACACGCCGTGAAAATCGCCCTGTTATTCTTTTTTATCACCGCGCTACAGCTCGCGGCGCAGGTCAGCTTCACCGGGGCGGACTACATTCAAGATTTTGACAGCATGGGCACCAGCGGCACCTCTGCGCCTACCGGTTGGGGCTTTTACGGTGCTCACGGCGGCGGCAGCACGACATGGACGACGAGCATCCCGGCCACGGGTGTTGGCGGTGGCACGGTGAATCATACGCTGACGGCGAGCACGACTTTTGCCACTAGCAGCAACACCGCAGGCTGGAACTACGCCCTCCCGACCTCGACGGCGGATCGTGCGCTGGGCACCTCACCGACGGGTGGTCAGGGTCTAGCGCTGCAACTTGCTCTGACAAACAACACAGCGGCTGCGATTCAAGCCATCCGCATCGGTTATGACACACGACGCTTCACCGCTGCGCTCAATCAACTAGCCGGCTACTGGCTGTTTTACAGTGTGGACAATGGTGCGACGTGGACGAATGCCGCCGCGCTGAATCCTGATGCTGTCAGTGTACCTGCGACGACGGGTGTGACGACGACGCCGGTCACGGTGATCGAGCTGGCAGCTCCTTGGGCTGTCGGCTCGCAACTGCGCCTGCGCTGGGTGGATGACAATGGCGATACCTCGCCGGATCAAATCTACGGTCTCGACAATGTGACCCTGGGCGTGGTGCCGGGAGCGCCGCCAGCCGTTGCGCTCAGCTCACCGGCTGCGGGAAGCGTTGTTATCGTCGGTGAGGCCATCCCACTCGCTGCGAGTGCCACAGACGACGGCAGCATCACAAAGGTGGAATTTTTTAACGGCAGCAGCGCCAAGCTGGGCGAGGCAACGAGTGCTCCGTTTGAGTTTGTATGGAATGGAGCAGCGGCAGGTAGCTACAGCCTTACTGCACGTGCCACCGACAATGATGCGAACCTGGTAATCTCCAGCGCAGTCGCTTTGATAGTGAATGCGGAGCCCGGTAGCGGCACACTGACACGCGGACCGTATTTGAACCAGGGGAATCAAAACAGCATCGTCATCCGCTGGCGCAGTAGCCAGGCCGTGATCGGGCGTGTGCGCTATGGCACAGCGAGCGATAGCCTGACGCAGAGCGTGGATGAGTCCACGGCGACGACGGAGCATGTGGTGCAGCTCACCGGCCTCTCGGCTTACACACGGTATTATTATAGTGTCGGCTCCGCGCTGGATACGCTGGCGGGCGGAGATGCAGAGCACACTTTCCGCACCTCGCCCGCACCGAGCACGGCTACGGACACCCGCATCTGGGTGCTGGGTGATGCAGGCCGTGCGAATGCTGACCAGACCGCTGTGCGTGATGCCTACTACACCTGGACTGGCACACGCACGCCTGATCTATGCCTCATGCTCGGTGACAATGCCTACAACAGCGGCACCGACAGCGAGTATCAGGCCGCCGTTTTTGGCATGTATCCGACGATGCTGCGCAAAATGCCGCTGTGGTCATGCATGGGCAATCATGATGCGAACAACGGCAGCACCAGCAGCACGGCGAACTTCCCGTACCTGGACATGTTCACCTTTCCCACTTCGGGTGAATGCGGTGGCGTGACGAGCGGTACAGAGCGCTACTTCAGCTTCGATTATGGCAACATCCACTTCATCAATCTCGACTCACAGACGAGCAGCAGAGCCACGATCGAGTCCACTGGTAGCGATGGCGCGATGGCGGCTTGGTTGCGCAATGATCTAGCCGCTGTGACCGCGGCGTGGATCATCGCCATTTTCCACCATCCGCCCTACTCCAAGGGCAGCCACGACAGCGATGTGGAGTCACAGCTCGTGCAGATGCGTTCACGCTTCGCTCCGATCCTGGAGGCTGGGGGCGTCGATCTCGTGCTCACGGGCCACAGTCACAGCTACGAGCGCAGCTTTTTGCTCGATCAGCACTATGGTCTGAGCACCACCTTCACCGCTGCGCACAAGCGACAGCCCGGCAATGGTCGCCCCGCTGGCGACGGTGCCTACATCAAGCCGCTCACTGGACCGCGTGATCACTTTGGGGCCGTTTATGCACTCACTGGCAGCGCAGGAAGCGCGGATGGCGGCCCACTAGATCATCCCGCCATGTATGTGAGCTACAACACCCTCGGCAGCTTCAACATCGACATCAATGGCAACACACTCAATGCCACCTACATCGAAAGTGACAACGAGATCACCGACACCTTCACCATCGTAAAACAAGGTGCCGCCGACAGCGAGGGCGACGGCGTGCCGGACGTTTTTGAAATCGCCAACGGCATGGATCGCCACAACGCGGCGGATGCCACGTTGGACATCGACAAAGATGGCAATGACGCCGTAGAGGAGTATCTCTACGGCCTCAATCCTGCCGCCAGCGATCGCTTTGGCTGGACCAAAACGCACAATGGCAACTCGGTCATTGTCACCTTCCCCACGCTGCCTGAGAGGGTCTATCGCGTGTATTGGAGCACCGACCTGACTACTTGGTCAGCCGGTTCCGCCGTGATTACCGGCGACGGCACGAACAAGTCATGGACCGACTCATCCAGTGCCGCGAATCGGCGTTTTTACCGTGTGGAAGTGAACGCTGGGCCGTGACTTTGCTCATGAGAGGTCAGCTGCGTTTTTCCATACGCTCGTTCCAACATGCGATCTGCCATGTCTCGATAGCCTTGATCTCCCTCGGTGCGTTGCGAGGTGAAGAGGGCCGCTAGGAAAGCGCCAGCATGAGGTGGGCGAGTTCGTCGTCCACTTCATCGGGGGAATCGACGAGGCGGGCGACTTCAGCGCGGAGGAGGTCGCGGTAGCGTTGGCGCAAGCGACTGAGGGCGACACGCGTGGAGGCAACACTGAGGCCGAGTTTTTCCGCGTCGGCTTCCTCGGCCCCGTCGCCGCGGGAGGAACCGAAAATCATGGGTGAGAGCACGGCAAAGCGGGTGCCATGGCCGGAGCTTTCACACTCTTGTCGCAGGTGATCCATGACATGTGCGAGGAGGGTGTGCGCCCATTTGCGATCAAAGGCACGATCAGGGCTATCATCGGCACCTGGGGGCTCAGGGATGGCATCGAGAGTGAGTACTTCTTTGTCCGGGCCGCCGCGCTTCTGCCGAGTGTCACGACGGTGCTCGTTCATCATGAATCGCTTGATGGCGGTGAGTAAAAAGGTGCGAAAACGACCGCGCTCACGGTCGGCCTGGGCTTGCAGCCCGCTGGTGAGGAGTTTGGTGAAGAAGGACTGTGTCAGGTCTTCTGCGTCGGCATGGGGGACGCCGAAGCTGCGCACATACTCGAAAAGCGGTGGCCAATAGTCGCGACAGAGCTTTTCCAAAGCAGCCGCTCCTTCTGGAGTGCTGCTATTGGCCGAGCGGATGACGCGGGTCCATTGGGTGGTCTGAAAGTCCATGAGGCGGGTATCGAAGCTCAGCCACTTTAGCCGTATCAGGATTACCCGAACAACTGCGAAGTCGCTTTTGATGATTTTCGTGTCGTCTCGGATGAAATCTTTGCCGACATTTGGTGAAGTAACTCTGATCTCATGCATACCACCAACCCAGTGACCGATGACGCCGGTGCCGCCGCGATGCTGGCGAGCACGCTGCGCCCGCCTGTCGAGGCTGAAATCCCGGGGGATGCTGTGGGTATCTACACGCTGGTGCAAAAGCTGGGCGAGGGCGGATTTGGCACCGTTTGGGAGGCCCGGCAGACGGAGCCACTGGAGCGCGATGTGGCTCTGAAAATCATCAAGCTGGGCATGAGCACGCTGGAGGTGATGGCGAGGTTCGAGCTGGAAAGAGCGACCCTGGCCCGCATGAATCACCCCTGCATCGCTCATGTGCTGGATGCGGGCATGACGCCGAGCGGAAGGCCGTTTTTCGTCATGGAACTGGTGCGTGGCACCACGATCACACACTACTCCCGCGAGCATGGGCTGACGCTGGAGCAGCGGTTGCGGTTGTTTCAAAAAGTCTGCGCCGGGGTGGAGCATGCGCACCAAAAAGGGATCATTCACCGGGATCTGAAGCCCTCGAATGTGCTGGTGAAGGCCGTGGATGACGATGTGGTGCCAAAGATCATCGACTTCGGCATTGCCAAGGCCATCACCACAGATCGTCTCACCGAGCTGACGCTGGCGACTCGACTCGGGGATGTGATGGGATCACCGATTTACATGAGTCCGGAGCAGGCCGCGGCCAGCAGTGACATCGACACACGCAGCGATGTTTATGCCCTCGGTGCCTTGCTTTACGAACTGCTGACCGAAAGACCGCCCTTTGATCCGAAGGAGTTCGCAGCAGCAGGGCAGGATGAAATGCGCCGCTGCATCCGCGAGGTGGAGCCAGTGAGACCCACGCAAGTCCGGCGAGAGATCAGCATCGATCTGGAACTCATCACTCGGCGGGCCATGGCAAAGGAGCGTGAACTGCGCTATGACTCTGCTGCAGCTCTGGCAGAGGACGTCGAGAGATTTTTAAATCATGAGCCCGTGCGTGCTCGTGCACCGAGCTGGGCTTACCTGACGCAGCGATGGATGCGGCGACATCGCGCGGGTGCACTGGCTGTGGGTGTGAGTGTGCTCGCCTTGCTGGGAGGCACGGCTTTGGCTCTCTGGCATGCTGCGCTGGCACGTCAGGCGCAGCGGGCTGCGGAAGACAGTGCCATGGAGGCGAGGCGACAGCTCCACGATGCCGATGCGGCCACCCATGCGCTCATCGAGACCATGGCGGACATGGGGCGCATTCGCAGCGGTAGGAATCTCACGCACGAGGAGTTACGCCGAGCCGTCACAGAGCGAGTCAGTCACTTTCAGGGCGATCCCGTGCGAAAGGCACTGATGCTCTCCGCGCTGGGTCATTTCGCTCCGAATCGCGAGGCAGTGGATCTGCAGCGCCAGGCCCTTCAGCTCGCCGAGCAGGCTTTGCCAGCGGACGATGAGCGCCTGTGGACCCTGCGGCTTGCCTTGTTGCGGCAGGAATCTCAGATCAGCACCGACAAGGCCGCTCTGATTGATTCGGCAAAGAAGATTGCTGACTGGATGTTGGCCCACTTTGGGCGGGAGGAGCCTCGCACGATCACGGCCCACCTGAGCCTCGGGATTCTCTTCAACCGATCCGGTCGTGCAGCAGAGGCTTTGAGTGTGCTGACGGAGGTGGAGGCATGGTGTGCCCAGAAACCGGCCGGTTTTCGCGAGGGGACTCGTGTCTTTGTGCGAATCGAGCTCGCCGAGGCCCTGATCGCACTGAAGCGTCATGATGAAGCGCTGAAGATCAGTCGTGAAAACATTCAGATCGCGCGGGCGAGCTTCACGGTGCGGAATTTGGCCCTTGCGAGGAGCCTGCAGCAGTTCGCTGAGATCAGCCACAGCTTGAAAAATCTCGATGAAGCCGCCACGGCATCGGCTGAGGCGGTGAAAGCGTTTGTGGATGCCGTAGGACCCGCTGAAAGGGTGGCACAGGATGCGCAGACATTTTTGATCAAGCTCCAGAAGGAACGCCTGGATGAGGCCGCCATCATCGCTGCGAGTGATGACTGGATGAAGGAATGCGAGAAGCGGCTCGGCCCGCGACATGAAGTCAGTCTCGCGGCCATAGGTTCACACGCCACGCAGCTAAGCAACACAGCGCGGCACGCCGAAGCCCGCCAGCTCTGTGAAGACACTTTGGAGAGCCTTCCCACAGCCTCCGAAGGCACCCTGCCAGTGGAGGCTATCCCCGTGCTACGCGCCCTCGCTCGTGCTCAGCGGATGCAAAAAGACTTTTCTGCTGCCGAGGCCAGTTTGAGCTCGTTAGTGGCGCTCATGAGGCAGCATGAAGCTGAAAACATTCAGCGGCATGCCGATGCACAGCAGCTCGTCAGCGTGCTCATGGCGATGGATCGCCAGTCAGAGGCACGCGCCATGCTGGAAACGTGCATCGCAGAGCTGAAGGCCCTCCCGAAGCCCCGCGCGGCCAAGGCTGAAAAACTGCTCCAGGCAGCCGAGAAGCAGCTCGCTGAGTTTAAGTGAATCTTTTTGTAGAAATCGTGAAATCAACGTCTGTGGATGTCCTTGCAGCGGGTGAATCCACCACAGACATCCCTCATGAAAACCACTGCTGCCACACTTCTCCTGCTGCTCTTTGCCACCCTGCTCTCTGCCCAGACGGTGACGCCTGAAGATGGAAACTGGAGCCTGAAACACGTCGAAATGAGCAACACTCCGGAAGCGGCCTTTATGGCTCGCACGGGAGACATTGATAACCTCGGCTTCGGTTGGTCTGCGGGTTTCAATCCCTTTTCCGGCAACAGCACCTCCTCCCACACCTGGCCCTGGACACTGGACCCAGCCGATCCCGACGGCACAGACCGCATCATGGTCATCTCCAGCTTTCGTGGCAACCCACCCAACGGTGACGACGGCTACACGCGAGACACCAGCCGCCCCGCAAATAGCGTGCGCCCGATCGTGCTCGAATACACGCCTCCAGCGACCATCACCAATGCCTGCCTTCAGATGTTTGTGGATGATTTCCAGGCTCCCGTTTGGGGTAGCCTCTACTACGTCACCCTCAATGGCCTGCGGGTGCCAGCGTTGGAAACGGTGATCAATGCCATCAACCAGACAGGCCCCATTGGCCGGATGGTCACGCTGCGACTCGAGGGGGATCTTCTCAGTCAGGTGAGCACCGGACGGCTGGAAATACGCATCGATGACGACAGCACCGGCGCGGGAGACGGCTACGCCATTGATTTCGTGAAGCTACTCATCAACCGCACGAGCTTTCAGCACACCGGAGCAGTCAGCGGGCGCGTGCGGCACCCCGAAACCTCCCAAGTCATCCCAGGAGCGACAGTCCGCATCTATGACCAGGAGGTGACGACCGACGCCCAAGGCATCTACACCATCAGCGGGCTGCCCGCCGGGCTGCACCAGGTCTCCGTCAGCGTCCCTGGACTACGGTCCCGGTCTATTTCTGCCCATGTCATCAGCGGCACGACCAACACGAACACCAACATCACACCGCTCGCCGGAAACTTCACTCTGACCAACCAGATCGCCATGGAGCTGAATTTCCACGCCGCCTCCGGCTTTCGCTACGACATCGAATCGTCCCCTGACATGCAGACTTGGACTGTGCAGGAAACCATTTACGGCAACGACCGCCAGGTAACCAAATTCAAAGGATCAGGCGGTGCACAGCAGCTCTTTTGGCGTGTCCGTGAGCGCTGAGTCAATTTTTTGATGGGCGGTATGCATAGGACACACGCATGGTCATCCGTTGATTGTCCATGATGAACGTCATCATGTATGTTGATGACGCAAGGCATCTTTACCCAGGCCACCGTCCGCAAAGGCCGCAGTCAGACAGGATGTGCTCAAGGGACGATGCAAGTGATCGCATCCCCCACACGGATGACACCATCGCTCAAGATGTCCGCCCGCAGGCCGCCGCAGTCGGCGAGGGGCTTCAGCAGGGCTTTGCCGGTCACTTTGTCCAAATGAGCACACGGCGGACAAAGGCGGATACCTTCGATAAGCACGGTGCCGATGCGGAAGCGCTTTCCGACGAGCTCGTTGAGCCGCAGGCCCTCGGTGACGATGTTTCGCCGCGCCTCAGCGGCGCTGAGGCCGATCTCGGCGAGCACTTCGCTCTCGATCAGCGTGAGCTCGCGGCCGGGGCCTTTCGGTTCCCAATCCGTAAAAGTGCCGCAGCCTTCAAAGTAACGATCTCCGACGAGTCCGCGATGCGCCCGTGCCTCTGCCTCGCGAACCGCAACCGGTAGCACGGTAGCGGATGGGCTGATGTAGATGGCAGAGACGCTTGCGGGCATGCGTGATAGGCTGCTTCCGAGTTGGCTAGTTCGCCAAATCATTTCTGCTGTGTGCCTGTGAAATCCGTCTCGGCAAAAAACTCGGTAGATCGTGCCTCCAGGGTGGCATCCAGTGCGGCGAGGCCTTGACCTGCCCGAGGGCGTGGCCGAGAACAGGTGTTTCACTCTCCGCAATTGATGAAACCCATCTTGAATGGCCTCCGCCGCATCGCTGCCTTCTGGCAGCGGGTGATCCACCTGCCCTATTTGGGGCGGGGCGGCTTTGCGCTGCTGCTGCTGGTGCTGCTACTCTCCATCACGCAGGATTGGCACCTCAGCCACCCTGATGAGGATGTGGACGAGGCCATCGAGCTGGCACGGCAGTCGAATCAATCTGTGCCGTGGTCCATCCAGCGACTAACCCGTGTCATGCCGTATCTGAATCTGTGGGTCACGCTGGGATCGGTACTGCTGGTGCTGATCATCTTCCGCCGCTGGAATCAGCCCAGCCGCTTGATGCTGCCGCTGCTGGTCGCGGCTGGCTCACTCACCGTGTGGGCCGTGGGTGGGGAGCTGGTAGGCTATATCGTCCATTCGCAGATGACGGACTTCGGTGAGCCTGCGGTGCCGCTGGCTTTCCTGGGAAAGCAGATGCTCATCGCCGCATCGCTGCTGTCGGTGCCAGGGGCGCTTTGGTGGTGGATGGGGCTGGGGATTTTAGAAAAGCACACGCTACGCTGTTTTATCCATCCGCTGGTGTTTTGCTTCACGGCGTTTTGCTCTCTGTACATCATCGCGGACTTGCTGGATAATATGAAGGACTTTCAGGATGCGAAGTCGCGGCTCTCCGATGTGCTGGGCTTCTATGTGGGGCTGCTACCGTATATTTTTGTCACTGTGGTGCCGGTGGCACTGCTGCTGGCGGTGCTGTATTCCCTGACGCGTATGTCGCGGGCCAATGAGCTCATCAGCATGCTGGGCACGGGGCGTAGCCTAGCCCGTGTTTTGCGGCCTATCTTCCTGGCATCGGCCTACACGGTGGCGCTGGCAGCGGCGGCGAATTATTACTGGGCACCGCGTGCGGAGGGGAATCGCAAGAATGCAGCGCGGCAGGGGCGCAGCGTCATGGCGGAGCAAATCATGTATCGGAATGAGCAGACTCGGCGCACATGGTTCGTCGGCAGCTTCCCGTTTTCGCTCCAAGGTGGACGCGAGCGCATGCGTGGCATCCAGATGCGTGAGGAGAACCTCAATGGTGCCCCTGCCCGCACCATCTTGGCACCCACGGCCACCTGGACGCCGCGCGGCGGCTGGCGCTTCTATGACGGGCGCGAGATACGCTATGAGAAAGGCACCGCCACGGCAATGCCGCCCTTTCCCACAGCGAAAAGCGGCCAGCAGGTGCTGGAGGTCCCCCACCTGGCCGAGACTCCGTGGAGCCTCGTCAGTCATGCTCTGAAGGCAGACTTCATGGGTGTGCCGGAACTGCTCTCCTACCTCAAGGCGCATCCGCAGGCTTCCGAGGAGAAGCTGGCACCATTCCGCACGCATTTGTGGCACCGCTTTGCCCTGCCGTGGCAGGCGCTGGCCGTGGTGCTCTTTGCGGTGCCGCTGGGAGTCGCCTACTCACGCCGTGGGGCACTCGGCGGCATCGCGGGCAGCATTTTCATCTTTTTCGTCTTCATGTTCGTGAACAATCTATTCCTCAATCTCGGCAAAGGCGGCCACCTACCGCCGTGGTTCACCGTCTGGGTGCCGCATCTGCTCTTTGGCACACTGGGGCTCATTTTCTTTTACTTCCGCTCACGCAACCGGGACCTGCCCAGACTGCGACTTTGGCCGAAAAAAGCCGCCCAGGTGGCCCGCCCACGCCGTCGCGGCCCCTCCGCCCCCGTGGCGGCGGCAACTTGAAACTTGAAACCTCTCACCTGGAACTCATAAAACCGTCTGATGCAGCAAAACTGGCAAATCCGCAACCGAGCCCACCAATGCGCCGCCACCCAGCGCCCATTCGAGGACAGCGAAGTCTTTTACACCGCCATTTACTTCGACCCGGACCTCAATGAGTACGCCCGCCGCGACATCTGCGCGGATGCCTGGAAGCAGGAGCTGGAGGCCCGCAAGCCCATCGCCTCCTGGCGCAATGTGTATCAGCGAATCGAGCCCGAGGCCAAGCCGGAGATCGCCTCCAAAGCCACGGCCCAGGAGCTCCTCCAGCGCTTCATCGAAGAAGGCGATCCAAAGACCGAAAACGCCCGCTACATCCTCGCCCTCATGCTGGAGCGGAAGCGCCTCCTGGTGCAAACCGCCGAAAAAGAGGTCGATGGCCAAAAAATGCTCTTCTACGAAAACAAGAAGACTGGCGAGATCTTCATCGTGCGTGACCCCGAGCTGCTCCTGGAAGAAGTCGTGCAGATTCAGGAAGAAGTGGCCACGATCCTGGCCTTTGGCGGCCCTGCTGCCGAGGCGGCCAAAGCCGTCGGCGTCACCCTCACCGTCGATGGCGTCGTCCCATCCGAGTCACACGCAGATCCAGCCGAAAACACTCCAGAAGCCGCTCCAGAGCCAGAAATAGCCCCCGAAGCCGCCTGTGAGTCCGAGCCCGCTTCCGAATCCGCCTCTGAACCTGATACCACTCCAGAAATCGAACCCGAAACCTCCACCGCTGAATAATTTATGTCCCTCCAAACCGACCGCGAAGAACTCCGCGCCATCCTCCGCGCGAAATCCGTCAAAACTGGCAAATTCACCCTCGCCTCTGGCAAGGAGAGTGATCTTTACGTCGATTGCCGCGTCACCACGCTGGACTCACGCGGCGCGGTGCTGGTGGGTCGCGTGCTGCATGACTTGCTGCGCAAAGAGGAAGCCGCTCGCGGCTTGAGCATCGGCTCGCTCGGCGGCCTCACCATGGGCGCAGACCCCATCACACTCGCCGTGGCGATGAGCTCCAGCATGGCGGGCGATGCCAAGCCCGTGCAGGCCTTTGTCGTGCGGAAGGAAGCCAAAGGCCATGGCCGCGGCAAGCGCATCGAGGGCAATTTCACGCCGGATCAGCCCGTCGTCGTCGTCGATGACGTCATCACTACTGGCGACTCCACTTTGAAGGCCATCCAGGCCATCGAAGAAGAAGGCGGCAAAGTCGCCTTCGCCCTCATCCTCGTCGATCGCCAAGAAGGCGGCCGCGAAAACATCGAAAGCAAAGGCTACCCCGTCGTCGCCGCCTTCACACGGCCAGAGCTGGTGTGATGGAGGGAGGCGGGGACCAGCTTGATCGCCGCCTTTTTTCCTTTCACCAAAAAATCACCGCTTCCACTCCGTCGTCGTCCAGGTCACGGGCTCGGCATCTGGTAGGGAATCGAGAGCCAGTGGAGCGGCGGATTTCACCTTCTCCGTCTGTCCCCGCACCTCCAGGCTTAGCGGGCCGAGTAAATGCTCCTTTTCCAGCCAGAAGCGCAGGCGTAGATCTGCCGCCGCATTTTCAGCGATGCGTGCGGGCTTCTCACTGGGTAGGATAAAGATCGGCACCTCCTTGCCGTCCCCCGTCAGCAAGCGCACATCCGGCGGCTGCATGAAAAAGGGGCGCGGGCTGCGGTTCTCATAGTGAAACTCGATGTCCAGCCGTGCATTGCCCACATCACGCGTGAGGATGCAGCGCTGGACACGCAGTGTCGCAGCCTCCACCTCCGCGCTACCTGCCGCAGAGGGCAGCGCCTCCGTATCGTAGGGCGCGGGCTCACGTAGCGCCCACCATGCAGCGGCGGCACTGGCGATGAGGAGAAACCAGACTTCTGGGCGGGTATGGAGGCGCATGCGGGAGTGTAGGGCAGGAAGAACCGGTTTTTCCGGGGTTGTCAAAGCAGGAACTTGCCCTAGCATTCGCGCCCCTCCGGCCCGGGGCGGCTCCTCCGCCCTGTTTTTCCCGGTGGGCGATGCGACCCCTCAATCCCCCCTTTTGCCCGTCATGAACATCAACGTCGAACACCAGCCTAACTGCCGCGCTGTCGCCCACATCCGCGTCCCTGCCGATCAAGTCGCCAAAGAGCGTAGCAGCGTCGTCGCCTACTTCGCGAAAATGGTCAACCTGCCCGGCTACCGCCCTGGAAAGACGCCCAAAAGCATCGTCGAAAAGCGCTACGAAAACGAGGTGAAGGACGAGTCCGAGAAAAAGCTCATCAACGAAGGCCTGCGCCAAGCCGTGAAAAATGAAGGCCTCGAGGTCATCAACGTCCTCGCCGTCAAAGACAAGCTCTACCACGACACCGACGGCAGCTTCTCCTTCAGCATCGAAATGAGCCTCCAGCCCAAATTCGATCTGCCCGAGTACAAAGGCATCCCTGTCAAACTTCCCCGCATTGAGGTCACAGATGCAGACATCGACCACGACTTGCTCCACATCCGCGAGAATCAGGCCTCCTACGAAGACGTGACCCGCGCTGCCGCCATCGGTGACGTCGTCGTACTCAGCACCACCGGCAGCCTCGATGGCCAGCCGCTCGCAGAGGCCCTGCCAGACGCCCCCGCGCATCTGAAGGAGATGAAGGAAAACTGGTTCCTCCTCGCCGAAGAAGATGATTTCATCCCAGGCTTCTACGCAGGCCTCGTCGGCATCGAAAAAGACACCGAGCGCAGCCTCGCACTCCCCATCCCTGAGGAATTCCCCTTTGAGCCGCTGCGTGGCAAAACCCTCACCCTGGCAGCCAAATGCCTCGGCGTGAAATTCAAGGCCGTGCCGGAGCTGAATGACGAATTCATCAAGAAAATCGGTGGCGAGGAAATGACGCTCGAATCCCTGCGTGATGAAGTGCGTGACGGCATCCGCCGCCGCAAAGAGCAGTCCCGTGACACCGCGAAGAGCAACCAAGTCATCGCCCACATCTTTGAAAAAGTGGAGTTCGAGCTCCCGCAGGAAGTCGTGAACCGCGAAGCCCAGCGCCGCACCAATGAGATCGCCATGCGTGCCATGCAGCAGGGCGTTCCAGAGGAAGAACTGGTGAAGCAGCAGGAAGAAATCCTCAACAGCGCCACCAATCAGGCACGTCAAAACGTCAAAGTGAGCTTCATCCTGGAGCAGGTGGCCAAAAGAGAGGCCCTCGAAGTCCCCGGCCAAAAAGTGGCCATGGCCCTCTCCCAGATCGCCGAGCGCCAAAAGATGCCCGTGAAGAAATTCATGGCCGAAGCCGAGAAATCCGGCCTCATCGACAATGTGCGTGCCGATTTGCTCTTGCAGGAGGCTTTGGAGTTCCTCAAAGACAACGCCACCGTCGAAGAAACCGAGCCCGAAGCCGAAAAGTGCGAAACCCACGGCCACGGAGCTTAAGTCCGAGCTAGATCACTAAAAAACGCCTCAGGTAGCTGAGGCGTTTTTTTGTGGGCATGAAGCGCCTGCCAGACGCGAGCACTGGCAATCGCTGGAAGTGCTTGAGCCCGTGTGCGGACGGGAGAAATGATGCCACACCATGCCCGATCTCCCCAACCAGCCGCTCGGCGAACCCGTCGCCGATTGGAAGCCGCCACCGCCACCAGCGCGTGAAGTCATGCAGGGCCGTTTTTGCCGACTAGAGCCGCTGTCGGTCGAAAAACATGCTCAACAGCTCTTCACTGCGAACGCACTCGACTCCACCGGCGCGAACTGGACTTACCTGCCATACGGGCCGTTCACCGAGTTCGTGGACTACGCCGCGTGGCTGGAAAAGCAGTGCCTCGGCCCTGATCCGCTGTTTTTCGCCATCGTGGAAGCTACGAGCGGCGATGCAGTGGGCGTGGCGAGCTACCTGCGCATCACACCCGACTGCGGCAGCATCGAGGTGGGGCACCTGCATTTCTCGCCGAAACTGCAACGCACCCCCACAGCGACGGAGGCGATGTATCTCATGATGCGCCAAGCCTTTGAGCTAGGCTACCGCCGCTACGAATGGAAGTGCGATTCGCTCAATGAACCCTCCCGCAAAGCCGCACTGCGCCTGGGCCTGTCCTTCGAAGGCATCTTCCGCCAAGCCACCGTGCGCAAAGGCCGCAACCGCGACACCGCCTGGTATGCCGCCATCGACAAAGAATGGCCCGCGCTGCGTGCAGCCTTCGAGCAGTGGCTCAGCCCAGCAAATTTCGATGAGGCTGGAAGGCAGCGGGTGAGTCTCTCGTCGCTCACGCGTCTGGTTTTGAAGTGACGCTGATACGGTTCTGGTTCCGCCTGCGTTTTTCCCGCCGCATGAAACGCATCACTCTCTTCCTCCTCACCGCCTTCACTTTGCACGCGCAGCAACGCGTCGAGGTCTCGCGTGATCTGTGGATCTCGGCTTACTCGAAGGAGGTGGAGGGGAACAATGGTGGATCGCACCGGCTGAAGCTGAAGGGCATCCAGGAGTTCTTCTTGATCGACTTTGATCCAGCGGCGCTGCGTGGGAAGAAGGTCGTCAAAGCGCAGCTTCATGTACATCTGGCATCACCAGAGGCACCGCTGCGGCGCACGACGGTGTCATCGATCACGCAGGAGTGGGTCGAGGGCACGGGAAGCAGCTACGCGAAGACACCGGGCGCGAGTTCCTTTGTGTGGGCGAAGACCGGTGAACTGCGCTGGGGCAACAACGAGCCGGACATCACCAGCGTCGTTTGCGGCGAAGGCGGCTCCGTGTGGGGCTTTGGCGATGCTTCCGCGCCGGATGCGGAGGGCTGGCAGATCATTCCCATCGCTCCCGTAGTGGCCCAGGCGCGGCTGGATGGCCGTTCGCACGGCTTTTACGTCATCGACGACATCGGGAATGAATACACGCGGGATGGCAATGCCGCGAAGTTCACGAATTTCGTGAATCGCTACGTTTCGAGCCGTGAGGACAAACGTGTGCATAAGCCCTACTTCACGCTGTGGCTCGAAGACGGCGCGGTGGAGGCTCCCAAAGCCGTCTCAGAGGCCAAAATAGTCGCCGCAGCCGTTTTACCGCCTGTTCCAGCCGTTTCGGCCGTGAAGCCGGTTTTGCCTGCGAAGGACGTTTTCGGCTCCGAACTGGCCTCCACGCACTTTTACGCCGCGAAGGGTGAAACGATCGGTTTTTCGGTCGCGGGCCCGGCCATCGTGAAAGCACCGAATCTCGGAGTGAAGCTCTACTCGATGCCCAAAGTCGGCGGCATGCACGATCCGCTCGTGCCGGGCACGGGTGAGGACACTTTCATCGAACTGCATGTGCCGAAAAACGCACCCGCAGGCAAACATGGCGGCACGGTGACGGTGGATGGCACCGTGATGCCCTTCACGGTCACGGTTTGGAACTTCACGCTGCCGGATCGCCTGGCGTTCCTGCCGCAGATGAACGCTTACGGCCTGCCGGGGCATGTGCGTGACTACTACCGGCTCGCGCATGAGCATCGCGTGGTGCTGAACCAGCTCCCGTATGGCTGGACGGGCAAGGTGGACGAGCCTGCGCCGAAGCTCGGCGGCGATGGGAAGTGGGATTGGACGAAGTTCGATGCGGAGTTCGGCCCGTTGCTCGATGGCAGCGCCTTCGCCGATCTGCCACGCGGCGCGGTGCCGGTGGACGCGTATTACCTGCTGCTGAACGAGAACTGGCCGATGAAGCACGACGAGCACTTCAAAGGCGGCTACTGGATCGAAAACGCCTTCGATGACTCCTACTGGACGCAGTTTCGCGCCATGGCGGCGGAGATCGCGAAGCACTTCGAAGCGAAGGGCTGGACGGAGCCGATGTTCGAGTTCTACCTCAACAACAAGGTGTACTTCAAAAAGGACGACTGGCGCAAATGCAGCGCGGCATGGATTTTCGACGAGCCAGTGCACACGCAGGACTTCTGGGCCATTCGCCACTACGGCCGCGAGTTCTGGAAGGCCACCGAGCCGTTCAAGAACGTGCATCTCACCTATCGCGCCGATATTTCCCGCCCGCAGTGGCAGCGTGAGTTGCTCGATCACTGCGTGAACGTGGAAGTCGTCAGTGGCGTGCTGCGGCAATACTGGCCACGCATTCAGCGTCGCGCCAAGGACTGCGGCAATCTCTACTACATGTATGGCGGAGCGAACGCCATCGGAACACCGAACATCGCGAATGCCGCGTGGTGTGTCGAGTCCTGGGCGCTCGGTGCGGATGGTGTGGTGCCCTGGAACACCATCGGCAAAGCGGACGCGTGGCAGACGCCGGATGAGCTCTCTGTGCTCTACCCGACTGACAACGGCCCCGTGCCAAGCCTGCGCCTGAAGACCTTCCGCGCAGGCCAACAACTAGTGGAGTATCTCACGCAATACTGCGCCGTCTCTGGCGAAAGCCGTGAGAGCGTCATGGCCGCGGTGCGTGCCATCCCTGGCCTCAGCGCCACGCTGGTGAAGAAAAACGAGGAAGACGCCGGCAAATCACAGTTCGGCAAAGACACGCAACCCGCCTTTGAAGCACTGCGGATGCGCCTCGGTGCCTACCTCGATGCCAAAGCACCTGCGCCAAAGGATCGTTGGCACGATCCACGGCCTACGCGGCCCGATTTGAATAAAGCGCGGGAGATCGTGCCGCTGGCGGTGCCTTGAGGGGACGTCGGGCTGTTTGCGGGGGGGGGGGGGCAGGAGTGCTTAGTGCTCAGTACTTAGTTGTTGAGTTAGCGGCTAAGGCAGTTTGGATTTTCATCCACAGACTCGTTATTCCAACCGTTCCGATGAACTGAGAACTGAAAACTGGACCAACAGGAGCAGCCTAGACCGCGTTGACGATGTTTTCGAGAGGGGCACCAAGCACGGCTGCGAGGGCGATGCGGGCAGAGGTGCGGCGCATTTCGAGCTTGGACTCGACGCTGCAAAAGGCGGCGTGGCAGGTGGCGATGAGATTCGGTGTGGCGGCTTCATCCGCGGTGCGCAGCGGCTCGTCTTCGATCACGTCTAGCCCGGCACCTGCGATGATGCCCGACTTGAGCGCGGCGAGGATGTCTGCCTTACAGATGATGCCTCCGCGTGCCGTATTCACGACGAAGGCACCTGGACGCAGACGAGCGAGCTCACGCTGGGTGATGAGATGCCGCGTCTCGTCATTGAGCGGGCAATGGAGCGAGAGGACGTCTGTTTGAGCGAGTAAGTCATCGAGACTACGGACGCGGGTGATGCCCAGGGCTTTGTCCACGCCATTGGGGAGGTAGGGATCGTGGAAGAGGACTCGGAATCCGAGGGCCTTTGCACGGAGCGCTGTGGCGGTGCCGATGCGACCGAGGCCGATGATGCCAAAGGTGAGTGTGCTGAGGCGGCGGAGCTGCGGTGTGACGCGGATGGTCCAGCCGAGTGTCTTTGCCTCCGCATCGAGCGGGAAGAGCTGACGGCAAAGGGCGAGCGCGAGGGCGATGGCGTGATCTGCGACCTCCTCCGTGCCGTAGTCTGGCACATTGCAGACGGCGATGCCGCGCTGGCGAGCAGCGGCGATGTCCACGCTGTCGTAGCCGACGCCGTTGCGGATGATGGCGCGGCAGTTTGTTAGCCGGGCGATGCCTGCAGCGGTGAGGGGCATGTTATGCCAAATGATGACGGCCTGTGCGTCGCCGATGTCGGCGGGCAAGTCTGCATCCGTGTCACAAAGGTGCCGCGTGATGTGAGCAGCGGTGCCGATGACGGCTTTTCGACAGCAGAGTCTGCATCGCCCTGTGGAGCGGTGCGCCAGTCAATAATGGCGATGCGTGGCTGCATGATCAAAGTAGGCCTCCATCACGCGAAACCGAGGGCGGTGATGCGGGCGTGGACGGCGTCTTTGTTATCGAGCAGCTCGGCGATGGGGTCCCACTGGCCGCTGAGGAGGCCCTCACGGGCGGTGGCGGGCATGGTGACGGGCACGCTCTGGCTGCCGAAGCGCACGCTCTGGCCTGCGACATCGACGGTGATCTCGGTCTGCGGATCTGCGGCGACGGCGGCAGCGATTTTCTGGATGTCTGCGGCAGTGGCGCAGACGCAGGGGATGCCGAGCGTGGTGCAGTTGCCGAAAAAGATCTCTGCAAAGCTCTGGGCGATGATGGCGCGGATGCCGAAACGGTAGAGTGCCTGCGGGGCGTGCTCACGGGAGCTGCCGCAGCCGAAATTCTCGCCAGAGAGCAGGATGGAGGCACCTGCGTGGCGTGCATCATCGAGCGGGTGGCCGATTTTGTTGCCATCCTTGTCGAAACGCACGTCGTAGAAGGCGTACTCGCCCAATCCGTCAAAAGTGACGCATTTCATGAAGCGGGCGGGGATGATGCGGTCGGTGTCGATGTCGGTTCCGGGGACGTGGACGCCGCGACCGGCGACTTGGGTGATTTTTGCGAGAGCCATGATGAGGGGCATGGAGGCTAGGCAGTGTTTTGGCTCTGGCAAGAGTGGGGGCAGCCTTTGTGAGGGAGAAAATGCATGGAAATCCGCCACCGGCATGAGGCCATCCTTGCCACCCGCCGAAAGCGGAGGAAGCATCCCCTGCCCTTCCGCCGCCGTCATGCGCTTCATCAGCACCCTCATTCGCTACCTGACCTTCCTGCTCGCTCTGGCAGGTGTGGGCGGCATTTTCATGGTTATGCGTGAGCTGCATGCGCAGCAGCCCGTGGTGACAGCGCCGCCTATTGCGCCTGCGACGAAGGCTGCGCCGGATGACATCGCTGCCACCGGCATCTTGGAGGCGCGGGATGAGAATGTGGCGATCGGTGTGCCTGCGGCCGGGCTGGTGCAGGAGGTGAAGGTGCGGGTGAATCAGACCGTGAAAGCGGGTGATCCGCTGCTGCAGCTCGATGACCGCGAGCTGAAGGCCCTGCTTCTGCGTCAAAAAGCCTCCGTCGCCGTGGCACAGGCCCAGTTTGTCGTGGCAGAGGCCCAGTTGGCCAAATTGCAGGACATGCTGGACCGCCTGAAGTCAGTGCCGGATCAGCGAGCGATCAGCCAGGATGATCTGCGCAATCGCAGCAACGATGTCACAGTGGCAAAGGCGCAGCTCCAGGCTGCCCAGGCAGAGCTGGATGCCGCGAAGGCGGATGTGGAGCAGACCGGGCAGCTCATCGACCGGCTGCTGGTGCGTGCGCCGCGTGGTGGCACGCTTTTGCAGGTAAACATCCGCGCCGGAGAATACGCCTCACCGCAGAATAAGCTGCCTGCGCTCATCCTGGGTGACATCGGCACGCTGCATGTGCGTGCGGATGTGGATGAACAAAACGCCACGGCGGTGCAACTGGATGCCGCAGCGAAAATCTCACTCAAGAGTGACTCCAGCCGCTCCTTTCAGGCCGCCTTCGTGCGTGTGGAGCCCTATGTGATCCCGAAGACTTCCCTGACTGGAGCCAGCACGGAGCGTGTGGATACCCGCGTGCTCCAGATCATCTACCGGCTGGAAAAACCTGCCGACACGCCGCTTTATGTCGGCCAGCAGGTCGATGTGTTCATTCCGCGCCGCAAGACACCGGCGAAGTGAGCTGAGATCAGCCTTTGCGGAAAAGAAGGCAGCCGGACATCCTGTCATGCAGGCACTGCTTCTGCTCCGTCCAGATGCACATGAGGTAGCCGATGCAGAGCAGGAGGCTGGAGAGGATCTTGCCGAAGTAACGACCCGTGGCACGGCCAAAGGTGATGCGCTGGCCATTCATGTCGGTGACTTTGATGCCACAGATGATTTTGCCGATAGAGCCCTGGTAGGTGGATGTCTCCATCAGGGAGTGGTAGAGCCAGTCAAAGCCGACTGCGACCACCGCAGCCAAAAGGATGGCCACTCCAGCCCCTTCTCCATCCGCTCCTTCAGCCATTCCTTCAGACATTCCACTCGCTGCATAGCCGATTACCAGGCCCACGATGGTCGCCACCACCTGCATGATGATGTTATCGACAAAGTAGGCCAAAAAGCGCCACCAGAAGCCTGGATGGTAGCCGAGCTCGTCGATGCGGTTACCGGGGCGGATGAGATTGGCTACGGGTGGAGCGTAGGGATTGATCTCTACGGCAGCGGGAGCGGGGAATGCGGTGGGCGTGCTGAATTTGGCCCCGATGGGCTGCCAGTCCGTCATGCCTTCTGCCCAACACAGGTCGGTGGCACTGAGTGCACCGCTTTGGAGTTTCGCGAGGACTTCTGACTCCGAGATGGGGCCAGATTGGATGCCATTTTGAGCGACGTGGTATTGCATGAGGCGGCGGTTTTAATGGCAGCCGCGATCTGGATCAATCCGAAAAAGTTACCCACGTCACTTCAGCAGCTTGCGCAGGGCTTCGCCGAGTTTTTCACGAGTATCTGGTCCATAGCCCGTGGTGACGTAAGCCACTTTGCCATCAGGACCGATGACGACGGTGTGGGGGATGCCCTCCACGCCGTATTGCTGGCTGATGCGCTGATTGGCGTCGATGACGACATCGACTTTCCATCCGCGTGTTTGTAGGAAGGTGGAGACGAGTTCCTTCGGCTCGGCCTGATTCACGGCGACGAGGCGGACCTTGGTGGAGTCGAGTTCAGCCGCTTGGGCGATGAGCTCTGGCAGGGACTTGATGCAGGGGCCGCACCAGGTAGCCCAGAAGTCGAGGATGACGACTTTCCCACGCTCTTTGGCGAGCTGGAAGTCACCACCACCAGCCAGCAGTGGGAGCTGCACGGGCGGGGCATCTTTGCCGAGCAGTGGAGAGCTCTCTCCACCGGTCTCTGGCAGCACCGGCTCTGGAGTGAAGGCAAGACGCCAATCGCGGAAGCCCCGCATGGCGACGGACTCCTCTGGTGCAGTGGGCCGCAGTGAGCTGATGGAAGTGAGCGGCACCCGCATCTGCCCGAGCAGCGGATGCTTGCCCATGACGGCGTCGGACTCGTATTTTTCGATCTGGAAGGCCATGCGCCCGCCACTGCCGAGGAGGAAGTGGTGCATGCCGGGAGTCGCAGGAGTGGCGGTGGCCTGAGCGGTGATTTTTTTCTCCTCCGGCTTCTCAGGGGTGGAGGCGGCGGGGAGTGGCCTATCTAGCCAGATGGCGGCACTGACGCGGTCTGCGGGGATGCGCACGGTTTCCAGACCACTGCGCACGGAGAAATGATCCGCGGTGGCAGATTCGATGATGCCACGGAGCACATCCCCATTGCGTGCGACGAGGATGTGACGCGGCGGTGCTTCTTTGCGGAAGCGGGGCACTAGCAGGGCGTGCTCGCGGGCTTTGGGATCGACGATAGGCATGGCGATGCGGCCTGCGCCTGTGCTGGACTGAAAACTGCTGATTTTGACATCACGCTCGGTATTCCCCCAGAGTGGAAAGGACTCGATGTAGAGCCCAGAGCCGCCGCGCATCTCTGGTGTGATATTGATGCGGCGCATGGGCACACCATTGAAGGAGACCTCTACCGTTTTCTCCGTGATGGCGATGCGGACCGGGGTGTTTTGTGGGGCGTTGATGCGGTTTTGGTCATCGAGCTGATTTTCGCCCTGCTGGAGGCCAAAGACGGCTTCATTGCCGATACGGCCAAAGATGAGATTGAGCCCCTTTGCATCACGATCAGGGCCTGCGGCAAAGATCCGCATGCGAATGGCACTGAAACTCTGCTCCGTGTATTCAAAGCGGATCTCCTGCACCTGGGAGAAGGATGGATGCCCGAGTGTGAAGCCGGGTTTCATGGTCATTGCGCCGGTTTCGGCATTCATGGTGATCTTCTTTTCGTCGCCACGCACGATGCGCCAGCCGGGATCGGTGAAGCCCTTGGTGCGCAGCGGCTCACCAGAGAACTGCACGGCCTGCACCTCCGCAGCCGCGTAGTCGCGTGTGCGAGTCGCTGTGGACTCAAAGTCGATGCGTTTTTCATCCATCGCACGCAGGGATCCTGGGAGTATCTCACCACTTTTCAGGTAGAGCAGCGCGGATGCAGGCTGCGGGAGGATGTTCGATGCCGCACGGGTGATCTCCACATCATCGACGATGCCGATGGGGACGGCCTTCGAGGCACCGATGAGCTGCCAGAGTGGATGCGGGCCACCCTGCGCAGGCGCAGAGAGTGTGCCGTGCAGCTCGCGGCCTTTGAAGCGAATGACATCGAACTGCGAGAGCGGTGGCGACTTCGGGGCATCCGGCGGCGCGGGCACCGCGAGGTCGATGCGCAGAATGTCCTGCATATCGAGCGTGAGCGGTGCGGTGGCAAAACTGGTGCGCAGGGTGACGTGCGGCTTTTTCAATGAAGCCAGCGTGCCTGCTGCCCACATGCCATCTGGATAGCTGATGCGTGCCTGATGCGGGGTGAACCAGGTGCCGCCGCCATTGTCAGCGCGGTGGTGTGCAGCGAGCAGTTTTTCCCACGGTAGCGTGGTTTCTGCGCTGCCTTTTTCTGCGCGGATGGTGAAGGTGCTCGCGTCTGCGCGGTGGATGCGGCCAAGGATGACACTGCCATCCGTCAGCTCCACGCGGGGCACAGCATCGCTGATCTGGGCGGGCACTTTGCCATCCCACTCGCGGACGAAGAGCTCGTCGATGAACAAATTGACGCCTTTGTTCATGATAGCGAGGCCTGGAGTAAAGGTCGGAGCCTTCACGGCTGGTTTGGAGGAGCGAGCGACGTTTTTCTTCACCCCGGCCTCCAGGAGGTTCACGATGGCTCCGACGAGCCCGATGCCGACTCCGCCTTCCGCAGCCGGTTTGGCCTCTTTTTCGGCCTCAGCGGGTTTTTCCAGCTTTGGGGCATTGGTTTGAAAATCGGTGATTTTTTTGCCTGCGCCGTCAAATAGGCTGCAAAGGCCTGTTTGGCGGTCCCAGAAGAATGCGAGCGTGAGCTGCTGCTGCTCTTTCGGTAAAGTCGTCAGTGTGGCGAAGCTGGTGCCTTCTGCCCCCTGGAGCACCACATCATCCTCCCATGTCTCGATGATGCAGGGCTGTGAATCCTCATCCACCACCTCGATGCGGAACTCCGGCCGCTTTTCAGAGCGCAGGCGCAGGCGCAGCTCCACACGGTCTGGCAGATCGACTGGATGATGCACACCGCGATTCCAGCCCGCGAGATTCAAGTAACCACCGGGCTCATGGCGGAAGATCTGCTTTTTCGATTCATCATCCGGCGTCCACCCACTGCGGCCACCAGGACCCGCGAGAAGTAGTCCTGGGCCATTCATGCGCTGGATGCTGGTGACGGCACTGGCGGCCAGCCGCGCCTGAGCACCCGCCGCGATGCGCTGACCGGTGACGAGGATCTCTTTGTCTGCCATGCCAGCGATGCTGCCCATCAGCCGTGTGCCATCATCAAGCCGGATGCTGAAGGGCTCTGGCGTGGGCTTGTCATTGCTCCAATCCTTGTTGGCATCTGGTTTCAGCTCGTAGGAGCGCAGCACATGGAGTGCGACCTCCACGGGCTCGATGAAGGGCTTCTCCTTGGGGTCGATCTGCCAGCGAATGCTCGTCTCATTGGCCTCCAGGATGCCACCACCGGCTTTTTCGCCATTGCGCCACTCCAGGAAGGAGGCGTGAGCACTAGCAGCGCAGAGCAGCAGCAATAGGCATGCGAGACGTGCTGCGCACTGCGATGGAAAGCGTGAGTGTGAGGCGAGGATCGAGCGCATGCAATTACCTCTCATAAATGGGTAGGAAGCGGTAGTTCAGTGCCACAGCCAGCAGGGACATGCCGGTCTGATACGCATCGCCAAAGCCGCCCTCGGGGCTCTGCGCCTCGCTGAGAGCGCGGACAGTGGCAGCATTCCACTTTTCCCACGCCGTGTAGTCACCCTGAAAGAGGGCCTGGGCCATGTAGTAGCGGAAGTACTCTTTGTAGCTGCTCTCGGCGTGCTCCAAGCGGCTGCTGATGTGCTCCAGTGTGGATTTGTAGGTCTCTGAGTCCTTCTTTTTCCCCACAGCGGCGACGAGCGTGGCGATGGCGCTGCGGTTCATGCTTTCGCCCATACCACCGAAGCCGCCGCTATACGCCACGCTGCCATCCCGGCCTGTACTGCGCCGCATGTACTCCAGCGCGGCCTCGATCACTTCATCACTGACTTCCATACCGGCATTCCGTGCGGCGAGCAGTCCCATGAGCATAGCACCGGTGACGCTGGTATCGGCATCCTTGGCTTCGGGCGTGTAGCGCCAGCCTCCCCAGCGATTGTTTTTCTGCGAGCTGGCCGCTAGGCGGATGGCCAGATCGAGAGCTTGGGAGATGGTGCGTGGGGGCTTCTCTCCCTCCCACAGCAGGGCTTCATCCACAGCGCCGTAGGCTTCACTAAGCGCCAGCATGGCGAATCCATGGTGATACATGCTGCTAGGCAAGTAGCCGCTCTCCGCATTCTGCGAGCGGATGATGGCACGCACAGCGCGGCGGATGTTCGCCGCATATTTGCCGAAGTTCGGGTCCTCTCCACTGGCGAGAAAGGCCATGAGGCAGATGCCATCGACACCTGCGCCATCATGGCCACCGGTCCAGCCGCCTTCTGGAGACTGCTTTGATGCTAACCAGCCTAGTCCACGCTCATAGATGGTCTCCACCTCATGCGGGATGGCTCCGCCGTAGCGAATCTCTGCCGCAGGAGACAGCGCCGTAGCTAGAGCGAGCCCACCGATGCATGCGAGAGCACGCAGCAGAGTGGAAGGTTGTCTGGCAGCGGAGGAGAGCATGTTCAGCGATTAAAAAAGAGGACGGGCTGCTGGTTCTGGAGATCGGGCGGCATTTTGCTCAGCATTTCCAAATACTGCCAGTTCCTCTCCAAGGTGGGAAGATCGTTTTGCTCGAAATTTTTCCACTGCTCGGCACTGAGCACGGATTGGAGCTTTTCTTTTTTCATAGCGGCCAGCGGCAAGAGCGCGGTGTAGCTGCTCAGGTGCCAGGGAGAGGATGAGTCCCCATAGGCTCGGTGGATCAGCTTCTCATTCTCCTTCACCACGGAGAGAACGAGTTCTTTCACTTTGGGAAACTGCTCTGGGCTGAGCTGGCGGCGGCGATCCAGCTCAAAGACCACCATTTCAGCCAACATGCCGAGTCGATACTCCTCACGCTCACTGCGCACCTTTTCCCAAGTGGCTCTGTCGGTAGCACTGAGCGTGGAGGAGAGAGCCTGGAGCCAGATGGGCTGTGTCTGCGGCTCGATCAGGCGTGCACTGGGAAGGCGGAGGGTAGGCAGCATTTGCTTCACCGCATGCGGTGGCAGGTCCTGCGTCTTCTTTGCCACGAGGTCGCTCAAGGATTCACTCCAGGCTGCGAGCGCCGCCTGTACGGCCCCTTTCGCTGCCGTGGTGAGCTGGCGGACTTTCTCCGGCGGGAGCTTTAGCAGCCTGCGAGCATCGTCGATCTGCTCCTGCATCAGCGGCTGGAGTCTGGCGCGTTCATTTTCCATCGCCTCATGCTCAAAGGCGGCGATCAGCGCCTCGGCATCCGGTGGCGCAGCATCGGCATCTGGCTCCTGATAGCGTGGAGCAGCGCTGACTCTGCCTGAGTAGGTCTCACGCTCAAACTGCGAGGTGGAGAGCCCGCTCCACAGCCCCATCTGCTCGGCGCTGAGAATCGTCGCTACCTTTTCCTTTGGGACCTGGCGCAGCTTCACGATGAGCTGGGAGATGCCCACACGGAAGTAGCTCCTACCCGACGTCGGCAGGATGCTCTCCATCTGTGCGGCGAGCAGCGGCTCCAGTGCCGTACGCTGCCCTGCCGTCAGGCCCAGCTTTGGATCGATCTCCGCTAGGACGACCCTGGCCAGTGCGACCTGACGAAAGGAAAAATGATCCTCTGTGTAGCGCTGGATTTGCTGAAGCTCCGCTGCCGTAAAGAGCCGCTGCAAGCCCTCCAACCAGACATCCTGCAGAAGCGGATTATCCTCCTCTGAAAGGCTGAAATGATGCCTACTGAGCAAAGGATTGGCCGAGACGGGGCGACTGGGCGCGGTCTTTTGCCATCTTTGGCGAGCGTTTTGTAGCATGTCCTCGATAGCCGCCACAGAGAGCTCACGAAGGGCTTTGCTGCGTGTGCCCGCGAGCTTCAAGACAGTGGTGTAGCGCTGAATCTCCCGCTCCATGATGGGCTGCAATTTCTCGCGAGCTGCCTCTGCGCTGCCTTGGAATGCTGCTTCGAGATCCTTTCGGAAAAGGGCCTTCTGGGCCGTGATAATCTCACTCCATGCTTCTTTGCCGATGATTGCCTCCAGACGTGCATGCCAGGCACGGATCAGGGCTTCGTCCTCCGGGCGGATGAAGCGCGAGTTCATCGTTCTGCCCTTTAAAAAGGTATCGAGGGTGGAGTCCGGCGCACTCATCAGCATGTCACGCCCAGCGGCCAGCTCACTGGTGACATGGGCATCCACGAGACGCTTCGCCTGGAGGAGAAGATCGGCCTCGCCCTTAATGTCGAGCTTCGCGATACGGCGGAGCTGCGGCATCTGCTCCTGGAGAGCCTGATCGATCTTCTGGCGGCCTCTAATGCCCCATTGAGCCAAGAAGTCGTCGATTTGCGGCTTCAGCGCATCTCGCCTCGCGAGTCGGTCTTTTTTCCACTGAGCGGCTCTGGCGGCTCCGAGATGGGTTTCGAGTGCTTTTTGCCATTCCGGCAGCCATTCCGGCAGAGTCCAGCCCGTGACGAGATAATCGGGCACGAGCTGTTCTTTGGTCCAAACACGCACACGAGCCGCCTGGGCCGCATCATCGCCGTATTTCGGCAAAATGGGCCGCAAGCACACCGCCACGCGTAGCTTCCAACTCGCCACCGCAGCGCTGGTGACGGCTGCCGCGTCTTTTTCCAGCTTCGCACGCTCTTCAGCGCTCAGCTTGAGCTCATCAAGGACGCCATCCATGTGCTTTTGCAGCAACAGGCGCTGAAGTCCCTCCGCGCTCGCAGCTAATTTTTCCAACGCCGCCTCTGCCAACGGCCCCAAAGGCCGATGCAGCCGCTCCCGCGTATCAAACGGCCCCTGCTCCGCATGCGCTGGCAACCACGCCCCCACCCAAAGCACCACGCCGATGACGATCCATCCCCCAGGCCGCGCCCGGTTCAGCATCTTGCTCATGAGCTCGATCTTCATCGCAGACCTTGAGAGCAAGATTCAGATGCAGAGCAAGAACAAGAGTGGGAACTCCACCCCACTCCTACCGCCGAAAACCGAGCCGGATTTTCAGGGATTGAACCTCTGACACGAAGCTAAGACGACGCTGATGCTTTGCTTTTCCATTAGCGTCCTATCAGCTTACTAGTCGCTTGATGACGTACAGTATAGACAGTCAACGGATGACGATGCGTGTGCCCTTTGCATACAAGCACATCAAAAAATTGACTCAGCGTTCACGGACACGCCAGAAGAGCTGCTGTGCACCGCTTGATACTTTGAATTTGGTTACCTGGCGGTCGTTGCCATAAATGGTTTCCAATAAGTAGCCGGGCTTAAATTCAAACTTTAGTGTTGCTGCGTTTGGGACGAGGCTGTGCCGCATTCATGCTTGATCACGGTCATCTAGCGAAGGGGTCATCGGGATCGGAGTCGCCGCGTTCGAGGCGCTGTTTGTGGTAGTTTTCGATACCTTCCCAGTATTGCTCGGCGTCGGGGAGGTCGCGGTCTTCGACGGCTTTCCATTGGCGCTCGGTGAGGATGGCTTTGAGGTCGGCGTCCTTGACGCCGGCTAAGGGCAGGAGGGCGTAGTAGTATTGCAGATACCAACTGTGACTCATGTAGCGCTCGATGTCGGGTAGGTAGTCTTTGAGGACGGCGGTGACGAGCTGGGTGACTTTTTCATGATGGGTGGCAGAGAGGCGGCGGCGGCGGTCCAGCTCCTGGGTGGTCATGGAGGCGAGTGCAGTGAGGCGTGCGGCTTCACGCTCGGTCTGGACGCGGGTTCAGCGTGTGCGCTCGGATTCACTGGGGAGGCTATTGAGCTTTGAACCTAGCTTATTATTTAAACTATGCTCATGGCTATATATACATAGCAAGCAGCGAGGAAAAAGAATACTACGAGCGCGTAAAAAAATCTCACATCCAAGGTCTTATCCCGATTATAATTTCATTCACTGGTGCCTCCGGTTCGGTAACCGAATTTCTCAACAACCATCTTCCTCAGTATGTCCCCAAAAAGCTATGACGACATGGTGCACGTGCGCGGAGCACGTGAGCATAACTTAAAGAATATCGACGTGGACATTCCACGTAATGCGCTCGTTGTCTTCACGGGCGTGTCGGGTTCTGGGAAATCTTCGCTCGCCTTCGGCACGCTCTATGCCGAAGCGCAAAGACGCTACCTGGAGTCGGTATCGCCCTATGCGCGGCGGCTTTTTCATCAGATGGCGGTGCCAGAGGTGGACCAGATCGAAGGCCTGCCGCCAGCGGTCGCGCTTCAGCAGCAACGCGGCTCGCCTACCACTCGCTCTTCCGTGGGCAGCGTCACGACATTGTCGAATCTGCTGCGCATGTTGTATTCCCGCGCGGGCGACTATCCGCAGGGTCAGGAGATTTTATACGCCGAGTCGTTTTCGCCCAACAATCCGCAAGGCGCGTGCACAACTTGTCATGGCCTGGGCCGCATCTATGAGGTCACTGAGAAATCCCTCGTCCCTGATGATAGCCTGACCATTCGCGAGCGAGCTATCGCTGCGTGGCCGACCGCTTGGGGCGGCCAGAACTTGCGTGATATTTTGGTGTCCATGGGGATCGATGTGGATTGCCCATGGCGTGATTTGCCAAAGGCGCAGCGCGATTGGATACTCTTCACAGAAGAGCAGCCCCAGGTGCCGGTTTATCCTGGGCTGACTCCAGATGAGACACGCCTTGCTTTGAAGCGTAAAGATGTGCCCGATTATCAAGGAACCTTCTCCAGCGCGCGCCGCCATGTGCTGCACTCGTTTGCCAACTCCGAGAGCGCGATGATGAAGAAACGCGCACTCCAGTTCATGCTGGCGGACGAGTGCCCGTTGTGCCACGGCAAGCGGCTGCGCCAGGAATCTCTCTCCGTGAAGTTCGCGGGGCTCGACATAGCGGAGCTATCGCTACTGACCATGGACGAGCTGGCTAAAATCGTCCAGCCCTATGCCGATGGCACTGCACCGAGCCTGAAGAGTGCTGTCGTTGATCATCCTGAAAAGGCCTTGGTCATCCGCAGGATCACTGCGGATCTGTATGCACGGCTTTTGACCTTATTGGAGCTGGGCTTGGGCTATCTATCGGTGGAGCGCAGCACGCCCACGCTCTCGCCCGGTGAGTTGCAACGGCTACGCTTGGCGACTCAGATCCGTTCCAACCTTTTCGGTGTCGTGTATGTGCTAGATGAACCCTCAGCAGGCCTGCATCCAGCGGATACGGAGGCACTTTTGGTTGCACTGAATCAACTCAAGGCTGCGGGCAATTCGTTGTTCGTGGTGGAGCACGAGCTGGACATCATCAGCAAGGCAGACTGGATCGTGGATGTCGGCCCAGCAGCGGGTCAGCACGGTGGAACGATCCTCTACAGTGGGCCGCCCGATGGCTTGAAGAACGTGGCAGAGTCCCAGACACGGCAATACTTGTTCGAGGACCATTCAAAGAGACCCGTGCGCACCACTCGCGAACCGAAGGAATGGCTGCGACTCAAGGGCGTGACGCGCAACAATCTCGTCAACTTGGATGTGGATATCCCCAAAGGTGTGCTCACCTCGGTGACTGGCGTTTCGGGCTCAGGCAAATCCAGCTTAGTGAGTCAGGTGTTGGTCGAGTTGGTTGCGAAACATTTGGGTGCCGAGCCACCTGAAGATGAGATCGAAGGCGATGATCTGGAGGTGACGGAAGTAGCCACCTTGGGCGGTGAAATCGTCTCCGGCATGGAAGGCATTGCGCGCATGGTGCGCGTGGATCAAAAGCCCATTGGCCGCACTCCACGGTCCAATCTGGCCACCTACACCGGTTTGTTTGATCACATCCGCACCAAGTTTGCCGCCATGCCCGAGGCACGCGCCCGCCGCTATGATTCCGGGCGCTTTTCCTTCAACGTTGCCAAGGGTCGCTGTCCGAATTGCACCGGCGAGGGTTTTGTGATGGTGGAGTTGCTTTTCTTGCCGAGCGTTTATACGCCGTGCCCAGTCTGCAAAGGAAGTCGCTACAACGAAAAGACGCTGGAGATTAAATGCCGCGGCCAGTCGATTGCCGATATCCTGGGAATGACCGTGGATGATGCGTGGACCTTTTTTACCGATGAGCCACAGGTGCGCCGCCCACTGGCCGTGTTGCGAGAGGTGGGCTTAGGCTATTTGCGTTTAGGGCAACCAGCGACTGAGTTTTCCGGCGGCGAGGCCCAAAGGATCAAGCTGGCCACCGAGCTACAGCGAGCGCAGCGTGGAGATTCTCTTTATATCCTAGATGAGCCGACCACCGGCCTGCACCCTTCCGATGTGGTGAGACTCACCGCTCAACTCGATGCCCTAGTGGCTGCGGGCAATACAGTCATCCTGGTGGAGCACGATGTGAGCGTGATGGCCGCAAGCGACTGGGTGATCGACATCGGCCCTGGTGCTGGAGCCAAAGGCGGCCGCATCGTCGCCTCCGGCCCACCCGCAAAGGTGGCTCAGAGCGACGGCAGCACAGCTCCTTACCTCGCCGCTTATCTGGGTCTGTCTCCCGCTCGCAAGAGCCGAAAACCTGTGTGATGGGAGCGCGGAGTAAGCAGTCAGACTTAATGTTTAATGCCAATTTTATTATTGCTGCGTTTGGAACGAGACTGTGCCGCCTTCATGCTTGTGCACGGTCACCTAGCAAAGGGATCGTCGGGGTCGGAGTCGCCGCGTTCGAGGCGCTGTTTGTGGTAGTTTTCGATGCCTTCCCAATATTGCTCGGCGTCGGGGAGGTCGCGGTCTTCGACGGCTTTCCATTGGCGCTCGGTGAGGATGGCTTTGAGGTCGGCGTCCTTGACGCCGGCTAAGGGCAGGAGGGAGTAGTAGTATTGCAGATACCAACTGTGACTCATGTAGCGCTCGATGTCGGGTAGGTAGTCTTTAAGGACGGCGGTGACGAGCTGGGTGACTTTTTCATGTTGGGTGGCAGAGAGGCGGCGGCGGCGGTCTAGCTCCTGGGTGGTCATGGAGGCGAGCGCGGTGAGGCGGGCGGCTTCACGCTCGGTCTGGACGCGGGTCCAGTGTGTGCGCTCGGATTCACTGAGGAGGCTGCTGAGGGTGCGCTGCCAGATTTCCTGCTTTTCGGGGCCGCCGGTCTGGCGTCCGCCGAAACTGCTGCGCTCCATGCTGGCGAGCGTCTGGCGCACGTTTTCTGGTGTGGCTCGCTGCACGGCGCTGCGGACCCAGCTTTCAACGCTCACGCGCCATTCGCGCATGTCGGCCTCGACGGCACCTTTGGCGGCGGTGCGGAGGCGGGCAGTCTTTTCTGCTGGTAGGGTGAGGGTGCGGCGGGCGTCTTCGACACGGGCGAGCATGAGATCGAGCCTGCGCTGACGCTCTGCGTTGCTGTATTTGTAGAGGTGACGGGATGTCTCGACCTCGACATCGAGGGGCTCGGCTTCAGGGGAGGCCGCTGGGTCTTCATCTGAGATGGTGGGGACTTGGCCGCTGTTGCTGCTGTTGTTGTTTGCGTCTGGTGGATTGGCTCGCAGCTTTTCCCAGCGTGTGCGCTGCCATTCATCCAGGAGGGTGGTGAGTGTCTTTGTATCGACTTTGGCGGCGGCTTGGAAGAGCTGGGTGGTGGAGTAGCTCCAGTATTGCTCGCTTTCCTCTCGCAGGATGTCCTGCATGTGAGGGAGGATGAGTTTTTCCAAGCTGCTGCGCTGGGTGGCATCCAGGGCCATGTAGCGATCCATCTCAATGAGTGTGATGCGGGCGAGGGCGACTCCCATGCGTGCTTTGCGGTTGGTGGCTTCGTCTTTGACTCGCTGCTGTTCCTCTGCGGTGACGATGTTTTTGAGCCCCTCCAGCCAGACGGGCTGCTTCTGAGGCTGGTCGTCGGTGACGACGCCTAGATAGGTGTTCTGGCGGCGGATGCGGCGCTGGATGGCAGACCATTTGCTCATGTTGCGGCGCCAGTTTTTCCATGCTGCGTCGATGCTGGCATCGACGGCTTTTTTCGCTAGTGCCTGGAGCTGCGTGCGGCGAGCGGTATCCATGTCGAGTGCGGTGGCGAGCCCGTCCACCTCGCGGTCCATGAGCTCCTCCATCTGGGTGCGTGTCTGCTGCTCGCTAGGCTTTAGAGAGTCGATGATCTGCTCTTCATCCTTAGCTTTCTGCTTCTCCAGGGCTGCGGCCCATTTCGTGACCCTGTCTGCGCCGATGAGTGCTGCGGCGATCTGCTTCCACTTATTCTCCAAGTCGATGCCTGTGGGCCGCACAAAGCGGGTGCCGAAGCTGTTATTCCGCCCCATGGTCACGAGGCGCTGCTCCTCGGGCAAGGAGCGCATCAGATCTGCCCCCGCGATGATTTCAGCGGCGACATGAGCATCGACGAGCTGCCGTGCGGCCTCAAACAGGGCATCGGTCTGCTTCGCATCGAGTTGAAGCTCCTTTTTCATGTCCTCGACACAGGCGCGGAGTTCCTCGTCCATGCTGCCACGGTTATTGGTGCCCCAGGTCTCGAGGAAGGTGTGGAGCTCTTTTTCGAGAGCTACACGCTTTGCCTCACGGGCAGCTAGGGCTAGCTCGCCACGCTCGGGGCCGAGGCGTGCCTTCACAGCCTCCTGCCACATCGGGAGCAGGTCTGGCAGCGTCCAGCCTGCGATGGTGAGGCGCTTTTCTGCCTGGTCCATGCGCCACTGCTGCACACGCCGTGCCTGGGCGGCATCCGCCTCCTCACGCACGAGGTAAAAACGCAGCGATTCGATGTAGCGGGGCTTCCAGGCGGTGAGAGCTGCCTCGATGGGCTTTTTCGCATCTTCGAGCAGGGCAGTCTTTTCTGCTTCGGTGATGTCGGCGGCCTTTTTCATGACCTCGATGGCCCACTGCATCTGCTTCATCAATTGATCGCGCTTTCCAGGTATGCCGTCATCGGCCAGCTTCGCCAGAGCCAGCTCAGACTGCGGTCCGAGTGGCTTCATCGACTCCATACGTGTATTGAAGGGCGGCAGGGTCTCCGCGCTTAGGGCGGTGGCGGGGTGCAGCATCCATACCGAAGCCAATGCGCTGAAAATGAAAGTGCCACGCAAGAAAGTCGCGATCGTGGGCCACAGGTTCGAGAATACACAAAGCATGATGCCTACAAGTCTGCGCCATCGCACCAGAGACTTCCAGCCCTGATCACGCCGTCACACGAGATTTTCCCCACGCATCACCCGACCAGCCACAGCAGCGGCAGCGGCACGATCACCGCCAGATCTGCCAGCACGCGATAAGCCGCCGGAGAAAGCGCCGCACGATAGCGATGCAGCACCGCCAGCAGCGCCAGGCCACACAGCGCCGTCGTGATCGTGGCGGCGAGTCCAGCTGGGCACCGCTCCAGATGAATGAGCACCAGCAGCGCTGCGAGAATGATGACATGGCAGCCCAGCAGCGCCGGATGCAGCACCCTCCAGCGCCGGGTGCCGGCCTGCGTCATCTCTTCATTTTTCGCCGCGATGCCAGTCAGGTTCGTGATGAATAGAAAGGCGATTACCACGCACTCCAGCAGAGGCTCCGCCACGGTCTCCGGCATGCCAAAGAAGCGAATACTGCTCGTGCACCCCAGCGCAAAGATGAGCCCCGCCGCATGCGGCTTCGGAACCAGCGGTGGAGCGATCCGCACGATAAAGATAAGGAAATAAAACAACGTCACCACCGCGATACTAACCGCCTGCCACATCACATCCTCTGGCACCCGCCAGAAAGCCAACCATACCAAACCCGCCACACATAAAGGCAGCACCATCACCGTGATCTCACTGCGAAAACGCTGATAAAAAGCATGCCGCACATCAAAGGCCGCCTTCGAAGTATCCATCGTCCGATCCACCAAGTACACCGTCCAAACCGCCAGAGCCAGGCCCTGGTAGAGTGATGGCATCAGCGCCAGCCCATGCTGCCGCGCCAGACTCATCTGCCACAGCACCGCCACCAGCGGAGCCTCCAGACTCAGCACATGCAGCCAAAACCACCATGGCACCGCCTGGCCCAGAGGAGCCGTAGCGGGAACAGAGGTGGAAGCTGGAGAGGCGGGGTTCAAAGCCCGAAATAAACAGTCATTTCCCGCAGTGAGCGACATATAGTTGGCCGCCACCCTCATTTCGCACCCATTTTTCGCCCGCCCCCTGCTCAAGACACGCTCGTTAAAACGCACAAGTCACACACAAAGCCTGCGACTCCAGCCCCGTATGTAGTTACCGCATTCTCAGCCCACCCCGCCCTCCTATGAGTGCATTTTCGCGACTCAGCATCCTCCTTTTCCCAGCCACGCTGGCACTGACAAGTGCCGTCGGCGCAGAGGATGTCTTCGAAAACGCCCCCATCAACTACTCCGCCACCCAGCCCCGCGACGCCGCCCAGCACCTGGAAAAAGCCATGCTCGCGGGCCGCGTCAAAATCGACCGCAAAGACGCCTGGAGCATCCTGCGCGGCCTCATGCACCAATTCAAAATCCCGGCGGAGTCCCAGGTCATGGTTTTCTCCAAAACCAGCAAACAAAACGACCGCATCAGCCCGCGCACCCCACGCGTCGTTTATTTCGGCGACAACGCCTACATCGGCTACTGCCTCGGCGGCTCCATCGAGGTCTCCACTGTCGATCCCGTACTTGGCCCCATCTTTTACCTGCTCGATCCCTACTTGCCGCAGGACAAGCCGCTCCACTTTGAGCGAGATCAGAGCTGCCTGAGCTGCCATGGCGGCCCCTTTACCCCCGAGGTGCCCGGCGTCCTCGTACGCTCCGTCTTCCCCGACTCCGAAGGCCATCCCATCATGAGCCAGGGCAGCACCGTCGTGGACACCACGACACCCTTTTCAGATCGCTGGGGCGGCTGGTACGTCACCGGGTGCCACGGCGACTCACTCCACCGCGGCAACGTCATCGCCTTTGAAAACCCAGATCAGAGCTGCGACATGGACTTCAAAGCCGGAGCAAATGCCACCTCCCTGGCCAAATACTTCGACACCAGCCCCTACCCACGCAAAACCAGCGACATCGTCGCCCTCATGGTCCTGGAGCACCAGACCTCTGTACAAAACGTGCTCACCAAAGCAGCACACACCGCCCTGCGTGCCATGCACATGCAAACCAGCCTCCAACGCGAGATGGGTGAAACCGTGCAAAACGAACCCATAGGCACCGCCCGCCGCCTCATCGACCACTGCACCGAAGACGTCATCGACGCCCTACTTTTTAAAGATGAAGCCGCCCTGCCGGATGGAGGCCTCGAAGGCGATCCCGCCTTCCAAGCCGCCTTCAGCAAAAACGCCCCGCAATCCAAAGACGGCCGCAGCTTGAAGGACTTCCAACTCCTCAGCCGCCTCTTCAAATATCGCTGCAGCTACATGGTCCACAGCCTCACCTTTGAGCATCTCCCTCCCGCCCTCAAAAACACCGTCCTACAACGCCTGCGCACCATCCTCACCGGCACCGACCCCGAAAGCCGCTACACCTACCTCGGCACCTCAGAACGCGAGCACATCCTGCACATCCTGCAAGACACCCTCAAAGGTTTCGCCCCGTAAAGGAGCAAAGAAAAGCACGAGAAACAGATTCGAGAGATTCGAGGGAACTCGCCGCTACTCCGCCCTCTCGCGCCCTTGGCCACGCAATATTTTAATAGTCTGTCCCTTTATCAATATGTTATTGCACGACCTCTCTTTCTCGCCACGCTCCGCCCATGCGTCAGCCTCGGCTCAAGGCACCCAAGCACCACCCCACTGCTTTTTACCACTGCGTCTCACGCATCGTGAACCGTGACTTCGTCCTCCTGGAGCAGGAGCGGGAGCACTTCGTGCGCCTCATGCGCATGTATGAATCCCTCTGCCAGGTCCGCGTGATCACTTTTTGTGTCCTCTCCAACCATTTCCATGTCCTCGTCGAGGTGCCGCGCAGACCGGATGTGCTGCCAGATGAGTCTGTGGTGCTGGAAATCATTCGCCAGGCCTTCGGCAAGTCCGTCGCCGGGATCGTGGAGGCCGAATTGCAGCACTTGCGCCAGATCGGAGCAACAGCGCAGGCCGAGCAGATCCTCAATGGCTGGCGGGCTCGCATGTGGGACATCAGCGCCTTCATGAAGTCACTCAAGCAACGCTTCAGCCAGTGGTTTAATAAGCGCCACAAGCGCCGCGGCACCCTCTGGGAGGAGCGCTACCGTAGCACCCTGGTGGAAGGTGGCACCGCTCTGGCCATGACCGCCGCGTATGTCGATCTCAATCCCGTGCGGGCAAAGCTGGTCACCGACCCGAAAGACTACCGCTGGTGCGGCTATGCCCAAGCCGTCGCGGGGGTGAAAAAAGCCCGCCAAGGCATCGAAAAGGCCGCGCAGGCACAATCGAGCAACCCCAGACCCGACGGCGGGAGTGCGGAGTATTACCGCACCCTGCTCTTCACCTGGGGCACAGCGAGTAGAGCGAGAGCGGATGGCCGCAGCCGGGGCCGAATCCGCGAAGAGGATTACCAGAGCGTGCTCCAAGCAGGCGGAAAACTCCCCGTAGCCGAAGCGCTGCGCTGCCGGGTGAGATACTTCACCGATGGAGCCGTGATAGGGG
Source organism: Verrucomicrobiaceae bacterium (assembly GCA_016713035.1). Taxonomy (NCBI): domain Bacteria; kingdom Pseudomonadati; phylum Verrucomicrobiota; class Verrucomicrobiia; order Verrucomicrobiales; family Verrucomicrobiaceae; species Verrucomicrobiaceae bacterium. The sequence goes on from JADJPW010000004.1 coordinate 146,679, forward strand.
GCAAAGACTTCGTCAATGCCATCTTCCGGGCGCGGAGATCACGCTTTGGAGCAAAGAGGAAGGAGGGAGCCCGGAGGCTACGTGGAGTGCAGCAGGATGACCCCGCCGTGGAACTGCATGTACTGCGTGATTTGCAGGTGGACGTGATTCGGCCTGCCCAGGGCCCTCCCCCACCCTAGCTAAACAAAATGCGCGACAAGAGGCTGGTTGCGCCCATAATCGCGCCCCCACGCTTCCCCCTTTGCCACGTATTTATGAGCGACAACGCCGACTCCACCCCTACCGAGCCACCGAGTGATCTCCTTGATCTTTCTAGTCTCGTCATGATGCCTGCATGGGTCGCCGATTTTGGTAAGCCCGATAAAATCGTCGAGCGCTATGCTGGTCGCGAGGATCGCCCTGCACGCGGAGATCGTCGTGATGGCGGCGGTGGTGGTGGATTTGCAGGTCGTGGTCGTCGCGAAGGCGGTGGCGCTGGCCCAGGCGGTGAGCGCCGTGGCCCACCTTCTGGTGAGCGCCGTTTCGGTAGTGGTGGTGGCCAGGGTGGTGCTGGTCCGCGTCGTGATGGGCCTGGAGGTCCGCAGCGTGGCGATCGCCGTGAAGGCGCAGGCTCTGGTGGCCCGCCGCGCCGGTTTGGAGACCGTGATCGTCGCCGTGACGGCCCCCCGCAGGGAGACCAGCGTCCGCAGCGTGAGTGGCAGCCCATCCCGCAGGATGTCACACTCACGATTTATCCAGAGGATGCCACGCTCGATACGCTCGCCCAGCATGTGCGCAATACGGGCCACGCCTTCAGCATGTATGATGCCGCACGCATCGTGCTAGCAGGTGGCGAGCGCTACCATGTCCGCGTCCAGTGCGCGGAGAAGCGCCCCACGCCGCTCTTTAAATGTGAGCTCGATGGCGGGCTCTTCCTCAATCGTGACGAGGCCGTCGCACACATTCTCTCCAGCCCGATCTTTGACGAATACTACCGCGCCGAGGACGTCGAGCTAGAGGCACCCAAGGGTGATTTCAAATCGGTCGGCGTCTGTGGATTTACAGGTGAGGTGCTCGGCCCTCCTAGCCATCACAGCTATCAGACAGCGCTCATTCGCCGCCACCGCGAGCGTTTCGCGAACATGTCGCTGGAGGACTACAAGCGCCGCATCAAGGTGGAGTCTGATCCTGCACTTGTCGAAAAGTGGAAGGAACAATGCACCAAAGGCCGCCGCTGGGTCTATCTCAAAGGCGAAGTGGCTGAAGGAGCCGAGCCGCAGACCTTCGCCACGCGTGCCGATGTCGATGCACACTTCCGCCGCATCCACGCTGCAGATTCCGTCACCGAGCTGCGTGACGTCAATATCCCGGGCAACATCGACAAGGCCAAGCTCACGCACGTTCTTTTCATTATGCTGCGCCAGAGTGTGGAGAATGCCCGCAAGCATCTCTTCGACATCTCCCAGAAGCTCTCCGCAGGTCTGGAGCGTCGTGGGCTGAAAATGTTCAAGCGCCGGGGTGGCAAGATGTTCATCAGCCGTGTCCGTCCGCGTGCCATCGACCCTGCCGTCATCTTTTCCGCTCCGCTGGCCAAGATCGTTGAGTTGCTAAAGCAAAACAACGGCATGCATATCCACGCCCTCGTGGAGGCCATCGCTCCATCACCGCCGCGTGATGAGGATGCTCCACCGCCTGCCGAAAATGAGCCACTGAAGCCCACCATGCAGCAGGTGGAGGTGCTCAAAGACATCCGCTGGCTCACCAGCGAAGGTTACGTCATCGAGTACAGTGACGCGATGCTCTTCCTCGGCGTCCAGGGTGATAATCCGCCCGTCGGAGCCAAAAAAGACGAAAAAGACGATGCAGCTCCAAAGGCCGAAAAACCTGCGAAAGCCGCCAAACAGCCGAAACCGCGCAAAGCACGCGTTCCGGTCATGGAAGTGCTCGAAGTCACTTTTGACTAAAAACGGCTGCGCAGGCACCAGAGTCGCCTCGGGTGACGTTTGAAGCATCAAAACAGCGTCTGGGGCTCCGTTTCCCAGTCCGAGATCATGCCATGCGACGCATCCCTTTACTCTTCCTGACTCTAGGCCTGCTGCTACCCGTGCAGGCCACGACCACACGTGATCTCGCAGATCAGGCACGGCGATATGCCCCGGCGGAGAGCCTTTTCGCAGGGAAACTCGTCCGTGCGGCTCTGGATCGCACGCATCAGAGTGTGCGCTACGACCCTGCGTATCTGAAACTGGCCTATCCAGGTGGTGATGTGCCTGCGGACACTGGAGTCTGCACCGATGAAGTCATCCGCAGCTACCGCGCAATCGGCTTTGATCTGCAAAAGCTCGTCCACGAGGACATGCGGCGGGATTTTCGTGCCTATCCACGCAACTGGGGTCTCACGCGGCCAGATTCAAACATCGACCACCGTCGCGTGCCGAATTTGCAGACCTTTTTCAAGCGCCGTGGCGCTGCGCTCCCCATCACGCAAAAGGCTGCGGATTATCTACCGGGCGATCTCATCACCTGCACCGTCGCGGGCAAGCTGCCACACATCGCGCTCGTCGTCCCGGCGCCAGATGGCGGTGAGCGGCCCTGGATCGTTCACAACATCGGCAGTGGACCGCAGATCGAAGACCGGCTCTTCGAGTTCCCGCTCACGGGGCATTATCGTTGGCATCCGAAGTGATGCGACTGCCTCAGTCCTCACTCAGGAGGCACTTCGCACGTTCTTCTGGCGTCATGGCACGCCATTCACCCGGTTTGAGCTCCTGTGGCAGCGTCAGGGCACCGACGCTGAGTCGATGCAGTGTGGCGACACGGCAGCCGACACGGTGAAACATGCGCTTTACCTGATGATAGCGTCCCTCATGCAGTGTCACACGGGCAGAGCACTCACCCGTGATCTCCAACTGCGCAGGCAGCGTGGTGATGTCCTCCGTATGGAAGTAAAAGCCGCGTGCAAAGGCCTCCACAGCATCCGCTGGCACCGGCTCATGCGTTTCGACGAGATACACCTTCGGCACTTTGTGCTCTGCGGTCATCAGTCGCTTTGACCAGCGGCCATCATTGGTCAGCAAGAGCAGGCCAGAGGTGGAGCGATCCAGCCGCCCGGCTAGGTGCAGCGTGTGCTTTTCCTCCATCTGCATCAAATCCAGCACGGTGGGGAGCTGTGCATCCTTTGTGGCACTGAGATAGCCCACGGGCTTGTGCATGATGAGGTAATGCCCGCACTCTGCGGCCTGCACCACTTCCTCATCGAGCTCCACCTGGGTGAATCGATCCGCCTCCACATGGCCATCCGTCTCGATGACGCCTGCGACACGCACCCGCCGTGCCGCGATCACTCGCAGCGCAGCTTTGCGCCCCATCCCTCGGTGTTTAGCGATCAAGCGGTCGAGCTTCATGTGGAAGATGGTGTCTGCATGTCTGTGCGTGGATCAGCGGAGGAGTCGGCTGAGGATGACAACCAGGATGACTCCACAGAGCCATAGCATCCGGCTTTGACGCTCGTAAAACAGCCAAATCTGCGGTTTCCAAGAATGATTATGCCGTCCGATGAGCGAGCATGCGCGGGTGGCGTAGTCTCGTCCGAGGCGGCTATCTTCATTGGAGTCCATGAATAAGCTTAGAGCAGTCTGAGCGCCCTGATGAAAGGGTTTGGGCGGCTTTCCTGGCTGGTAGTCGAGCAGGGACCGTACGAGTCCGAGCACACGCTTTGAAAAGGCGGATAGCTCTGGCTCATGCACCACGTCCAGATGCTTTTGAGCGCTGTCTGCGCTGTGGGCGAGTGCATCCTCCAGCGCCGCGTAGAGGTGGAATCGCATGGTGGTATCGTCATGACGTGGCAAATCGAGCCCGCGTGCGAGCACGGCAGCGGCTTCATCACGGCGACCTAGGCTCTGAAGGGACATGAGCAGGTTATTGAGCATGTAGGGCTCCAGGTGAGAGCGCTCACGCCAGTCCTGGAGCCAATCGACGGCCTGCCGATGGCGCTTTAAGGTATGAAGGGCATATCCGATGGTGCCCCACATCTCATTGTTGCTTTGCAGCGCCTCACGGCGCTCGCGGATGAGCTGGTCGATGCGACGAGCCTCCCACCAGCATGCGAGGAGGCCAAAGGACGCCTTCTCCTGCTCCTCCCAGCGTTCGACGGTTTTATTGACATAGCGAATGATGACCTGCTCACTGCCCTCATCACCCAACGGAACGTGACAGAGCACATTCCAGCGCGGCACCTGCCCGAGCAGATGGGTGAGTGCGACATAAAAGGCCGCTGCATGCGTGTTTCGGGCTTTCCCATCGCGAATGGTCTTCGCGAGCTCGTTTCTCATGATGGGGAGCTCTGGCCGGGTCTTTTTGAGCTTCACTTCATCAAGAACACGATTGAAGGAGAAATCGAAGGCATCCTCCTGCTCGGTCATTTTGAGCAGCGCTGCACGCGACTCGGCGGACTGGCCCTGCCGCCAGTGCCAGAGGAAGAGCCGTGAGTGATACTCGATCTCTGCATAGTGCGGACGTGAGTCATCCAGGAGCTTTCGGGCCGTGGCGAAGTCTTTTTTGCCACAGTGATGATCAAAGAGCTTCCGCAGTGCAAAACCGTAATCAGGCGCGATGGCCAATGCTCGCTCAAAAGCCGCGATGGCACCTGCGGTGTCGCCACGGCGCTCCCGCACGTCTCCGAGCAGTCCGAGGTGGATGTGATCACCGGGCTCGATCTGGCTGAGGTGCGTGATCGCATCTTCTTCGCCAGAGAGATCCTTCATCGCCTCATACCACTCTGCGAGGCACTTCCAGCCCCAGACCATCGCTGGATCAGCCTCCAGCGCGGAGCGCATGCGGGCCACGGCGGCACTGCGGTCATGCTTGCGCCAGAGAATCCAGGCCTCACGGGCGATGATGTCTGCGGGCCGCTGCTGATCTGGGTGGGATTCAAGCACGGCGAAGGCCTCTTCAAAACGACCAGCCAGGGTCAAAACACGAGCTTTTTCATCATAAGCCCGTGTGGCATGCGGAGCGGCTGCGATGGCGCGATCCAGCGTGGCGAGTTGCGCAGGGAACTCGGAGGCCTGCGTCATCAAATCCGCCAGGGTGAGCCAGGAGCGGGCCTCATTCGGCCGTGAGCGTGTCAGCGCCTCCGCAGCCTCACGAGCGGCGTTTTTCTCGCCGACTTCGGCCCCCCATTCTTCGAGACGGCCCCAGGCCCATCCGTAGCCGGGCTCGTGCTCGACGGCTTTTTTCAGATGATCGACCGCGAGTCGTTTTTTGCCGAGATGCCAGGCCAGTTCAGCGACCCAGCCGTGATTACGCCCGTCTTGCGGAGAGTGGCGCACGGCTTGCTGCATGACATCGAGCGCTTCTTCGTAGCGTGCATCTTTTTTGAGTGCCTCGGCGAGGTTTCGCATGCCCCAGCCCCAGCCTGGATTGATCTCTCGCACACGCATAGCGGCCTCGATCTGGCGTTTGCGGTCTGGTAGGGCACCATAGCACTCTGCCAGCTCCATCCATGTGCGTGGCATGAGTGGAAAACGCTCACAAGTGGCCTGCATGAGCGTGATGGACTGCTCCACGCCGTCATGCTCACGAAGATGCTCTGCCAGTGTCACAGCAGTCTGCCATAAATCTGGACGCTGCTCATGCGCCAGCCGCAGGAAGCGCTCCATCTCATCTGGTTCCAGGTAATGACCCGCGAGGGAGGCGAATTCGAGCACGCCGCTGCCATTGGTGACCTGGCGTGTGATCTCACTCTGGATGTAGCGCAGCTCAGAAAGGCGCTCAGGCTGCGTTTTGCAGTGATGGAGCAGCGCATTCATCGGATCAGCACTATCCGCATCGAGTGCGATCGCGCGGCGGTAGGCCGCTTTGGCCTCTGGGAGCCGTTTTTCTGCCGCGAACACGCCTCCGAGCACATGGTAGTGCCACGGATTCATCGGATCGAGTGCGGCAGAGTGCTGCATGGCCTCATGTGCCTCCGTGAAGCGCTGGCGGTTTTTCATCGAGATGGCGACTTCCCGCCATGCTGAGCTGCTGCGTGGATCGATGCGCAGGAGTTCACGCGCAGCGGCCTCCATCGCCTCTGGGCTATCACCACGTACCCAATCACTCCAGGTGTCATGCAGTGGCCAGTGAAACGGGAAGCGCTCACATGCAGCACGCAGATGGGCCAGAGCCGCAGTGCGGCTTTCCAACTGCTCCAGCAGCCGCGCCACGGCACGGTGGGCATCGGCAGCCTGGGGCTCATGGAGGATGACTTGCTGCCAATCGGCCAGCTCACGGTGATGGTCGCCCTCTTGGCTGGCGAGCTGTGCATCGACACGGTGCCATGCGCCAGGTGCCGTGCGGGATTTCACCCGTGCCAGTGCCTCACGCGTACGTTCCAGCTTGCCAGTGCGCAGGAGCCAGTTCGCATGCTGGAGGGCGAGCTCCATGTCATCCGGGCGGCGCTGGATGGCGGCATCCATCACCGAGATGGCCTCCTCCGTGCGATTGATCATATCGAGAGCCTCCGCCAGCGAGTAGGCAGGCTGTGGTGAGAGATGCCCATCACGCTCGAAGCGGCCCCGCAGCAGCCGCAGCGCCTCCTCACTGCGCCGCACCCAGCGAGATGTCTTGAAGTAAGACATGGTGAAGGATTCATTCTTATCCTCCAAGCAGCTCGCGATGCGGTACAAATCGGAGGCCTCTTCCCAGCGGCGCACGTCCCAAAGCATGTTCGCAGAGGTGATCACCGCGTAGGCATCCAGCCGTGCGCGGTGGTAGCGGTGAATCCAGCGGCGGGCCTCATCCACATGCCGCGCCTCCCAGTGCAGCTCACGGCCCAGCATGCGCCAGAGCAGTGGGTGCGTCTCCTTATCCGCACAGGCGCGGCGCAGCTCCTCGGTGAAGACTTCACGACCACGCAGCTCTCGCAGCACATGCAGGCGGTCGATCTGCCAGTTGATCGTTTTCGGATGCATCTGGAGCAGGGCCTCCAGTCCCTCCAGGCGTGCATGCGTATTGTCATCGTAACGAGCCAGTGCCAGCTCCACATGCCAACGTAAGCGCTCCTGCGGATGATCTCGCCGCATCTGCTCGAGTAGTAGCAATGACGCCGCTCGGTCATGGCGTGTCAGCGCATCATCAAAAGCATGCTTGATGTCATAGAGAGCCTGTTCCGGCAGTTCCAGCCCATCAAAGCGGTGTGATTGCTCCACCGGCACCATGGCAAGTCCACGCGGACCAAAGGGAGCCTGCCCCGCCAGTGCCTCCAGCGCCAAGAACTCCGTCATGGTGCGCTCCGACGGATCGCGCACGAAGAGCACTTGGCGGTATTCATCGTAACCGATCACCGCCTGGGCATGGGCGCTATCGGAGTAAACCATGCTCAGAATGATCGGGATACCGCGGTCGATGAGCTGCTTGGCACTCTCCACCGTCACACTGAACTCGCGCACGGCCCAGCCATGCTTCTCCGCCCATGTTCGCTCCTGATAATGCGGGGTGCCGTCATAACAAATCTCATCCGCTAACTCGATATGACCCACTTCTTTGCCCAGAAAGCGTGCTACTGCGCTCACCGTCGCCGGGGCACACGTGAGGTGATGCTGCGCCACAAAACCGACTGGCAGGACGCGGCGGGTAAGCTGCTGGCCCTGTGTTTTTTCCAAGTACTCAGCCACTTTCGCATAGAAGCTGTCTGGCTTTGCCGCCAGCCGCGCCTGCCGTAGCGCCTCCGCGTGGTCGCCCATCGCACTGGCGAGATCACAGCGTCTCCCAGCCTGCCAGCGCTGCATATCCTCCTCCATCAGTGGCAGCAGCTCCTCATGACGGTTCAGCGTGGCGAGTGCCTCCTCGTGCATGCCGAGCTCGATCTGGAGATTGGCTAATTTTCGCAGCAAGGAGGGGCATTGCGTGCGTGCGCAGCCAGCTCGCAGTTTTTCCAGAGCCTCCGGCTCACGCCCCATCGCCAGCAGCAGATCAAACTGCGAGTGGAGAGAGGAAATATGCGTGGAGCGGATGCTCAGAGCCTTTTCCGCCGCCGCGAGGGCCTCCTCACGCCGATCCTGCAGCTCCAAAATGTCCGCTTTCACAGACCAACCCCAAGTGGACTCTGGGTGGGCCACGATCAGCCCATCCACGAGCTTTTCCGCACGCTCAAAGTCACGCAGCTTCGCTAAAAGATAAGCCTGCACACCGGGATGATCACGGTGCTCCGCTACCTCCTCCTCTGGCATCGGTGGGTGCTTCTCCAACCACTGCCAGGCCAAGAAAGCGCCGCGCATGTCCAGCAGCTCCCACACCATGTCCTCACGCACCACATGGCGAGTCCTGCGATCATGCCAAAGGCGGAACCACATCTTCCGCCCACGCTTTTCACCGCCCATGGATTCGATCATGCGTGCACCCACGGCACGGTGCTTTGCCTGGCTCCACTCCTCGGGTCGCGCATACGGCTCCAGCAGCTTCCACGCATCTAGGAACAACGCCTGCTTGCGCAGCTCGCTCACCTTTTTGATCACTTCATCATCCGGCTCCATCATCGCTGTGGTGCTAACAAAAAGGCTCTCTTCTGGCAAGCCCAGAAACTCACTGCATCAGCCCCAGTGACTTCAGAAAGACATCCGTCTTCCGCAGTGTGTCATCGAGCAGGATGGCATCTCGCATGAGGTAGCCGTGAGCACCGCCCTCATTCACATCGAGCTCGCTGCGGTTTCCGGCTTTGAGCATGGCCTCGTGAAAGGTCTTGGCACCAGCAAAGGGCGTCACCGTATCTCCCGTGCCATGAAACGTAAGCGTGGGCGGCAATCCGGCATGGACATGATGCGCTGGCGAAAGCTCCTGCCAACGCGGGCCGATTTTTGCCTGCCCGTAGCCGTCTTTCGAGGTATCGATCACCGGAAAGAGCAACACCAGCGCATTGGGCGATGCGGAAACCGTGAGATCTTCCCCATCCTCGTTCACCTGATCAAAAAGCGCTGTCGAAGCGGCCAAATGACCTCCGGCGGAACCGCCACTGACGATGATTTTCTGCGGATCGATGCCCAACTCAGCCGCGTGACTGCGCAGATAGCGCACAGCGGAGCGGGCATCCTTCACACAATCAAAAACACTCACGCCAGTCTTCACACTGTGGAGCCGGTAGGACATGCTGATACCCACCAGCCCCTTTTCCGCGAAATGCGCAGCAAAGGGGTACATGCGTGGCGGTGCTCCACCCGTCCAGCCACCACCGTGAATGACCAGGAAGCATGAGCGCCGATCACTCGCCTGAAAGCCCTGTGGCTCGAAAATATGCATTTTGAGCTCCAAATCGCCCACTTTCTTGTACACGATGGTTTTGGCGGGTTGGAGCTTCGCCGCGCGAGCATCTGTGGCGTCTGGCACTTTGGCCGCAGCGGGGTTTTGAGCCTGCAACGAGCAAACTCCGACAATAAGGAAGCAAATCAGCTTTTTCATGAGGCCCAGGAAAACGATGCCCCCGGTGCCTGGCTTGCGCTTTTCGGTCATCCTCCGCCTCTGAAGCTGGTTTCTTTTTCCCCGAGCTTCGTGTATGCGCAGCTCACCTGTATGAAGTTAAGCTCACGCCAGCATACGATCGACTTCCCCCGCCGCCCGATGGTGATGGGGATCGTGAACATCAATGATGACTCCTTTTGTGGCGATGGGACGCTAGATCCCACGCTGGCTCTGGCGCAGGCCGCGCAGATGCTGCGAGATGGCGCTGACATCATCGACATCGGTGCCGAGAGTGCTCGGACGAATCGGGAGGCGATCAGCGTGAGCGAAGAAATCGACCGATTGATGCCCTTTTTGGCAAAATGGCCGGAGCTGAAGGCGCACCACAATTCCCCGCTGCTCTCCATCAATACCTGGCGCTCCGATGTGATCGCCGCAGTGCTGCCAGAGGGCGGCGACATCATCAACGACATCAGCGGCCTGCCAGATGCCTTCAACGCCAAGCTCTGCGCCGATCACGGTGCCGCACTACTCATCATGCACAGCATCGGGCAGCCAAAGGTGCCCCACACGCATGTGCGCTACGAGAGAATCATGGATGCGCTGGAGCATTTTTTCGAGCAACGGCTCGTCATGGCCGAAAGCGTGGGTTTGCCGCGAGAAAACGTGATTTTGGACCCAGGGATCGACTTTGCGAAGCAGCGGGATGATAACCTGACGATCTACCGCGAGCTGGAGCGGCTGCACCGCTTCGGCAGGCCCATTTTATTGCCCGTCTCACGCAAGACGGTGATCGGGGATGTACTCGGCCTGCCTGCCAATGAACGAGATGCGGGCACGGTGGCCTGCATCGCGGCAGGAATGAGCCGTGGGGCGCAGATTTTCCGCGTACACCATGTCCAGGCCGCTGTGCAGTCCGTGAAGATGCTCTGGGCCGTGCAGAATGCCGCGTGATGAGAGGCTGCTTGTCATGAGCGCATCCTCGCGCATCATCACAGGCCCATGCGCTACTTTTCCACTCGCGGCCAGACGCCGCTGCACACCTTTTCTGAAGCCGTCGAGGCCGGTCTCGCGCCGGATGGCGGCCTGTTTTTGCCAGAATCCCTGCCATCCATCGCGGAGAAGCTGCCGCAGTGGTCCACGCTGACGTATCCGCAGCTCGCGGCGGAGTTTTTCACGCTCTTCGCACCGGAGATCCCGCTCGCAGAGTGGCATACACTCACGGCGGAGGCCTACCGCCGCTTTGAATCGCCCGATGTCGCACCGCTGAGGAAGATCACGGATAAAACCTACATCCTAGAGCTCTTCCACGGCCCTACGCTGGCCTTCAAAGACTTCGCGCTGCAACTACTGGGCCTCCTTTATAAACGGCAGACGAAACTCAGTGGGAAGAAGCTCTGCGTGCTCGGTGCGACCTCCGGCGACACGGGCAGTGCGGCCATCCACGGCTGCATGGGCCAGGATGGTATCCAGATTTTCATTTTGTATCCCAATGGCCGCGTCTCGCCGCTGCAGGAGCGCCAGATGGCCTGCACCGGTGCGAGCAATGTCTTTGCCATCCCGGTGCCCGGCACCTTCGATGATGCGCAGCGTGTGGTGAAAGACTGCTTCGGCGACAAAGAGTTCACCACGGCGGTGAATCTCTCCGCCGTGAACTCCATCAACATCGCCCGCATCTTAGCGCAGTGCGTGTACTACATCTGGGCCGTGCTGCGACTGCCAGAGAAAGACCGCGCGACGTGTGAGTTCGTCGTTCCCACGGGGAATTTCGGCAACGTGCTGGCTGGCTGGCTGGCGCAGCGCATGGGCCTGCCCTGCGGCACTTTCCGCGTGGCGACGAACCAAAATGACATCCTCCACCGCTTCTTCACCTCGGGTGAGTATCGCCAGGGCGAGGTGCATCCGAGTCATGCGCCCAGCATGGACATCCAGGCCGCATCGAACTTTGAGCGCTTCCTCTACTTCGTGCTCGGGGAGGACAGCGCACGCGTGCGTGATGTGATGGCGCGGATCAAAGCCGGTGAGGACATCCACATCGACCTGCCGCCCACCACCTTCCGCGCTAGCCGCATGGATGATGCACGCATCGTCCGCGCTACGGCTCAGATGTGGCAGGATTGGCAGTATGTGCTCGATCCACACACCGCCTGCGGCTTCACCGATGTGGCGACAGATCGTGTCAGCATCGTGCTCAGCACGGCCAGCCCCGCAAAATTCCCAGATGTGGTGCAAAGCGCCACCGGCCATGAGCCGACGCATCCCGCTCTGGAGTCTCTCAAAGCCCGCGAAATGCACCGCTGGCCGCTGGAGGCCACGACGGAGGCCGTGAAGGCCTTCATCCGCGAAAAAGCTGCCGTATCATGAAAATCCTCGCCGCGCTCCTCTTGCTGCCTGTGGCCGCTTTGGCCGAAATCCATCACGCACAGGGCGAAATGGCCGGTGAGGTCACGGCGAACTCCGTTTTTCTCCAAAGTCGGCTCACGGCGACTCCGGGGCCAGTTTTGGATGAAAGCGGCGATGTGCCAGGACAGGAAGGCGAGGCCTATTTTGAGTGGAGTGAGGCCGCTGATTTCTCCAAACCGACACGTAGCAAATGGAGTGAGGCAAAGGCGGAATACGATTTCATCATCCGCACCAGCGCCAGCAATCTGAAACCGGGCACGCTTTATCACTACCGGCTCGTTTTTGGCGAAACCCGCGAAAGTGCCAAACCCGGCCCGACACGCAGCTTCAAGACTCTGAGCGAAAGTGGCGACGTGAGCTTCTGCATGGGCAGTTGCATGAATTACCACGCCTTCATGCATGGTAAGTCCAACGGCGGCGGCCCCGTCACAGCCACCGAAGAGGACAAACTGCTCGGCTATCCCTCCTTCGCCGCCATGGCCGCGCTGAGGCCGGATTTCTTCATCGGCACGGGTGACATCGTTTATTACGATCATCCCGCGAAACCCGCCGCACAGACACTGCCGGAGCTGCGTCGCAAATGGCATGAGCAGGCCCGCTTTCCGCGATTGATCGATTTCTTCGCACACACTCCCGCTTATTGGTCCAAAGACGATCACGACTTCCGCTTCAATGATGCCGATCTGCGAGCCGGTAAGCTGCCAGAGCCGGCCACGGGCATCGAAATCTTCCGCGAGCAGATGCCCATGTTCGCGATTTGGGATCGCAGCACGCCCACCTATCGCACCCACCGCGTGCACCGGCATTTGCAGCTCTGGTTTGTCGAAGGCCGCGACTACCGCTCGCCGAACAAAATGCCCGATGGCCCCGAAAAGTCGATCTGGGGCCGTGAGCAGCGCGAGTGGCTGCAAAACACGCTCCAGGCCAGTGAGGCCACCTGGAAGGTCATCATCACCCCGACGCCGATGGTCGGCCCGGATCGCAACAGCAAGACAGACAACCACACCAACCTCGCCGGCTTCAAACATGAGGCCGACAGCTTCTTTGCCTGGCTGCGTGAGAAGAGCGTGCAAAACGTGCTCACCTTCTGCGGCGACCGCCATTGGCAGTATCACAGCATCCATCCGCTCGGTGTGGAGGAATTCTCCGTCGGTGCGCTGAATGATGAAAATGCCATTCGGGGTGAAAAGCCCGGCGGCCCCAAGACGACCGACCCCGAGGGCAAAATCAAGCAACCCTACATCTACAAAGAGCCCACCGGAGGCTTTTTGCGGGTGATGATCGATGATGCGGCCAAGCTGGTGCTCGAGCACCGCGACGATCACGGCACCGTGCTCAATACCGTGACGAAGCAGGCCGCTACACGCTGAATTTCGCCGCGCATTCCGCGCAGCGCTCCTGCACAGCGGTGGTGATGCGCTTGAGCACATCATGCGTGATGCCAGAGGCCTTCATCTCACGCTGAATCTGCACAGCGGCATCTGGGATGATCTGCGCCATTTCGAGAATGCGGCTACGCAGCGCCGCTTCGTCGCAGCGCAGCTCGCTGGCGGCCTTTTTCCACTCACGGGGGCCGATTTGACGCACTTTGTACTGATTTCCGACCCGCATCGCCAGTGTGGCATGCCTCGGGTAAACCTGCTGCGGATAGGGCAGCGAGCTAGCCACATCATACAGCGGAGCGAGGCGCACCTGACCGCCGGGAGCGATGAGAAAAGAGTAGTTCTTCGCATGCGCATCCGTCCCGGCGATGAGCCAGTTCAGGATCAGCGCATCGAGAAAGCGCTGAGCATCGACATCCCGCGCACGCGAGTGCAGGCGGATCATCTCCATGATCTCCACGGCGGAAGGTCCGCCCTGGTTTTGATATTTCATGTGCGGCAGGCGACCCAGAGCCTGGCACATGTCCTCCTGGTGGATGCGCTGCACGCGTGCGCCACTGCGCACACGGTCATAGCGCTCCACCACGATCACAGGCACATCCCCGAAATGCTGGATCACCGATGACGCGGCAGAAAGCCCCAGCGTGCGGGCCAGCGTCATGCAGAAGTGCTCATTCTCGGCGTAGCCATCGAAGTCGCCCGTTGATGGCTTGAAGATATGCGTGGTCGGGATGCTGCCGGAAGGCACGCCCCAGCGCCCCCCTTTTGGATCATAGTGCAGCGCCGTCTTCGGCTGTGCTCCAGCGAGGCTGAAGTGGCCTTGATCGTTGTTAATGCGAGTGGCGCTATGGTCTTTGAGCAAAAGCTGCATGCGCTCACCGATTTCCGCAGCGGTGAGCCATTTGACCTTGCCAGAAAGCGGCGCAGCGAGCCACGCATCCACTTTGTCAGCCTGCACGAGCTGCACCGCGCCCGCACACTCCTCACCCACATTCATGAGCAGGCGGAAAGGATTGCGCGGGGAGACATGGAAGCGCTCGCCCCAGCGCTTCAGCACACCTTCATTATCCGGCAGCAGGCCCCAGAGAAAAGCCTCCACGACCTCATGGCGGTGATCCGTGGCCGCAAAAGGCATGGAAAGCGAAAGCGGGAACGCATCCCCGCCTCCTGTGCGCCAAGCGTCTTCATAGCAGAAGCTATAGTGATCCCGCCGCCGGTCCCACTGCACGGTGCCCATACGCCGACCTCCGGCCAGAGCGTGGAGTTCTTCGATCATGCTCATGACTTGAATTTGTAGGGCACTGAGGTTTCACGGATGATGCTATCAAGATCAATCTGCATCGAAGGCGGACTATCACGATAGTCCACAGCACGGCGTGGGCCGATTTTTGGCAACACATCCACCTGGATCGGCACATCCAGTTCATTGAGTGCACGCATCACGAGGCCGATCTGCGCAGTGGCCTTTCCCTGCTCGAGCTGCACCACCCAGAGGCGGCTCACACCGAGCCGCTTTGCGAAGACTTCCTGTGTCCAGCCAAGCTGCTTGCGCTGATCACGGATGAGAAGGCCGATTTCTTTGGGGGTTCTGATTTGCATCAAGAATTCTCGCACTGTCATCGAACGCTGACAATTGGTTTTTGTATCCGTTCGCTAACTTTACCGGAAAGAATGCGCTCGATTACATGGTGCAACCGGTTGCAAAAGGCCCTCCATCAGCCCTTTTGCCCATTTTGGCCTTTCTTGACCTTTTAACTGCGAAGCCTTGACCCGCCCCGCATGCTTTTCTAACTCTCCCTTCCTACAAAACCATGTCCGCCCAGCCTACCATCTATTACACGCTCACTGACGAAGCCCCGCTCCTCGCCACGCATTCGTTTCTCCCCATCGTGCAGGCCTTCACAAAGCCAGCGGGCATCGCGGTCGAAACCCGGGACATTTCCCTCGCGGGCCGCATTTTGGCCCAATTCGGCCTCCAGGGCGATGATTTGAGCTTTTTGGGCAAACTCTGCCTCGAACCGACAACGAACATCATCAAGTTGCCAAACATCTCCGCATCGGTGCCTCAGCTCAAAGACGCCATCGCTGAATTGCAGGCCAAGGGCTTCAATGTGCCCGATTTCCCAGAAAAACCCGTCACCGACGACGAAAAAGCCGCCCGTGCGAAATACGACAAAGTGAAGGGCAGCGCGGTGAATCCCGTGCTGCGTGAAGGAAACAGCGACCGCCGTGCCCCGAAGGCCGTGAAGGACTACGCCCGCAAAAACCCGCACAGCATGGGCAAATGGTCCCCTGCATCGAAAACCCGCGTGGCCACGATGGGCAAAAACGACTTCTTCAGCAACGAAAAGTCCGTCTGCGTCCCTGCCGCCACAGACGTGCGCATCGAGCTCGTCACCGCTGGTGGCGAGGTCAAGGTGCTGAAGGAAAAACTCGCTCTAAAAGCCGGTGAAATCATCGACGGCACCTTTTTGAGCAAGGCTGCGCTGGTGAGCTTCCTCGCCGAACAGATCGCCACGGCAAAAAGCGAAAACCTCCTCCTCTCGCTGCATTTGAAAGCGACCATGATGAAGGTCAGCGACCCAATCATCTTCGGCCACGCCGTCCGCGTTTTCTTCAAAGACCTGCTCAGCAAACACGCCGCCGCACTCGCGGAGATCGGATTCGATGCCAACAATGGCCTCGGCGATCTCTTGGACAAACTGCCCAAGCTCCCTGAAGCCAAGCGTGCCGAAATCGAGGCTGACATCCAAGCTGCCTACGCCAGTGGCCCTGCCCTAGCGATGGTCAATAGCGACAAAGGCATCACCAATCTGCATGTACCCTCCGACGTCATCGTCGATGCCTCCATGCCCGCCATGATCCGCAGCTCCGGCCAGATGTGGAATGCCGCTGGTCAGCTCCAGGACACGCTCGCCATCATTCCAGATAGCAGCTACGCCTCCATCTACACCGCCGTCCTCGACTTCTGCCGCAAGCACGGTGCCTTTGACCCGAAGACCATGGGTAGCGTGCCAAACGTCGGCCTCATGGCCCAGGCCGCTGAGGAATATGGCAGCCACGACAAAACCTTTGAAATCCCCGCCGCAGGCACCGTCCGCGTCGTCACAGCGGATGGGCAGGTGCTCATCGAGCACAAAGTCGAGGCCGGAGACATCTGGCGTGCCTGCCAGACGAAGGACGCCCCCGTGCAGGACTGGGTCAAGCTCGCCGTGAACCGCGCCCGCGCCAGCAACACGCCCGCCGTCTTCTGGCTGGACAAAAACCGTGCTCACGACGCCCAGATCATCACCAAAGTGGAGCAGTATCTCAAAAATCATGACCTCAGCGGCCTCGACATCCGCATCCTCGACCCCGAAGCGGCTTGCAGCTTCAGTTTGGAGCGCATCAAAGACGGCAAAGACACCATTTCCGTCACGGGCAATGTCCTGCGTGACTACAACACCGATCTCTTCCCCATCCTGGAAGTCGGCACCTCCGCGAAGATGCTCTCCATCGTCCCACTGATGAACGGTGGCGGCCTTTTCGAGACGGGAGCCGGCGGCTCGGCTCCGAAACATGTGCAACAGTTCCAGGAGGAAAACTACCTGCGCTGGGACAGCCTCGGGGAGTTCTTCGCCCTGGCTGCCAGCTTCGAGCATCTGGCGGATACCTTCAAAAACGCGAAGGCCAAAGTCCTCGCAGACACCCTCGATGCCGCGAACGGCCAATACCTCGAGCATGATCGCAGTCCGGGGCGTAAACTCGGCACCCTCGACAATCGCGGCAGCCATTTCTACATCGCGCTCTACTGGTCCCAGGCCCTGGCGGCCCAAACGGCCGATGCCGACCTCGCAGCGACCTTCAAACCCATCGCAGAAGCCCTCACCGCGAACGAAAGCAAGATCGTGGCCGAGCTCCTCGCAGCCCAAGGCAAACCCGCCGATACCGGCGGCTACTACAAGCTCGACGAGGCCAAAGCCGAAGCAGCTCTGCGCCCGAGCGCTACGCTGAATGGGATCCTCGCCAGAGCGTAAGCCCACCAGCAGCAAACCGGATGCCACAGATCTCCCATGGAGGGCTTTTCCATGGTGAGATGGGGCTCCATGGCGTCCATGGGCCAAAATCGAGGGCGAATATGACCTCATTCTCGCCCATTTCGACGTTGCCCACGGCATGGAGCCGTTTATGGCAAAAGACTCCTTTTTGAGTCCCCCACTGAATGAGCATTCTCGAAGTCATCATCCTGCTACCGATCCTCGCCGCGCTCGCGGTCTGGGCTGGAGCCCCCGCACGGGCGCTATCCGTCGGCGTGGCACTGGTCAATCTCGTCACCACGATCTACCTCTGCTGCAAATACACCTCCCAAGGAGGTAGCGGACTCGCCCACACCTATGCGCGGCCCATTCTGGACAATCCGGCCATTAGCTTCTCGGTCGGTGCGGACGGTGTTTCGCTCATTTTGGCGCTGTTGAGCAGTTTGGTGCTCTTTGCGGCGGTGTGGCAGATTCAGGACCGACCGGCCATTTTTTACATCGCCTCACTTTTGATCGGTGGAGGTGCCCTGGGAGCCTTTTTGACCACGGATTTGTTCTTCATCTACGCCTTCCATGAGCTGGCGCTGATTCCCACCTTCCTCATGATCGCCCTGCACGGCCACGCCGAGCCGGAGATGCGGAAAAAAGTCGCCTGGAAGACCACGATTTACCTCGGAGCAGGTAGTCTGGTGCTCCTGGCGGGCCTGGTCTGGCTGGTGCTGGAGTTCAGCCAGGGCAATGTCATCACCTTTGATCTGGAAGCGCTGAAATCCGTCGCGGTCAAAGCGCCGCTGGCCGTGAACACGCAGGCGACGCTGTTTTTTGTCCTGCTCCTGGGTTTTGGCACTCTGGTGAGCCTATTCCCCTTTCATAGCTGGGCTGCGCCGGCCTACGCGACCGCGCCTACCCCTGTCGCCATGCTGCATGCCGGTGTGTTGAAGAAATTCGGGCTCTACGGCCTCATCAAGATCGCACTGCCCCTGCTGCCTCAGGCTGCACAAGTGCCCTGGGTGCAAAATGCACTGCTACTCATGCTGCTGGGCAATATTTTGATCATGGGCCTCGTCACCATCCACGCCAGCCGCTTGGACGACACCTTGGCAAACTCCAGTGTCATGCACATGGGCTACATCTTCCTGGCACTCGCCGCAGGTAGCGAGGTCGCGCTTAAGGGTGCGGTGCTACTCATGTTCGCCCATGGTGTATCCATCGCGCTGCTCTTTGCGCTCGCTGGAAAAATGCGCAACCAGCTCGGCACGCTCGAATACACCAAGCTCGGCGGCCTCGCGTCCCATGCGCCGGCCTTCACGGTACTCTTCGCCTTTGGCACCTTCGCGAGCATCGGCCTGCCAGGCTTGAGCAACTTCGCAGGCGAAGTCATGGTCTTCATCGGCAGCTTCACCGGTTTTAATGGTTCCCTCACCAATCTGCACTGGACCGTCATCCTCGCCTTATGGGGCGTGGTCATGAGTGCGGTGTACATGCTCCGCGCCTACCGCAGCATCTTCCAAGGCAGCGCCACCACGGGCCTCTTCATGAGTGACCCTGCCCTGCCCCAGCGCCTTCCTTTGATCCTCCTCGCCGCCACCCTGCTCATCACCGGCTGCTGCCCCTGGCTGCTGCTGAATCTGCTGAAGGGTGCTCTGGCGGCGGGTTAACCAATTTCCTACTCTTCCTCTTACTCCTACTCCTCCTCCCCTGATACGAGGGCCAATGGACGCCCGACAAGGGAGGAGGAGTAAGAGTAGGAGGAAGAGAAAGATGCCCCTTTCCCCCCCATGTCCGTCTTCACCATCGAATCCCTCATCGCCATCCTCGGCATCGTCCTGCTCATGGTCGAGGCCTTTATGCCTGCCGTCTCGCGTCGCACGCTCGGACTGACAGCCATTGCAGGCACCGTGATCGCCTTTTTGCTGCTCTGCGTGGCGGGTGATGGCCTACCGGCCTTCGTCGCCCCGTGGCACAGGCTCGATTCGCTCGCCTTTTTCTACAAAGGCTTCGCGCTCATCATCACCGCGCTCGTCTTGTGGCTCACGCTGGAATGCGCCCCCTACCTCAGCCGCTACACACTCGATGGCAAGCTGGCAGAGATGTTCAGCCTGCCGCTCATCGTCTGCGCAGGCATGATGTGGATGGCTAGCGCTCGTGACCTCGTGACCATCTTCATCACGCTGGAACTCGTCACCATCAGCTTCTACGTGCTCGTCGCCTTTGCGCGGAAAAGCGCTCTAAGCCTCGAAGCAGGCGTGAAATACCTCATCCTCGGGGCTCTCAGCACCGGGGTGCTCGTCTATGGCATTGCCTGGATCTACGGCGCCACCGGGACGATGAGCCTCGATGGCATCGCCGCCGCACTGGCCAAGCCAGAAACCAGCCAAGGCACCGCCCTCTTCGGAGCGGCGCTACTGCTCGCCGGACTCGGCTTCAAAGTCGCCGCTGCGCCCTTCCACATGTGGGTGCCAGACGTGTATCAAGGTGCGCCGACACCTGTGACGGCCTTTTTATCCGTCGGATCGAAAGCCGCAGGCTTCATCGTCCTCACGCGTGCCGTGATGGCCTTCACGGGTGAGAACAGCTGCATCGCCCCGCAAGTCCAGAGCCTCCTCCTCGTCGGCGGTGCCCTGACGGTGCTGCTCGGCAGCCTGCCTGCCATCTTCCAGCAGAATGTGAAGCGCCTCCTGGCCTACTCCAGCATCAGCCACGCAGGCTACCTCGTCCTCGCGCTGGCATGCGGTGGCGGTGGTCGTTTCGGCATCGGTAGCAGCGGCATCGTGGCCTTTTACCTCGCCACCTACCTACCCATGACCGTGCTGGGCTTCCTCGCGCTCGCCATCATGCGCAGCAATGGTCAGGGTGAGGAATTGAAGGACTTCCAGGGCCTCTCCCGGCGCTCCCCACTGCTGGCGCTCATCATCACGCTGGCTTTTGCCAGCCTCGCCGGCCTACCGCTGACCGCCGGCTTCATCGGCAAGATGTTCGTCTTCCTCAGCCTCGCCGATCACGGCCACTGGGGTGCCCTCACCTGTGCCGCCATCGCCGCCGCCGCAGGCTTCTACTACTACTTCCGCATCATCCTAGCCATGTACACCAGCGCCGGGGCCGATGACGCCCCCGCTGCCACCCTGACGATCAGCCCCATGACCAAAGGCCTCGCCGTCGCCCTCGCCGCGATCATCGTCGTGCTCGGCGTGTATCCAAAGCCGCTGCAAAAAGTGCTCACGCCTGCGGGTGCGAGCGTGGTGGTGAAGTGAGATTGACTGAAACTGGGCAGGGCGCTAATTGGCCCGCATGGCCGGTTTTCAAAAAAGCACCAAACCCATCGACTGCCCACATTGCGGAGCGAAGCTGCTGCTCACCATCGAATGGATTGGCTATGGCCCTGCCAATGAGTGGGAACATGAAGATTGCCCCAAGTGTGGCAAAGAAGTTGCCAGTGAAAAATGTGGCAGCATCAAGGCTGAACTTGCCAAAGACTGAACTTCACCGCCGCAGGGCGTTCACCAGATTATTGTAGGCGTTGCGCAGGGACTCCATGTCGGGATCAGCCATGGGTGAGTCCAGAGTTGTCACGTTGTTGGAGTTGTTGCTGCACTGGCTCAGGTTGTTTTGCAGGGCGTTGTTGAGGTCGGTTTGCGTCACTTCGCCGGGGATTCCTTGTGGGCCTTGGTTGCCGTCGTTGCCGCGTGGGATGGCAAAGGTGAAGTGCACGTTCGACCCGTCGAAGCTGACGCTGACGGTGGCGTTTTGGCCGGGATCGAGCGTGTTGACGTTATCGACGACTGCGCCGGCAAAGGGCGGGCCTTGGGGGCCGGTGCCGCCATCGTTTCCGTTGTTGCCCTGGGGGCCTTGTTGGCCCTCTGGCAGGCCGAAGCTGAAGTGCAGCACGCTGCCATTGAGGCTGATGCCGACGCTAGCGGCGCTGCCCGGTGGTAAGGTGCTGACGCTGTCTACTTCCACGCTGGTGATGCCGCTTTGAATGGCGTCGATGAGGCTTTTGAGGGAGGCGAATTGCTCGCGAAAGCGATCGCCGTCGATGAGGAGGCCGTTTTGCGGCCAGTTGGGGTCGTAGGGCATGATGTGTTCTTGGTTCGTGGTTCTTCGTTCTTGGTTTCTGAATCTTCCTCCTCCTCTTCCTCTTCCTCTTCCTCCCGGAATGGACGGCTCCTGGCTTTCGCCAGGCGGTTTGGCCTTCGCTTCCGGGAGTCGGAGGAGGAGTAAGAGGACGAGTAGGATCACCTGCGGTGGGCTTCAGGTCACGATGGCCTCAGCAACAGGACCAGGGGCACTCTCGCCGGCGTCGTTCACGCTGGTGACGCGGGCTTGTACGGTAGCTCCGGCGGTTAGGCCGGGGATCGTGGCATCACTCTCCGTCACGGTCAGCACGGCGCGGAAGTCCGCGTCCACGCCGATGATTTTGATCCACACCCGCCAGCGGTCGGCACGCAGGCTATCGTCCCAATCCACCAGCAGGCTGTGATTCGGACCGGGCAGCACCGTGGTGAAGCTGGGGGCCTCCGGCGTCTCCGCATCCGCCGGGCGATTGAGGCCAAAGGCATGCCACAGCGCATCTTCCGCTGAGAGCAGCGTCTCCAGCTCAGTCACCAGCCCAGTCATGCGCAGGCGCAGATTCCGCTCCGCATTGTCTCGGGCCACTTTGGCTTGGCCGCTCTCGGTGATCTTTTGGCCGAGGGTGGCGCGGGCATTGCTGATCGCCGTGTGAGCCGCATCGGCCAATGCCGCCGTCACCTCCATGTCCGCGCTCTCGTGGGCAGGGTGTGCGGTGAAATAGGCTTTCAGGCTCGCGATCAGGTCAAAACGCTCATCCTGCGAACGCGGGATACCCGTGGTGCCCGGCTGCCACCCGGCGGATTCCCATTCCGTACTCGCCGCTTCGCCAAAAAACTTCGACAGACGCTTGCGGGCATTGGTGAGCAGGATTTTCCCAGAGGTATCTGCCGAGGTCGCTGCGGCGTTCGCCGTCTTTTTGACGACCTTGCACTCGCCGTAAGTCGTTTCCGCCGCCCGTGCGGCAGCGAGGGCAGCGCGGATCACCGCCTCGGTGTTTTGTTTCACGCCCACGGGCGTCTCATGCTGGTGGAGCCCGTCCGCCATGTCCTCAGCGAGGGCAAAGAGCAGGTCGAGCTTATCGGGGAGTCGGTTGGAGGCCATAGTGCGTCGGTTGGGGGAAGAGCGCGGACTTTCCGAGGCCGAGAAGCGTGAACCATCACCGAAAAAAGCTTGTCCGAAACGGGCCACTGCAGGGTGGGAGGGAAAAGCAGCGCAAGGTTGCAGTTGGGGTGGATGATCCGCCCCCGCCGAGCACGACACCCAGCGGTGTGAAGGCGAATAATGCCCGTTTTTACCAAAAACGGCTCCTAGCGTCAATAGGCTCGTTTGGGCAGCCTCCCCCACTGTGTCCGCTGCATCGCCCCCGCCCCCGTCGTGGAAACACCTGTGCAGCCTGCCACAGCCCGCCCACCGCCGTGTCGCCCCCCGTGCAGCCTGCAACCGCCCGATCACCGCCATGTCAGCCCTCGTGCAGCCTGCAACCGCCCGATCACCCCCGTGGCAGACCTCATGCAGGCCGCAATCGCCCGCCCACCGCCGTGGCTGCCCCTATGCAGCCTGCAATAGACCAGCCACCGCCGTATCCGCCCCAAAACGCTCCGCTCAGCAGCTGCCACCGCCGTGTCCGGGCGAAAAATGCGGCGCCAAACGCTATATTGAGCGCCAGCAAGTTTCGTGAATTTCACTCAAGCCAGTTGGCAACAGAATGGTCGGCAGCAGAATGACAAAACCCTTCTGCATTCTGTTGCCGACCATTCTATTGCCCAGATCACAAAAAAGGGTGCAGCGTCGTCTATTCCAACACCCGAATCACACGCCCCTAGCGCCACAAACCGACATTTGGGTTGCCCTATTCCGGCATAGGCGTGTAAAACCACACCATGAAATCGATCACCCCGTACTTTTTCCACACTTTTGTCGCCTATAAAGGTGCTGACAAACCGACAAAAGTGTTTCCCATCTAGTTTGTTCGGCCAAAAAGCAGAGTCCACCATCAGCAGTCCATGAATATAGTTTTATGCTATCGCGATGAGCCGCTTGGTGATGCATGGAAGAATGCCTTTCACGACATGGCCGGTGTTGAGATTGTCGCAGGAGATATTTGTCGGGTGCCATGTGATGCCATAGTCAGCCCCGCAAACTCATTTGGATTTATGGACGGTGGTTTGGATCACCTCTTGTCCGAGCGATTTGGGTGGGATTTAGAGAAGCGTGTTCAGAAAGCTATTCAGCTTCGACCATTGCGGGAGCTACTGATTGGTGAGGCCATCGTTGTTCCCACTGAGGACGTGCAGATTCCGTGGCTAATTTGTGCCCCTACGATGAGGGTTCCTATGCGTATCCGAACGACCGTGAACGCCTATCTCGCCATGAAGGCCATTCTGAGTGCGGCAATGTCCCACGCCGAATCTTTACCCATTGAGACGATTGCCATCCCTGGGCTCGGCACTGGCATCGGTCAGCTGGCACCAGAGTTGGCGGCAGGGCAGATGGCGCAGGCATATCGTGAGATGGTCTTGGGAGAGCATCGCTATCCAGGTAGTTTCGCTGATGCGCAGAAGATGCACCTCAGTCTAAATCGCTCAGGGATGATCTATGACTGAACCCAACGCCAACAACGGGAACGAACAAGGCGCTGCACCCAACGCGGTGGGGCTTTGGTGTAGCATTGTTCAACTCACGCTTGCCCGGAGCTGGCACGCCCCATGCTTCCCGTGGCCTGCAATGCGGGCTTGCCGCATGGGCCGCGCCAGCTCCTCGTTTAATCCCTTCGTTTGAGCTTGCCGCCACCCCACCGCGTGTGTGAGCTTGGACGTTAGGTCACACTACGCGCCATGAGTATTCCCGCCCTCAAACGTCTTACGATTGCGCTCGGAGTTTTCTGCGCGGTGTTGTTCGTGGGCAGCGGTTTCCTGTTTTGGAGCTACGGCTGGTTGCATGTTCAGGCGGCATTTGCCGACGAGCAGACACAGATTTTCGATGAGATGCGGACACGGGCACTCCAGTCCACGTCACCGCCCGACATCGCAGGCTCACTGGAGTATGCCGTCTTTTATTACCCGTCCGGCAGCAAGCAGCGGGCGGGTTCGCGGCTCGACCGAGTGGTTGAGCGTCATCGCACGGCGGTTGTGCGCGAAATCGTCGCGCATCTTCGTCGCACTACCGGACAGGATTTGGGCGAGAGTCCAGAGCCTTGGATTCAGAAGTATGCACAGAGATAGACAGACCGTGTGGCCTAACGTGAAAGGGTGCATGGCTGCGAGCTACGCGAGCCAGCAGATGCCCCTGGGGTTGAACCCAGCCTTGCCGCGATGAGGGGTGGATGACGAATGACCCCGATCCATTGACAAACAAGCCCCGCCAAGGGTAGAACAGCGGAATGAAAAATTATTGGCTAGCTCTTGGGTTCCTCGCAGGTGGTTTCGCGCCCCTCACCGCTACCGCGCAGAGTGATCGCCAAGCGCCGGAGCTGGCGGCGAATTTGGACTCGTTGCTCAATTTCAGCTCCCTCTGGACCTGGGGTGCCGATGATTTTGAAAAGAGCTACACGCCGAAGATGGCGAAACAGGAGGATCAGAAGAAGCCGCCGCAATTTGAGTGGGTGAACGCGGAAAAGACGCGTGCGCGGTTCTCTAGGCAGATGTTTTCCAATATGGAGACGAAGCTCTCCATGTTCGCGGGCTCGATCAAGGTTGAGGAGGCGATTTTGGAGTTTGTGAATGGGAAGGCGGCGCGTTCGACGATCTCGTTCTACAACCGGGGGGACTCGGGGGACATCCAAGTGGCGGAGTTTGAGCGGATTTTTAAGCTCATCGGCCAAAGTCTGGGCCAAGTGCTCAAGGTCGCACCGAAACGGCAACTTTTATCCTCAAACGCGGCGCTGCCCGTCGTCGGCTGGATGTGGTCTTCGCCGCAGGCAGTGGCGCTCCTGGAGTACAATGAGTATCAAGTGCCGGGCAAGCTCACGAAGCCTGAATTCCTGCGCCTGAAGCTCGCGGCACCGAACCAAGCGGACTTTACGATGGGGAAAATGGTCACGGGTGTGCAGAGCATGGAATTGATCAAACGAGTGACCAAAAAGCCAGATGGCGACACCTACATCTCCGGCGTGCCGATGGTGGACCAGGGCGCAAAGGGCTACTGCGTGGCGGCGAGCTGCCAGCGACTCTTTGAGTACCTGCGCATCCCCTGTGACCAGCATGAGATGGCGCAGCTCGTCAGCGCAGATGCGGATAGCGGCGCAAATGTGATGGTGATGCAAAAGAGCCTCACCAAGATCGATGAGCGCTTCAAAGTGAGCTTCAAGCCACTGGTGAACCCATTGCTCTACTACTCGAACAACGGCAAGCGCCGCGTCTCGGACAAGGAGTTCACCAGCATCGTAAAGGAATACGTGAACAAGGGCGTGCCGCTGCTCTGGGCTCTAGAATTGGGTAAAGCTGCCGAGGAGCCACCTCTGCCTGGCAGTGGCCAGACTCGCGGCGGGCACATGCGCATGATCATCGGCTACAAGATGGAGAAAGGCCTCATGACGCATGTGCTCTTCACAGACTCCTGGGGGGCCGGGCACGAGCTCAAGCGCATGGCCCTCTACGATGCCTACGATGTGACCATCGGTCTCTACTCCATGGCTCCGCGTGGACTCTGAGCCCATGTTCAGTGACATAGAAGAAGACCATTCGCTCTGTGGAAAAGCAGCGAGGGCCTTTTAGAGCCCGCACCACGCCTCAGAGCGTGCCTCAGATCCATGTCCCATCAGGAATGATGGCATCTTTTGGGAGACAGACGATGCCATCACGGATGTACCAGTTCGGGCCATCGAAATTCTCTGGCTTGCCTTCTGGGGTGATGACGACGTTGTCGCCGACATGCACATTTTTGTCGATGATGGCTCGCTCGATCCGGCAATTCCGGCCGATGCCGGGAGGCGGACGATCCGGGTCCGTACCGCGTGCTCCAGAGTAAAAGTCCGCACCCATGATGATGCAGCTGCGAATGGTGGTACCTGTCTCAATGCGGGATCGCACGCCGATGACAGCATTTTCGATGTGTGCATCGGTGATGATGCAGCCATCCGCGATGAGGGCCTGACGCACTTGGGCACCATTGAGCTTGCTAGCGGGCAGGGCACGGCTGTGGGTGAAGATGGGCGAGGTGGAATCAAAGAAATCGAATGGTGGCACCGTGCGGCAGAGGTCCAGATTGGCCTGGAAAAAGCTGCGGATGGTCCCGATGTCCTCCCAGTAGCCGTGGAAGTTATACGCCTGCACCTTCCTGTCACGGATGGCGGCAGGGATGATGTTCTTGCCGAAGTCGTTGTGCGTGTTGTTGAGGCACTCCTCCAGCACGTTCCTATTAAAGAGATAAATGCCCATGCTGGCCTGAAAGCGTGGCTCATCCCCCTCGATACCGAGGGCGCTGACCGTGGCCGGGTCCATGCGCAGTCTTTCGAGCACGGCAGGATCTTTCGGCTTTTCGACGAACTCATAGATGCGACCACTTTCATCACTATGCATGATGCCGAAGCTGGTAGCATCCCGTTCACTCACTGGCAGTGTCGCGATGGTGATGTCCGCATCTGCTCCGAGATGCTGACGCATCAATTTGCGGAAATCCATCCGGTAAAGCTGGTCCCCACTGAGAATGAGGAAGTGCTCGTGATCCCCTTCTAGGAAGTATCGCAAGTTTTGTCGCACCGCATCCGCCGTGCCCTGATACCAGCGCTCACCATCTGGCGTCTGCTGCGCAGCGAGCACCTCCACAAAACCACGCGTGAACTGATCAAAGCGATACGTGCGGTTGAGATGGCGGTTCAGTGAGGCGCTATTGTACTGTGTGAGCACATAGACTTGGCGCAGGCCAGAGTTGATGCAGTTGCTGATCGGCAGATCGACGATCCGGTATTTACCAGCTAGCGGCACGGCAGGCTTCGCGCGGTCTTTGGTCAATGGAAACAGCCGCGTGCCCGCGCCCCCGCCCATGACGATGGCCAGCGTGCTGCGGCGGAGGAGGGAGTCGGCTTCTATTTCGGCGGCGCGTTTGGTGCTCATGTGTATGCGGTGTTTGTGTGTAGCTATTTCCCTGAAACAAGGCCGAGAGGCAAGCGTTCTTCTCCGCCCCAACCCTGCTTCTGACCTGTGAAACGCTCATTCTTGCCCTCGCTTGCCACTCTTTTGCTCTCCTCGCCTATTTTCGGGGCGGTGAGCTTCGAAAAAGAAATCTTACCCTTCCTCACGAAGAAGTGTATCGACTGCCACCGTGCCCCCTATGAAGAAGCAGGCAAAAAAAAGGAGCCCAAGGCCGGTCTGCGCCTCGATGCGGCTTGGGCCATCGTCAAAGGCAGTGAAAACGGCCCTGTCCTCACAGCAGGCTCCCCTGTCAAAAGCGCCATCTTTGAGTCCGTCATGCTGCCCAAGGATGATGACGGTCACATGCCCCCAAAAGGCGACGATTTGACCAAAGAAGAAGTCGCTCTGCTGAAAAAGTGGATCGAAGAAGGAGCAGAGTTCGGCCCCTGGATGGGCAACACAGAGGGTATGCCCGCCGGAGCCGCTATCCAGGCCCAGCGAGCCTTCGTTCCGCGCCAGCATGACCTGTACTTTGCCGCTCTGGAAAAGGAAGTGAAGCCCCTAGCGGCAAACGTACTCGCAGCGGCTAAAACAGCCGGTGCTCAGGTCGCGTCCGTCAAAGTGGAAAGTGCGCTGGTGCGTGTCGATTTCCTCACCGGCGTCTCCAAGTGCGATGACGCGAAAGTGGAGTCCATCCTGCCACTCAAAGAAAACATCGTACAGCTCGATCTCGGCCGCACCGTCATCACCGATGCCGCCCTCAAGAGCATCAGCCAGCTCCCACGCCTGCTGCAGCTCGATCTGCGCCAGACCAAAATCACCGATGCAGGCCTAGAGGCCCTCAGCAGCATGAAAAAGCTCCAAAACATCAATCTCTATGGCACCGAAATCAGCGACGCTGGCCTCCAGCACCTCGCCAAGATTCAGAGCCTCAAAAACGTCTATCTCTTCCAATCCAAGGCCACAGAGGCCGGAGCGAAAAAGCTCGCCGCATCGATCAAAGGCCTCAAGGTCAGCGTGAAGTGAATTTGATCCGCAGAACAAACCTTAGCCCACCCCAATGAAAAAAACACTCCTCATGATCGCCACCCTCCTCAGCACCGTCCTGGGCACCGCCCATGCCGGTGAAGGCAAAAAAGCCAGCTATGATGCCCCCGCCGTCAGCGGCGTGAATCAGGATGGCAAAGCCGTCAACTTCACCGACGTGTATGCCAAAGGCCCCACCGTCGTCTTCTTTTACCCGAAAGCCGATACTCCCGGCTGCACCAAGCAGGCCTGCTCCCTGCGTGACGCCTTCGCCGATCTGAGCAAAGACGGCGTGCAGGTGCTCGGCGTCAGCTTTGACAAAGCAGAAGCCCAAAAAGCCTTCCAGGATAAATTCAAGCTCCCCTACGACCTCATCGCCGATCCCGAGGGCAAAATCGTCGAGGCCTTCAAAGTCGAAAAAATGCTCCGTGGCGTGCTCTCACTCGCCAAGCGTAGTTGTTTCCTCATCAAAGGCGGAAAAGTCATCTGGGAAGACTTCCAAGCCAGCACCGATAAGCAGGCAGAGGACATCAAGCGTGTGCTCGCAGAGACGAAGTAAGCACCGCAAAAGTAAAAACAATCCAATCAGGGCCAAGGAGTCGATCCTTGGCCCTTCTTGTTATCTGTGCCCATCCCGCCGCCCCATCTATTGACGACTTTTCCCTTCATGCGGTAATCTCACCCCATGTCCCTCTGCCGCCGCCTCCTGCGTCTCCTCCTCATCGTCTCGCTCACACCGGTGGTTTTTCTCCTCTCGTGCCAATCCAAGCTCATCTACCACCCACGGAGCTATGGCGAGGCATACGTGGCACTCCTGCGGCAAGCCAAAGGCCACCGCATCCACTACCAGACCACGCAAGGGGCCCAGACAGCCTTTTTCATCCCACCACGGCATGGAGATGCCCGCACGGCACCGCTATGGCTCTGTTTCTCAGGAAACGGCTCCCTCGCCCTCGATTGGCTACGCGTGAATGAGGCGTGGGATAGCCGCTACGCCTACCTACTCATCGATTACCCCAGCTACGGCGACTGCGCGGGGAAGCCCACACCGAAAAACATCCGTGAAAGCAGTACTGCTGCCTTTGCGGCACTCGCCATGGATTTAGGACAGGACGCAGATTCCCTCAAAACACGCACCCTAGTGCTCGGACACTCCCTGGGAGCCGCCGCCGCCCTCATGGCCACAGAGGACCTCAAACTCCATCGAGGCGTGCTCATCGCCCCCTTCACCAGCATGACCGACATGGGGCGCGTGGTACTCGGCTGGCCACTCTGCTACCTGAATATGCACCGCTTTGATAACCGCACAGCAATGCAAGCCACCGCAGGAAACGGCCCCGCCCAATTCATCCTCCTCCACGGCACCGATGACGAAGTCATCCCCATCCGCATGAGCCGTGAGCTCGCCGCATCCCATAAGGACATGATCCGCCTCCAAGAGCTCCCCGGCATGCACCACAACGACATCCTCCATCTCGCCACAGAACAGATCGCAACAGCGATGGACCGAGTAGCAGCAAAGTAGAGACACTCTTTCAGCAGCCCGAAGAATCTCTTTATCTCATCTCTCGCGTTGTTCATCTCCAAACCCAACACCATCAGCAAAGGCAGCACATGCGCCCCGCTGATCGTCACAAACAGAAGCGGAAACATCTGTCCGCCTGATGCGGTTGAGGAGGGGCTGGATGGTTGTCATATCGATTTTGAGAGTGCGCTTGAACAGTCTTCAGCTATACAAAAGCGATAAATTGACATCGTTAACTGCCAGTCCCAACGACGCCCACCGAAATGAAAGACCTTTTTGACCAACCCGACGCCCGTCCGCTCGTGAAGCGGCTCTCAGACTTCGGGTGTCATTATGTGGTTGAGCTTCGTTCAGACGATACCACTCCAGATTATGCCCGAGCAGAGTATCTGGACCTGATTCCTGGGAAGCGGGGGGACCGCAGCACAGCGCTCCCGGTACACGCAGTTGTAGAGCATCAGAACGCACCCGTTTTGTATGTCGTCGATGGTGAGCCCGACGACTTGGAGGGACTCCAGAAGCAGCTCGCCAATCGTAGTGATGCGGCGTGGCTGGGAATTCTGCGTCCTGGCGAACTGGAAGTGCGCCCTATCTCTTTCAAGCCCAAGCCCAACGAACAGGCCACGAAGCGTGCTGGTGATGACGACGCTCCACTGTTTTTCCAGCGGTTGATTCACGGCCAAATGGACAAACGTGCCGGGTCTCCCAAGGCGATGGATTATGTGGCGAAGTTGATCTTCGATCAGTTGATGGTCACTGCTAGGAGGTTTGTGCCAGCTCACGGCACCACCGATCCCACAAGGCTCACTGGTCTAGAGGTGCTCTCCATGTGCGGTCGCGCTTTGTTCTTCCGCTTTCTCATCGACCGAAAGATCGTTGTTCCCGATGACCGCCCTGACATCTGCGAAAAGGCCAAGGACTTGAAGGATGTCTTCTCGAATGTCGAAAAGGCGGCACAAACCTCCGCCTGGCTGGATGCCACCTTCAATGGTGACTTCTTGCGCCTTTTCAGCGAGCAACAAGACCAGTCCATCCCCACGGATGATATACCGGCACGGACAGCGGCTTATCGACGCTACTACAAGACAGTGCATGATCGCGTTGGAGCCGACTTCTTTGATCATCTTCGAGCTATACTCAAAGGCTGGATAGTCAGCGCGAAATCCCAAGCGATCGAGGAGGAACTCGATCTCGACTGGAGCGAGATGAATTTTGCCC
Organism: Verrucomicrobiaceae bacterium; assembly: GCA_016713035.1. Lineage (NCBI taxonomy): Bacteria > Pseudomonadati > Verrucomicrobiota > Verrucomicrobiia > Verrucomicrobiales > Verrucomicrobiaceae > Verrucomicrobiaceae bacterium. The sequence continues at coordinate 177,796 of JADJPW010000004.1, forward strand.
ACGTCCCAGTTGGCGTGCTCAGCCAGGTGTACGAGAGCTACAGCCATTGGGTGGAGGGTGAGGAGGCAAAGAAGGCCAGTGTCCACTACACACCCCTGCCGATTGCTCGGCTGATGGTGGATCAATGTTTCGGCCCAGGTGCGGTGAAAGATCCGGCGCACGCCCGTGTGCTGGATCCAGCCTGTGGCGCGGGCATTTTCCTCGTGCTCGCTTTTCGTCGCCTCATCCAGAAGCGCTGGGAGCATGACGAGCAGGCACCTGACACCAAACTGATCCGCAAGATGCTCCGTGAGCAGCTGACCGGCTTTGATGTCAGCGAGTCTGCGCTGCGGCTGGCAGCCCTGTCGCTGTACATCACCGCGATTGAGATGGACCCCAAACCTCATCCGGTGAACAAACTCCGCTTCGATGACCTGCGTGGCACGGTCCTGCACAGCTTTCGTGATCCCAGTCAGACGGAGGGGTTCCAAATCGGCAGCCTCGGGGAGAATGTGCCGCAGGAATTTGATGCTGCATTTGACCTTGTGATCGGTAATCCACCCTGGACTCGGATAGCGAAAACAATTCAACGCTTCACCGACATCGGCAGGATGGCGTTGAAAGCACGCAAAGATCCGAATTTGGCGGCACTGGCCGAAAACTACGAGAACCCGGACAACAACCCCGACCTCCCCTTCCTGTGGCGGGCGACGATGTGGGCCAAACCTGAGGCCACAATTGCACTGGCTCTGCCAGCCAGGTTGATTCTGCATGCGATGACACGTGGATCAGAGGCGTGGCAGTGCGTGTTACAAGCACTGAAAATCACAGGACTGATCAACGGTGCCGAACTGCGCTGGTCTCAACAGGTGTGGGAGGTCAAAGTGCCCTTCTGCTTGTTGTTCGCGAGAAACTGCACACCAACCGAGCACAAGTCGAACTTCGCTTACGCGGTGCCCCTGAACGACAAAGTTCTAAACAGAGCAGGGCGCTTCCGTATTGATTACCAAACGGTTCATTCCCTGAATTCCGAAAACCTCCGCCAAAAGCTTTGGCTACTCAAGGCCTTGCAGGTCGGCACATGGCGTGGTGTCGAGATATTGGAGTCGATTCAGCAAAGCTTCCCAACAACCTTGGCTGATATATGGCATAGTTGGGATCCGGAAGAAGACCGAACGGGCCTTGGTTTCAATCGTTCACCTGATTCAAAGCAAGAGCCAGCCTCCTGGTTGGCTGATATGAAGGTGTTTGTGAAGCCCGAGGGCAAAGCATTCTTGATACCACATAATGAGCTAAAGACTTACAGTGAGTTGTGGGAGACTGAAACTGCGCACCGCCCAAGAAATGTCGATCTATACAAACCACCGGTTGTCATTGTGCCGGAGTCGCCTAGCGCCTTGCGGTGTTCGCCACGGGCGTATAGGTCGAATAGAAAAATGGCATTTTCAGTCAGCTACTACGGCTACTCTTGTCATACACACCCGGATTCCGAGTTATTGGCTGCCACCATTTTCTTGCTGCCTCACACCTTGTTGTTTGAGTTTTTTCTATTGATGACAAGTGCTCGGTTTGGGGCTGATCGACAGACTTTCAAAAAGGAAGAACTCGATGCTATCCCGTTCCCTGACGTCTCGGCGTTGCCCGCTGAGACAAAAGCTACGATCAAGCGCCTCGCTCACGAGTTGGAAACCAATCCTGCGGCCACCAAACCGTGGGCAGGGATAGACGACTTCTTCTTTCAGCTTTACCAGATCGAGCCGCAGGATGTGCAGGTGATGAAGGACACCCTGTTTTCTGCTGCTCCTTATCGCATCGAGGGCAAAGCGGCGTTTGCCCCTGTCGCGTTCGAGAACGAAAAGGATTATTGCTCGCGTGCGTCCTTTGCTCAGAGCCTCAAGGACATGATTCAGCCGTTTTTTGAGATTTCAGGGCATCAGGTAGAGATAACGATCAAGCCGAAGGGCCTGGAACAACGCCCGCAGTTCGATGTCTGGGCCTTCGTGGCTATTCATCGCAAGGATCAGCCTTTGGAGCTGGATTCCAGATTGCTCAATCATGCAGCCAAGCAGGCCGACACCTACGGGGCCAGCCGCGTGATCGTTCGGCTTGATGGCAAACGGGGTTTGTTGCTCGGCCTTCTCAACGAACAGCGCTGGTGGACCCACACACGAGCCACCTTTTGCGCCCAGCACATCGTCCGTGACTACCTGGATGCCTTTGACCTCAGCGAGTAACCCGGAATGAGCGAACAAGGCACCCCATCCAGCAACACCTTCACCCGACTTGACGAAGTCGGAGTGTGGCAGGCGGCCAGAAACAGCTACAAGCTGCCTCACCCAAACGTTTCGCTCCAACTCATCAAACTTGTCTGCAAAGTGCTCGCCCACTCCTTTGAAGTCTTGCGAAAGCAGGGCAAGGATCTGGAGGATCTCAGCGAAGACGAAATCACCGCCGAATTGATGGAGTACATCGAAAACACGGTGCTCAAAGCGAATGGCAATCCGGCCATGGGCGGCATTCCTGGTTTTACGAACATCTTCTTCCGTTCTGTCACCCGGCAGTCAAACGCACGGAGCTACAACCAATTCAAAATCCGCCCATCACCCGATTTGTGGTTCCAGCTCAACTATAACGAGCGTTCATTCGTGCTGCCAAGCTACGACGCTTTGCTCGTCGAGTGCAAAATCGTGGACGCCACGAGCAATCGTTCAGCCGGAAAGTGGTACTGCGACAATGGCATGATCCGCTTTGTGGAAGGTGACTATGCTTGGGCGATGCAGGAAGGCATCATGCTCGCCTATGCGAGAAACCAGAAAACCATCCAAGGCGATCTGATCCCAGCGATGGCGGAGCCTGATCGGGTCGTGCGTCTCAAGACCCTGTCCCAGCCGATGCCGGTTTCCAGCAAAGCACTCGCTGCCTACTGCCCTGAACCACTGCATGCCAGTATGCATGAGCGTGGTTTTGAGTATCTGGAGAACAAAGGCACAGCTCCACCCATCTCGATCTACCACTTATGGCTACCTTGTTCGGGAGATACACACGAAGAAGCGGTGAAAAAGTCCGTCTAGCGCTCTGGATCATCCAGAATGACTTGCAGCCGAGACGCGAGTTCAGATGGGAAACGAGTCGGCCAAGACTCGTCGATGAGGCCGACAGAAAGCAAATGGCGGAGATGCATGCGGTCTTTGTCGCGGAAGGAGATCAGCTTCATGCGCACGAGGTCCTGCAAAGGCACGAGAGAGAAGCCTTCGCCGACTTCGGTTTCATGCAGTTCGGGGGTGTTTTCGATGGCATCCGGCACGGGTTTCTCACCGACCCAGAGCACATGCACAGCGTCCCGCACCTTGGCATCGGGGCCATCAAGGAAGACATCCATCGCGCCAGCCTTGCCGAGCGAGGCAATGCGCCGATGCACGAAGCCGGCTGCCTCGAGTGCTTCACGGGCTTTTTCGGCATCTTCGCGTCGAAGAAGGATGTCCACATCACGGGTGTTTCGCACAGCACTTTCGTCCACACGGGAAACCCAGGCCGCAACGGCACTTTCACCGACCACAGCATATCGAACTCCGAATTTTGCCAGCGCCATCACCGCACCTTCGAGACGCCGCATGACGTCGTCGATGCCTTTTGCCATGCGTTGCCAGCTTACGGGTCGAAGAGCGATTGCGGTGCTCATGGTGGACAGAGTAAGCGTGAGATGGAACTGCGGTAACCTTGATGATGAGCGCAACACCATCAAACCACCTGCTTACTCACCTCCACCAACAGCTCATTCGCTGCGTCAAAGGAGGCCCTGATTCGGATGTTTTGTGGCCTCCTTGGGGGGGGGGAGAATACAGTCGGCACAAAGAATAGGTGATATTTCCTGGAGCGGCGTAGTTATCACAGATCACCGTTTTTGCCCACTGACCTCTCTCACCTCCATCTCTGGCGTGTTATGCGCCTGTATCGCAGATTCCGGCGGCTCGGTGCTGGCGGCCGGGGGCCCCCTGGAGCCCCCTGGTCATGCCGTGCTCGTGCTGGCACAGGCGACTCTGAGCGCTGCAGGGGAGGCTGGGCGCCGTGGCGGTGCTGGAGACTGCGTGGAGCTACTCCAGCAGCATGATGGGGGCCTGATTTATCTGCGCAGCCTACCACAGGGGCGGGTGCTGTTTGTGCGGTGTGAAAATACAACTGATATCCCCTCCCTAAGTCACCAGGCGGCCCAGATGGAATACGCCCAGCATGCGGAGGCAGCACCCCAGGCCCCTACACCAGAGGCGGTACCCCTGAACCTCGCAGATGCCTTTTTGGCAGAGCCACGCTGGTGAATAAGTGCTCCTGCGAGGTGGATAACAGAAACGTTTACTTTTACGCCCATAGAGGTAAATTTCCCGGCCCGCCCTTTAGCTCCCGGCAATCCATGATCGACCTCAGCAACGCCACCACACCTTTAGAACTCGTCTCCAAGGGCGGGCCGCTCGTGTGGCTGCTACTAGGCTGCCTATGCCTCAGCGGGGCTATTTTCCTGGAGCGCATGGCCTACTTTCACCGTGCGAGCATGAATATCGGCGAGTTCCTAGCCGGGCTAGCCACTCTGATCAGCCGTAGGAACTATGCAGAGGCCCTACAGGAGTGCGTGGCGACGCGTGTGCCCGCTGGCCGTGTCATCCACGCTGCGCTACTGCGCCACGGTGCCCCGCGTGAGCAGCTCAAAGAGATCGTGCAAGAGGCTGGACAGCTAGAGGTGCCCAGGCTGGAGCGCTTCCTAGGTCTGCTGAATGCGCTGGCCCACATCGGGCCGCTGATCGGGCTCCTCGGCACCTTATTGGGTCTGCTCAATAGCTTTACCAAGCTGGCGTCGACCAATGGCCTCATCACACCGCAGGATGTGGCAGCGGGCGTGTATCAGAGCCTGATCACGGCAGCACTGGGCCTGGTAGTAGCCATACCGGCCTTCCTCGGCTACGCCTTCCTCAGCGCCCGAGCCCGTAGCCTGATGCATGATTTGGAGCGTGCAGGCATCGAGATCGTGAATCTCATCGAGGACAGCAAGGCGGCGTCGAACATCGTGGAATTTCATCAGGCGGAGACACCTGTGCCCATGGCCCGTGCAGGCCGTGTGCGAGGCCTCAAGGCGTGATCGCCGATACGCCGCAAAAAGTATAAAAACGGCAACTGAGAACACCTTTCCACGATGAAGCTCGAATCCACACTCCCGCGCCAGAGTCCATGGATCTTCGCTGCACCGCTGATGAATGCACTGATGCTGCTGATCGTGTGTTACATGCTCAACAAAGGCTTTCTGGCCAATTCTGGTCTGAGGCTTGTCGATCCAGCGCAATCCACATCGCTACTGACAGGGTTCGATCGCGCTCACATCATCACCATCCCGGCGGGTGATGAGGCCGCCATCTATTTTGATGGTCAGCCTGTCACGCTGGATACCCTGGGCGAAAAACTGCGCCAGCATCGCGATGGCGAGCGCCGCGCCATCATTCACCACGACCGCATGGCCCCAGGTGGCCGACTGGTCGCTGTGACCAATATCGCACACCAGCAAGGCTACGCTCTGGCCCTTGCTACGGTGTCTCCCCAACAATGACGCAGCTATGAAACGAGGGGTCTAAAAACTCGCCCACACGATGCTCACCTTTGCCTGGAACATACGAGATCGCTCCCTGCTGCGACTGACGGGGTGGTTCCTACTGCTCATGGTGATGCTGAGTGTGGTCTTCATCATCTTTCGCATCACTTATCCGGCCATGGTCCGTGCGGATGCCACCTCGCAGCGTATCATTGTGCTCGATCCGGCAGATCCTGCTGCGCTCGCCATCATCCACCGGGCGCAGGATAAAAGTTTCGGCCTCATGCCATCCGAAGCGGATGACGCAGCCAGCGAGGCGGGCTTCCCGTCTTTTTCCCCCAGTTTCAGCGGCGTTGAGCTGGAGCTGCGTCCAGCTCCCAGCATTGACAAAGAGCAGGACTCTACGCGGCCAGTTTTCCACGCAGATGCACGCAACCTACTACCTACTGTGCCACGCCGTGCTACCCTACCACCGCAGACGCCCCCGCGCTCCGTTTTGCGCCTCTTGCTGAGTGCAGATGTCGCGAAGCGTTCGCCCAAGAGCCTACAGCTCGATCACATCGAGCTCGCAGATCCAGCGGCACTGCTCATCCGCGTTTTGATCGACGAAACTGGCCGCGTACTACAAGTGCTGCCGTTGTGCGGCAATGAATCGCCTGCTACACTCGCCGCACTTCAGACACAGCTCAGTGCAATACACTTTGCCCCTGCGGTGAAAAGCCCGCGCACCTATGCCACGCTGGGTTTTCGCTGGGAAAAATCAGGTGTCACCAGCACAGCACCGTGATGTCCGCCTTGTCGATTTCTCTCTGATCATGATTCCCATCCACCTTAGCGATTTGATTTTCCTCTTTGTTGCAGTGGGGTTGGGCGTGGTGTGCAGTCTATGGTTTTACACTTTCATCCGTGAGCGGCGACGTGAGACGCACCGCCGCAGGGTCGCCATCCAGTGCCGCATGTGCTCCACCGCCTACACACGCGATCCAGCAGAAAAAAACAGCGTCACGATCTGCCCCATCTGCCAGACTCCAAACGATCGCCCGCGGCTACGGCCCATTTGAGCCCAGAACCCAGCGTATTTGCACGCATACGCACTATAAGTAGATCGCGCATATTGACAGGTGGGCCTGGATTGGAGAAACTCCTACCCAATCTACCCAGACCACGCATGCGGCCTGCTCGAAACCATACCCTCACCGCCATCCTGCTATTCCTAGCCATGCTCCTAGCACAGGTGTATGCGCAAGAGGCGAGTGGCTTCGCAAAAGGTCTCGTGATCTACAAAGCCACCGCAGGTGAGCAGCCAGAATACTACTCTGCCACACTCTACAGGTCGTCACGCATCTCCACCCCATGGATGGAATATGACGTAGGGCAAACGAAGCCGCTTTTTGTACAAGCAGGCTTTGTCATCGAAGAAATTGCCTTCGGGGGTATGTTTGAGGCGGATTTCGTCAATGACACCCAGGCCGCAGCATGCTCACAGATGCAGCAACGACTCACCGCCGCTGGTCGCAGCTCTCCGAAGGTCGCAGCAGTCGCCCAAGCAGTGAATGGGGCCATACAGAAGCAGCTCGATTCGTATCAGAAAGGCCTCGTGAGATACAAAGGCCGCTGGCTTTCGAAAAGCGAATATCAAGTCGCAGCACAGGCCATCGCCAATGCTGAAATGGAGCGTCAAAAAGCCCTTAATGCAGCTAGAGTTGCGGCGAGCAGTAGCATGACAACCGAACAGCGGCGAAAAGCCCAGGAAGAAGAAATCGCAGCACGCTCAAGCAAACCCCGAGCTTCCGCCGAAACAGCCGTCATTGAGGCAGTGGATGCCCGAGGAATCAGCAAAGTCTTACTCACTGGTTATGATGACCTATTAGATGCCGCACGCACCACACGCGAAAAGGGTGGACGTTCCCTCTCCCCCCTCGAGGCCAGTGTGATCAGTCTCTCGAAAAAACTACCCGCAGCAGAGGACGGAGCCATCCAGAGCGGACTCTATACGGCAGGAGAAAAAGGTGGATGCGCCATGCTCTGGGCCGCTCAGGATGGGAAAATCCTGGCAGCAGACATCGGCATGGTCATCATGACGGATGTTCTCAAAGAGACGCTGCAAAACAGCAGCGATGTCGCCCTCGCAAAGGCCCAGCTTGCTCGTTTTGATGAGCAACTCATCGCCCTTATTCCAGACGCTATCGCAGCCGCAAAAATCCGAGCAGTGTTGCAAAGCTCAACCACAAGGGCCGATGATAGCTCTGCCGGCGGCAACACTGTCTTTGAGCGCAGCGTCGAGAATCAAAAAATCGAAATCCGCGTCGGCCCATTACAGACACAAGACGACGGCGGCTTCCGCCAAGAACTTCTCTTTAAACTTCGCCCACGCTGAGGCCCCCATGCCATGAAAAGCTTATTTGCACTTCTTTTGGGACTCCTCACCACCGCTGCGCCACTCCGAGCGGCCACCCCGCACCCTCAAGGCGAGTGGTATGAAGTCGGCTGGCTCATGGCGCAGGAGGCGTCCTCCAGTTTCCGCCTTTTTGCCGTGCAGGAAAAGGATGCTGCTGGCCACCTCTCACGGGTGCTCTCGATGCTCCGTGTCAAAATCGATGGCATCAAAAGTGGCGACATGAAACTCCTTCTCGATGGCTGGAAGGATGGCCTCGCTGGTCGTGCCCAGGCTCTTTCCCACCCCACAGAGCAAAAAGTAACTCTCGTCCCCGCTGGCATGCGGGGCTTTCTGCCACTGTCAGCACCAGTCGAGGCCGCACTGACCGCAGACAGCCTCTCCGCCCGTGCAGAACAATGGAAAAAAGCCGTCGTCATGGTCCAAGTCAAAACACGTCAAGGTGAAGGCCATGGCACAGGATTCTTCATTTCCCCAGGTCTGCTTTTGACCAATCAACACGTCATCGAAAATGCCCAGTCGATCGAAGTCGTGATGGAAGCAGATCGCTCCACACATCGTGCCACAGTCGTCGCCTCACAAGAGGTGCCGGACATCGCCCTACTGCGCATAAGCCACACCGATCACGCGACACTCCCGCTCGGGGACTCTCAAAAAGTGCGTGATCTCGATGACGTCGTTCTCATTGGTTACCCGAAGTTTTCCAACCTCAGTGCCACGGTCGTCAAAGGCAGCATCAGCGCCACGGATCGAACCTTTCAGGGCCGTTACCCCGTCTTTCAGGTCAGCATCCCCAGCTACGGTGGTAATAGCGGCGGCCCGCTGCTCACCACTGATGGCACCGTTATCGGCGTCCATACTTTCTCACTCACGGACCCAAATCTCTCGCAGTTTAAGATGGCGCAGCGCATCAATTTCATCCTTGAGTTCATCGAAGACCACGCCTCCGGCAAATACCGCCGCATCACGAACTAAGCAGTTTTTTCAATGAATTCGGCGCTGCATCGTCAGATGATGCAGAACCCAATTCATCCGCATGAAAAGCCCCACCGCTGCCCAATTTCGCCGCCGGAATCGCCTCTGCCACCCCTTGAGTTATCTCAGAAATGATGGTAATTTAAGTTTGCCTTACTTTTGGTTTGTATCATTCTTCTTAAACATGCTGTTTTTCTCCCGCGACTGTCATCTCCGCCTTTTGGCCCGTGTTACGGCCTGCGGCATGCTCGCGGCCACTCTCACACACTGCACCAGTGTCAAAAAGGCAGACGTGGTCGTCAGTGTGAAGGATCAAAAACTCGGCCTCTATGAACAAGGAGAGCTCCGAAAGACCTACAAGATCTCTACCTCGAAGTTCGGCACCGGCGACAAGCCCGGCAGCAACCGGACCCCTCTCGGGCAGCATGAAGTCGTCGCCAAGATCGGCTCCGGCCTGCCCACCGGTGCCGTGTTGAAAAGCCGCCGCTGGAGCGGTGAAGTCATCAAGCCCAATGCCCCCGGCCGCGACCCCATCGTTTCCCGCATCCTGTGGTTAAAAGGCACCGAGAGCTCGAACCGCAACGCTTTCGGCCGCTTCATCTATATCCACGGCACCCCTGAAGAGAACCGCCTCGGCCAGCCAGCTAGCTACGGCTGCGTCCGCATGGGTATGAAGGACGTCGTCAATGTCTTCGATTCCGTCCCTGTCGGAGCCAAGGTGTACATCACCACCTCTGGTCTGCCAAAAGGGAAGGCCGAGGCAGAGGCCGAAGTCGCCGCCGCCCAGGCCCAACCCGCCAGTCCCACCACCGAAATCGAAAAAGCCGTCCCCATCGAGATCGCCAAGCTCCAGACGGACCCCCGCGAGAAAGCCAACGCCGAGGCCAACCTCTCTGCGGGTCCAGAAAAGCCCACCACGGTCAAAAAAGCCACTCCTGCGAAGCGCACCAGCAGCAAGAGCAGCAGCACCGCTGCTAAAAAGAAATCCTCCTCCGGCACCCGCAGCAGCGTGACGAAGAAATCCACCCCGACCAAACGCCGTGCCGTGGGCTAAAAGCCCAGGCTAGCCTGCCCCCCGTCAAATAAGGACGCGAAGCCCTGTTTGACAAACCGGCTGCTCCCGGTAGTCTCCCGCCCCTTTTTCCGGGGAGCCTACTCACACGGCGGCATCCCGGTCCTCCCCGAAAAACACCCCTTTCAACCCCACTACCCACCATGCCCAAGACCTTCAGGACCTACCAACCATCCAAGCGCACGCGGAAGCAGCAGTTTGGCTTTCGTGCCCGCATGAAGACGGAAAATGGCCGTGACATCCTGCGCCGTCGCCGCCGCGTCGGTCGTAAGCGTCTCCTTCCAAAGGGCGTCGAAGTCCACTTCAAGCGCCACATCCAGCAGCACGCCTAGTCCACGGCGTTCCGGCTCCTTCACAGGCGTCGTTTACTCGCCACCATGCGCCTGCCATCCCATTTGCGGCTGAAACAGGCCAGCGAGTTCGCCCTCGTGAAGGAAAAAGGCACCAGTAAACCAGGCCGTTACCTCGTCTTGAGCGTCTGCCTGTGCCCCAAGTAGCCGAGTTCGGATTCGGACTCGTGACTGGACGTAAAATCGGCGGAGCTGTCCAGCGCAACCGTGTCCGCCGTCTCCTCCGAGAGATCATCCGTGCGCATCGGGCGGAGATTCAGCCAGGGTGGCATCTCGTCACCATCGCACGCTGGAGAGCCCCAGAGGCCTCCTACCACGAGCTTGAGTCCGACTGGCTCCACTTGGCAAAAAAACTCGGCATCCTCCGAAAAGCCGCTCCCAGCCAGCCAATCGCCCCCACGGCCTCCGCGACATGAAAATCGTCATCCGCGTCCTGATCCGCTTTTACCAAAAATGCATCTCCCCCGTCATTCACGCCTTTGGGGGGCCAGGCTCAGGCTGTCGCTACACACCCACCTGCTCCGCCTATTTTCTTGAGGCTGTCGAGACCCACGGCGTCCTACGTGGCAGTTGGATGGGGCTCTGCCGCATCGGTCGCTGTCACCCCTGGGGCGGTTGCGGCCATGATCCAGTGCCACCGAAATAGTGCCACAGTTCAGAGTCTCTTTGCCTAACAACTTGCCAGCGCATGGCATACCGCCATAATGCCGCCCGGTGTTTGCACAGCAAATCATCGGTAGCATTGCGTGGATAGCTCAGTGGTAGAGCGGCTCGTTTACACCGAGTTGGTCGGGGGTTCGAATCCCTCTCCGCGCACCATCCATCTCGGCGCTCGCCGCAGGACGATCTCCCGGAGAGGCCGCTCCCCTTCCCTCCTCCATGCGTCTCCTCTCGATCCTGCTCCTCATCTGCTCACTGCCTGCTCGAAGCGTGACGTGATCATCATCGGCACAGATGCCGCTTATCCGCCCTTTGAGTTCAAAGATGAAAAAGGCCAGTTCAGCGGCATCAGTATCGAAATCGCTCGCGAAATCGCCAAAACCACCGGGAAAGAAGTCGAATTCCGCAACATCAACTTCGACGGCCTCATCACCGCCCTGCGCACCGGCAGTATCGATCTCGTCATCTCCTCCATGACCGCCAATGACGAGCGCAGAAAGTCCATCGACTTCTCTGACCCGTATGTGAAGACCGTCTTGAGCATCCTCGCCGCTAAAGACTCCACCGTGCAAAGCGCCGAAGACTTGGCCGCACCAGGGCGCAAAATCGTCGTCAGTCTCGGCACCACGGGCGAGAGCTGGGCGCGGAAACATTTTCCCACTGCCCAGATCAAAGCGCTCGATCTCGATGCCTCCTGCGTGCTCGAAGTCGTCAATGGCAACGTCGATGCCTGGATCTACGATCAAATCAGCGTCATGAATTATCACCAGCAGCATCCAGACAAGACCCGTGCGTTGATCGCCCCCATTCACACCGAGTTCTGGGCCGTCGGCATCCGCCAGGGCAATGACACCCTCAAACAACAGGTCAATGCCACCCTCAGCCGCATGCGGAAAGAAAACGCCTTCACACACCTCGCAGAAAAGTACATGGCCAAAGAGCTCCGCATGATGCGTGAGAATGGCCTGCCCTTTGTCTTTGAGATCGAGTGAAGCGTGCATCGCACCCATCCCCATCCTGGGCTCATGACCACACCTGCCCTCACCGCTCACGGCCTATCCAAAGCCTATGCGCAGCGCCCCATTCTGCGCAGTGTTTCCTTCCAGATCGCTGCTGGTGAACGAGCCGCACTTTTGGGGCCTTCTGGCAGCGGCAAAACCACACTGCTGAACTGCATCGGCGGTGTGGACCGCGCGGACAGCGGCGAAGTGATCGTAGCGGGTGAAAAACTCCACGCGCTCGACTCCGATGGCCTCGCTCGCGTGCGGCGGGAGCACATCGGCACCGTGTTTCAGTTTTTCCACCTCCTGCCCACACTCACCGCGGCGGAGAATGTCGAGCTACCGCTGCAACTCCTCGGTGTGGCCAAAGCGGAACGCGAAAACCGCGTGCGCAGCCTACTGGAGCGTGTCGGCGTCTCTCATCGTGCTCAGGCACTGCCCGCAGAGCTTTCCGGTGGCGAAATGCAGCGCGTCGCCATCGCCCGCGCGATCATTCACCGCCCCGCGTTGCTCCTCGCGGATGAACCGACGGGCAACCTCGACACGCAAACCGGTGCGCAGGTGCTCGACTTGCTCGCCGAAGTCGTGCGCGAAACGAATGCCGCCCTGCTCATGGTCACGCACAGCGAGGAGGCCGCAAATCGCTGCGACCGCATCCTCCGCATGCGGGACGGGGAATTGGTTGAAGGGCGAATTTGGTGAGAAAAAATCTCGCGAAATTTCAGCCGTGTGGCTTCGTCGCCACTAATGCTAATTTCCTTCTCTGTAACCAACTTCCGCTCCTTTCGTGACGAGCAGACGCTCGACATGACTGCCAGCACCCGTGTCGGAGCCGGTCACGACGATCATTGCTGTAAGATCGAAGGTGAAAATATCCGCCTTCTACCGGTTGCCGTGCTTTATGGGGCGAATGGAGCTGGGAAATCCAATCTCATCAAAGCCTTACGCTACGCAGCCTGGATGGTCTTGGATGGCCCGCGCCCAGGCAAGCACACCGCGCGTGAAGCCTTTGCTCACATGGAAGGCCCTGGCGCAAGTCCCTCCTGCTTCGATTTTCGCATCTTCGCTGCGGGCCACATTTTCCGCTTTGGTTTTCAGGTTTCAGACAGCCAGATCGAATCTGAGTGGTTGGTACTTGAGCAAGGCGGTAACGAAAAAATGCTCTACGAGCGCAGCGCCGATGCCTCGGGTAAGATCGACATCAAACTCGGCAACCTACTCGCGGATGAAGCCGTCGCAGATAAGTCCCAAATCCACGCCTTTGCCCAGTTCGCCAAATCATCCAGCCGTGCGAACCAGCTCTTCCTGCACGCGATTCATGAAAACGTCGGCAGCGATTCCCAGGGGGAATGGGTCCGTCCGGTGCTGCGCTGGTTCTCCGAATCCCTCATGATCATCGACCCCGGCGAACATTTAAAGGGACTCCACCGTTTGTTGACCACCAGTCCTGACTTTGCCGCCTTCTCCTCCTCATTTTTGAAATCAGTATCGACTGGCGTGGATGAAATCATACGCTTGAGGACGGAGGAACTCCCCTTCGAACATGCCCGTGACATGATTCCCTTTGGACTCGCACAAGGACTTGCTGAATCGGACTTTGAGCGTGATACCGTCGCTGACTATACCTTGCCCACTGGCGGCATGATGGCCATGACCCGCGGAAGTGACGGCGGTTACTTCGTGCACACCATAGCGACGAAACATCATGCTGGGCAGGAAAAGCCTTTCGAGCTGCCACTCGTAGCAGAGTCGGATGGCACCCGTCGCCTCCTCCACCTGCTCCCCGTCATCTATCCCAAATTGAAATCGGATAGCGTGATCGTTATCGACGAAATTGATCGCAGCCTCCATCCCCTGCTCACTCGCGAATTCGTCGAGGCATTCCTCAAGGTGGCTCTGCAAACTCAGCGCCAGCTTCTCCTCACCACCCATGACACCATCCTGCTGGACCTCGATCTTTTGCGGCGTGACGAGATTTGGTTTGTCGAAAAGGACCAGCGCAGTTCTTCCAATCTTTACCCACTATCGCAGTTTCCAGTCCGCAAAGACCTCCGTCTCCAACGTGGTTACATGCAGGGCCGTTTCGGTGCCATTCCATTCCTCGGTGACCTTGAAAAACTCCATGCGGGACGGGAGGCGGCAGCATGAGCACTGGACGCAAGCCCAGGCCGCTCGGGCGTGATGAGCGCACATTTCTCGACGACCGTCTCTTTGTGATCGCCACAGAAGATCGCTATGCCGCCAAACAGTACTTCGACATCCTGAGGACCCATGTCCGTTCTTCCCGGATCAAGACGCATGTTTTGCCAACGGAAGACTGTCGCTCTTCTCCCAAACATGTGTTTGACCGCTTACTCGAATTCGAGCGCTTACATGAAAGCCATGCAGATGATGAAAAATGGCTAGTTTTGGATACGGATCACTGGATTCAAGATGCTCACAAAAAGCAGTTGATCGAAGTCTTCAAACTGGCTCGTCAGAAAGGCTACTCGGTGGCGATGAGCCGTCCGTGTTTCGAAATTTGGCTCCTACTCCACCACCATGCTGACATAGCCAGTCTGAGCATCTCCAAGTGCGAAGATGTCCACCCTTACTTGTTGACTGCATTGGGTAGCTACAACAAAAAACATCTCCATTCCGCGCATTATCCCCTGCCAGCTATCCATGCCGCAGTGCAAAACGCCAAAGTGTCCGATCGTGATGCTCACCTGGACGTGCCGGAAGGAAATGGGTCACGTGTCTATCGCATCGTCGAGCAAATCCTTCAGTCAGTGCCAGCACACTTACGTCAGGGCTGGCCTGCTCCATGACCCCCACTCGCCTCATCCTCGAAAAATGCGGGCTGCGGCATTGGCGGCTGGCGTGGCGGCAGCAGGTCATGCTCATGCTCATTTTGGCCTTGGGTTCGGGCGTGTATCTAGCCATGCGGCTGGCGAATCGTGCGGCGTTGGCGGGTTTTGAGCAGTTCACCAGCGGCATCACGCGGCAGGCGGACTGGACAGTGACAGGTAGCACGGGCGCATTGAGCGAAAGCTGGCTACGGGAGATGCGTGACGTACTCGGTGAGCGTCCGGTGCATTTGCTGCCCGTCGTCGAAGACACCGTCATGCCCTACACGGAGGAAAAAACGACTAAAATCGGCCTCCAGCCGACTTGGCGGCTCGTGGGCGTGGATTTCGTGAGTTTGCTGAATTTACGCGGTGAAGCCCCCGCAGGCCTCACCGGCGATTTGAAGGCCGCAGATGGCATTTTTGTCAGCGAACGCCGAAAACTCCGAGTGGGCGATGAACTGCGTGTGGTGCTGCATGAGCAGGTGCTGACGCTGAAAATCGGTGGCGTGATCCCGGAGCTGCCTGGAGTGCCTGCGCCGCCAGATTCGCTGCTTTTGATGGATCTGCCCGCTGCGCAAAAACTCATGCAAAAGCAGGGAAAGGTAGATCGCGTCGAAATCCTGGTGGAGCGTGGTGAGGCCTTTCCGACGCTGCGGGATGAAACGGGCGATTTGCTCCGTGCAGCGGCCAAAGAGCGCTGGCAGGTCAGTGGTGTGGAAGATCGCCGCATGCTCGCAGGCACCATGACGGAGGCTTTTCGGCTCAATCTGACCATCCTGTCGCTGCTGGCTCTCTTTGTGGGCGGTTACCTCATTTTTCAGGCGCTAGATGGTGTCGTCATCCGTCGGCGTGAGGAGATCGGCATTTTGAAATCCCTCGGCGTCACCGATGCGGCGGTGCAGCGGGCATTTTTGATCGAGGCGCTGCTCCTTGGCCTGCTTGGCGGCGTTTTGGGCCTCGGTGTCGGCTGGGTGGGAGCGCAGGCCGCAGTCGGTGGTGTGAGCCGCACGGTGAATGCGCTCTACGGAGCCTCCAGCGTGCAAAGCTCAGCCCTGCATCCTGGTGAGGCCGCACTGAGTATGAGCATCGCGCTGATCACGAGTTTGGTCGCTGCATGGTGGCCCGCACGCGAGGCCGCGCAGACGCCTCCGGTTCATCTGCTCGGCAAAAAAGCCGCGACTTTCAGTGGCGGCGGCTGGTGGCGTGCTGAGTGGCTCGGTTGGGCTTTGATGCTCGTAGCGGCGGTGCTCGCTCAATTCGGCGCCTGGCGGCTCGCAGGAGGGACGCGTGTGCCTTTGGCCAGCTATGCAGCGGCTTTAGCATGGCTGCTGGGCACCGGTTTGGCAGCGGGCTGGTTGTTGCCGAAGTTGGCCCAAAAATCGTCTTCGGTGACGCAGCGCATCGGTTTCAGTCACCTACGCAGGCCCACGGTGCGGCACCGCTTTGCCGTCGCAGCTCTGGCCAGTGCGGTAGCAATGACGGCGGGCATGGCGATCATGGTGGCCAGCTTTGACTCGACTATGCGCGGCTGGATCGAGCGCACGCTGAAGGCCGATCTGTATGTCTCCAGCGCTGGTGCGCAAAGCGCTAGCAGCACGCACCAAATCAGCGCCGCCACCGTGCAAAAAATCCGCACTCTCCCCGCAGTGGCCGAGCTAGCCATTCTCCGCGCACGCGGCATCACGCTACGCGGTGCACCGACGATGGTGCTCGGTGTGGACGGCTCCTTTTCGCAACGCAACGCGGTCTATGCGTGGGTGCAGGAGCCAACGAGCGCTGCCTGGTGGGAAAACAACGGCGCAATCATCAATGAGAGCTTTGCTGAGCGCTTCGAAGTCGCGGTGGGTGATGATTTGGAACTACCCGGCGGTCACAGCGTGCACATCGCTGGCGTGCATGCCGACTATGGCAACGAACGCGGCTCCATCTCGATTGCCGAGTCCGTTTTCCGCGAGTGGTTCGACAGCGAGATGGCGTGGCGAGTCGGCCTGATGCTGAAACCGGGCACCGATGCCGAAAAGCTGGCCGAAACGCTCTCCACCGCCCATCCAGGCCTCACCGTCTTCACCAACGCGCATCTTCGCCGCGAGGCGCTGCGCATTTTTCGCCAAACCTTCTCCGTGACGTATGCGCTGGAGGTGATCGGTGTCTTCGTCGCTGTGGCAGGTTTGGGCTTAGCCTTAGCGAGCTTGCTCTTGGAGCGCCGGGCAGACCTGAGAACGCTGCGCAGCCTCGGCATGACCGGCAGCCAGATCGCCCGTGCGAGTGCCTGGGAGGGAGCAGGCGTGGCGCTAGCAGGCGCGATGATGGGCTTGCTCTCCGGTGGTTGGCTTGGCTGGCTGCTCATCCACCGCGTGAACAAGCAATGCTTTGGCTGGACGCTGAGCCTTTCTCTACCCTGGGCACAGCTCGCGGTGCTCATGCTCGCCGTGATAAGCGTCGGAGCCGTCGTTTCAGCCTGCGTCGGCCAATGGGCAGCGAAGATGCGGTGGGAGGAGCAGGAATGAAAGCAGAGGTGCCCTCCAGAACGCTGCCGCGCAGTTTGGGAGTTCATTTCGCCTTTTTCGGCTTCTCCTGAATCCGCCGCATCAGCTCCAGCGCCACGGCCTGCCGCTCGGGAGCGAGACGGTGGAGGTGCTCGCGGTCATCGCAGGCTTTCAGAGCGTCCTGGATGGACTCGAAGGGGTGCGGCTCGGGAAGTGCGGAGAGGAAAGGAAGTGTTTCGGCAGGCTTCGTGAGCTGCGCATGGCGGATAAGGCCGTCGATGGTGAAATCGAATGCCTCATGAGTATGAGGATGAAGCATATTCCATTCAATCAGTTGGGGGATAACTGAGTTCCAAGCGATAACGATATCGGAGAAGAGCGTTAGAAAGACCTGCTGCGCAAAGCGGTAACGTGGATTTAGGACCAACCCTGTTTCTGCAAACATTCCAGACTCCTCCCGATCTCTCTTTAGAACAATCAAGGAGAGTGCTGGGTAAGGGATTGGAAAGGTTGGATCAACTTCCAAGGCACGGCGATATGCTACCTCGGCTTCTGAATCACGGTTGAGCTGGATCATTAAGTTGCCCAAATTTGTCCATACATCAGGCATAGACGGATTGATCTCAATGGCCTTACGGAAGGACTTCTCAGCCTCGTCGGGCTTGGATAGCTCGACGGCTTGCAGTACACCCAAGCCATTCCATGGATGGGCGAATCTGGGTTCTAGCTCGATAGCGCGACGATAAGCAACCTCTGATTGATCATACTGTTTGAATGCGTCTCGCAGTAGCACAGCTAGGTTGTGCCAACTCGCCGCTAATGACGGGTCTGCTGCGATTGATCTTTCATAAGCAGCCTTTGCTGCAGAGGGATTGCCAAAATGGTTTTGGTATAGCGTGCCAATGCTATTCCATGCCATTGCGTCGCCTGGATTTAACCGCAGAACAGCATGATACACAGTTTCAGCCTCGAAAGGCCTGCTCAAATGGTCTTGGAGCAGGTTCCCTAAATTATGCCAAGCAGGTATGTGAGTTGGGTCGAGTTCGATCGACTTCCTGAGAGCTTTTTCTCCCAGCCTCCACTCCTTCCAATCACAAAGATGTTCAGCCATACGCACCCACCAGCATGGATTGTTGGGTTCATAATCATCATTTACACGTATCTCTGTTGGCAGATGCTGAAAAAATCCCAAAGCTTCGATCTCGGGAACAACCTGTTTAGCCCTATCCATATTAAACCAAGCACTCAGCGACTTGAATTCCGGAGTCTTCCAAGCTGAAGAGATCGTTTCGCTTATTAAGCGTCGCCTCTCGTTTACCGACTCAATCCGATTTAGAGCACTTTCCAGAACCAATTTGGCTTCCTCTATGCCGTTTGGTCCTGATGCCGCACTACTACAGACGATCTGCGCCAACAACTTTGTGGAGGTTTCTTCCGAGAACACTGTTGTGATGGTGGCGACGAACCAGTCGAGGCGGTTCCGGGCGGCGCGGCCGTGGCGCATGAGGTAGTGGATGTTCGAGAAGCGGTCGGTGAGGAGGTAGGTCTTTTTTTTGGGGTGGCCGGCGGCTTCGCGGAGGATGCCGAGCTTCATGAGGGCACGGATCTGGGCGCTGACGTGATTCGGAGGGAGACGCGTGGCGGTGGCGAGGGTGGCGACCTCGACGGGATTCCATGCGAGGGCGACGGCATCGAGGATGCGCTGCTGCTGGCCGGAGAGGGCATCGACGATGGCTTTGAAGTAGGGCGTGAACTCGTCGAGGAGCTTTTCCAGGTCGGCACGGATGTCGGTGTGCAGGCCTTCGCGGAGGAGGCGGTAGAAAGTTTTGATGAGGCGCGGATTTCCGCCCGAGAGGATGTGCAGGGCCTGGATGCTGCCGCTGCGCTCGACGAGGGCTTTTTCCACATCGGCATCGCCACGGGACTTGGCGAGGCTTTGCAGGCACTCGCGCATTTCATCGAGGCTGAGCGGTTTTAGCTCGAAGATGCGGAAG
Organism: Verrucomicrobiaceae bacterium; assembly: GCA_016713035.1. Classification (NCBI taxonomy): domain Bacteria; kingdom Pseudomonadati; phylum Verrucomicrobiota; class Verrucomicrobiia; order Verrucomicrobiales; family Verrucomicrobiaceae; species Verrucomicrobiaceae bacterium. The sequence continues at coordinate 197,108 of JADJPW010000004.1, forward strand.
AAGTCATAAAACGGCTGATCGACGGAGGTGACGTGCTCGAAGTGGCTGGTGGCTCCGCCGATGAGCATGATGCCGCTGTCCTGCATGAGGGCAGCGCGGAGACGATGGAGCGGCTCGGCATCGCGGATGGAGGCGAGGAGGTCGTTGAGGTTGTCGATCAGTAAAACAACGCGTTTGCCGCTGCGGGCGACGAGTTCGGTGAAGATGCGGTGGGCGCGTTCTTCAATGTCGGGCGGGTTTTGGGCCAAAAGAGGGCCGGTAAGGTCGGTGGTGGCCTTGGTGGCGAATTCCCACTGGCGGATGGCCTCCAGCCAAAAGTCGGCGAGGTCACCCACACGGCGGCTTTCCTCGTCAAAGACGACGGGCTGCCACTGGCGAGCGAGTTCGTAGTCGCGGTTGATCTTATGCGCCACGGCCCAGAGTGTGGTGGTCTTTCCCATGCCACGGGCACCGATGAGTAGGCAGTGCTGCGGCGGGTGGCCGGGCTGGTTGCTGCGGACGATGCCGAGCAGGGTCTCCAGCAGCGGCAAGCGTGCGGAGTACTCGCTGAGCAGCACCTCGGGCGGCAGCAGCGCGGGATTGTAGAGGGCGAAAGGATGGCTCATATGAGAATGACGAATGTGGAATGCCGAATGACGAAGATTAGCGGCGGGTGGTGGCAATCATGCCGAGGAAGCCGGAAACGACGGCGGTGATGGAGTAGGAGATGATGTCCCAAACTCGCGATGACTGTGGATGACCTGAAAACAAGGCGCAGACGCCGCAGATGAGAAGCATCAGCAGAATAACCGACAGACACATCACGACGAGGTGCGTGATGCTTTGGCTTTTCGTTTTTTTCTTGGGTGCGGCCACGGGGAGGTTCAGGCGGTTTTGCGCAGCCAGAAGTCACGCAGGATGTGGGAGGCGAAGGTGGTGCGCTGGTCGCCTGTGGTCTGCTGGAGGAGGTAGCCGTCGTGCTTCAAGGTATCGAGCACATGGTCGAATTCGTCAGCGAGCATGGCGCGAGTCTCCTCGACGGGCACAAGGCGTGTGTGGATGGCCTCGAAGTCGGCGCGGGTGAGGCCGTTTTTCGCGCGGCAGGCTGTGCGGAGCATTTCGCGGGCGAGGCGGGCTTCGCTGGAGGTGAAGACGTCCTTCAGACGGTCATACATGCCGTCGCAGTATTGGTTCCGGCTGCAGTGGACGAGGCTGTCTCGGTAAATGACCTCCAATTCTTTCGCGGAGGGCGCTTTGGCGACGTCCCGCTCCTGAATCTCGGAGATGAAGAGCTGGAGGAGGATGGGCCAGTTCGCACCGATGAGCTGGAGGACTTTTTTCCGGCCTGCAGCGTTCAGCGGCAAGCTGTGACTGGAGGCGAGAGCTTCGAGAAGACCCAGTGCTTCGTCTTCATCCAGCGGCGGGATTTCATGGGTATCGAATTCATTGACCGCAGGGGCGAGGCCGAGTTTTCGCACTACGCCTTTGAGACCGATGGAACCAGTGACGAGGAAGCGGGCGGATTTGTCCTTCAAATCATGCCGGGCGGCGCGGAACCAATTCAAGACGGCTTCGACCTCCGTGCGGTCGCTTTTTTTGTGCGACGAGCTTCAGGAAGGTGGGGAACTCGTCCAGAAGGAACAGAACGGGCGCATCCGTGTCAGCAAGGAGTTGGAGAAAGGCGTCGGCTGTCTTTTGCCAGGGTGGTGCTGAAGAACGGCGGTCTTTGAGCTCGATGCCGCCGACGGCTGGTAGAGTGATCTTCGTCAAGCGTCCCAAAAATGCGGCGGCATGCCCTTTGACCCAATCGAGCTGGTGCTCGGGCTTCTCCAAAGCCTTGCGCAGGCCATCGAGCATGGCCTCCAGCCAGCCTTCCACACTGGAGCAGCGTTCCAAATTCAGCAGGATGGGCAGGAAGCCGCCAGGGTTGGCCTTGATCTCCTCCAGACAGGAGGTCTTACCCGTCCGCCGAGGCCCTAGGAAGGCGACGTTTCCCCGGCGCAGGGCACGCAGGAGCTTAGCGATGAGTGCGGGGCGTTTGTAGAAGTTCTTGCCCGTCGCTGGCGGGCCGATGCGGAGGTCGATCTGGCTCATGCAGCGGATTCATTGCGCAATAAAATATTTGCGCAATGGATTTTTTGCACGATTAACACAGCCAAGGATGATTCGAAAATCCAAAGTGCTGCTCATCGTCGGTGTGAACGGCACCGGCAAAACCTTTGAGCCAAAGCGATTTGTCGAAGAGCTGCTGTCGAGCGCAGAGAGAATGTGCTCAGTCCGAAGAATGCCGTCCGCCACGCGACAGCGGCGTCGCGCTGACGCTTGCCGCACGCACTCCACGACGCTGACGCGCTCTTGCAAGCGCACTCACAGATTGACGACGATGGGGCCTCCTTTTACGCTTTGGACATGAAGACGGCCCCATTTACCGAAGATATGATCCTGGAGCGTGGCGATGCCATCCGCCGCATTCGTCGAGAGGAGCGTTTAGAGGAGGCGCAGCTGCGCAAAAACATGGATCGACCGATTTGGCGTGAGTGGCTGTTTTGGCTGGGCGTGTTTTTCTTTTTCGGTGCGAGGCGTGGTGAAGGCGTGGACGGTCTCCCCGAGCAGCTCTTTGGAGTCGTGCTGATGATCCTCGCGCTGGATATGGCTGCGCGGACGCGGAGCCGAGCGGCACGCGAGTTGGAGCAGTTTTTTCAGGCGAAGAAGGCGCTTCCCAAGGCGTAAACCATGGTCAAAGCGCTGGCCGTAGCAGGAATACTCAGCGCACTGCTGCTCGCGGGGGCGCTGAGGGCAGAGACGACTACTTCCGATGGCTTTGCGATTCCGCAGCCGGGCGTCGTCTTTGCGTTTCCGCGTGATCATGGCAGCCACGAGGCGTTTCGCACGGAGTGGTGGTATCTCACGGGTCATCTGGATGCGGAAGGCGGGCGGCGGTTTGGCTTTCAGGTGACGTTTTTTCGCCAAGCAGGCCGCGATGCGGCGGGTACGGTGACGCACCTGCATCTGGCGCATGCAGCGCTGCTGGATGCGGCGACGGGGAAATTCCAGCATGAGGAAAAACTACACCGCGCTGGCTGGGATGCGACGGCTTCGACGACGACGCTGGATGTGCGGCAGACGAACTGGTCGCTGCGGCTGGATGAGGCGACGAATCGCATCCATGTGGCCGCGACGGTGAGGGCGGAGGCCGTTTTGAAGCTGGAGCTCGATGCGGTGAAGCCGCTGGTCGTTTTCGGCACGGATGGTGTGTCACGCAAAGGCACATCAGCGAGTGCGGCGAGCCATTACCTGACCTTTCCGCGTCTGCGGGCCGCTGGTATGGTGAAAGTGGGTGCAGAGGAGCTGAAGGTGCGTGGTGAGGCGTGGATGGATCACGAGTTTAGCAGCTCGCAGCTCGATGAGGGCCAGGTCGGCTGGGACTGGGCCGCTATCCAGCTCCGCGATGGCCGTGAGGTGATGGTCTATCGCATGCGCCGTGCGGATGGCAGCACGGATGCGAGCTCGACGCTGACGTGGATCGCCAAGGACGGCGCTTTGACGAAGGAGGCATTCGAATGGACAGCGCTGGAGTCGTGGCGGAGCCCACGCACGCAGGCACTGTACCCGAACCGCGTGCGCATCACCTGTGAGGGTGGTTTTTTCGAGCTGCGACCGGTGGCGCAGGATCAGGAGCAGGGCGGTGCCCTGACCGGCCTCCCCTACTGGGAAGGTGCCTGCGATGTGCTGGACGCGGACGGCGCGGTGATCGGACGAGCTTTTCTAGAGCTAGCAGGCTACGCAGGTGATCTGCGGCGCTTTTTGCGCGGAGGGCCGTGATTAGGGCGCAAAATCATGGTTTTCGGCCAAAAGGAGCCCCTAGCCGCAGAATCGGCCCAGAGGCAGAAATCCAATTCTAGGCTCACTTTTCCATCGCCAAGGGCCTAATCACCGCCATTCATCCTCCCCCCGTTTTTTTCCCCAACACCCCGAATCTCCCCACTCACTTTCATGGACCGCAAAGGCTGGATCGTCATCATCATGTGCATCATCCTCATGGGGGTGAATGTTTACTACATGCAGGAGAATCAGAAGCTAGCCGCCGCTGCCGCTGAGCAGCAGCGTAGCGCTGATGAGAAAACGAAGAAACAGACCGCAGCAGAGAGCCCTGCGGCAGCGGCTACGACGGCCGTTACGACCACGGCGGCAGTTCCTGCGGCTCCTACCACCCCGGAGCAAAAGCACACGATCACGACAGGCAGCGTGACCTACCACTTCACCACTCGCGGTGGCGGTATCGAGAAGGCTATCCTGGCTGGCACGGATCAAGTCACACTCAATGGTCATGCACAGGAGCCCATCGGAGCCCTGCGCCGTGAGCCCGCTGGCGCAGATAACATCACCTACACGATGAAGGAGCCCACAGCTACGGGCGTGAGCTTTGAAGGTGCCACGAGCGAAGGTGTCCAGGTCACAAAAACTTACAAACTCACACAGGGACAGGCGGCGGATGAGCATCTGCTCGATCTGACCGTGACGCTGACCAATAAAGGTGCCGCACAGCATCGCTCGGAGGAGTATTACCTCTTCGCAGGAGCCGCTGCGGCTCTGAATCACGCGGATGAGCGTTATCAGGGCTTTTTCTGGAATGATAAAGGCAATGCGAATTACAAACTCTCCACCTATTACGCGAAGGGCTGGTTCAGTGCTGGGGTGACAGAGTTCCGCCAGTCTTTTCCCGAATTGATCTTTGGCGGCGTGATGAGCCGCTTTTACACGCACATCCTGACCCGCACGACCGATGACAAAGGAGCCCCCGCGAAGCTCTGGTCCTCACGCCGGAAGCTGCCACAGCCCCTCGACCATGCGCACCAGGGTGATGCGAGCATCGAAGACTTCGCCTACGAGGCCTCGATGAGCCTACCTGTGATCGATCTGGCCCCAGGCGCTTCGAAAACCGAAAGCTACCAAATTTACCTGGGACCCAAGGAGTATCACCGCCTGAAGTCCATCGATAAGCGGGCGGACAATCTCGATTTCAATCGCAGTCACGCAATGTACTACGGCTACTTTAGCTGGGTGAGTATTTTCCTCGTCAGCGTGATGCGGTGGATGCACGGCATGGTGGGTAATTGGGGCATCGCGGTCATTCTATTGACGATTTTCGTCCGCCTGTGCATCTGGCCTATCCACGCCAAATCCATGCGCACGATGAAGCGCATGGGCCTACTGGCCCCGATGATGAAGGAGCTGCAGGAGAAGTACAAAGATGATCCCCAGCAGCAGCAGATGGAGGTGATGAAGCTCTACCGTGACTACGGTGTGAACCCTCTCGGAGGCTGCCTGCCGCTGCTGCTACAGTTCCCCATTTTCATCGGCCTTTATAGCATGCTGGAATATGCCGCAGAGCTACGCGGACATGGCCTCTGGTGGGTGAAGGATCTCTCTGCGGCAGACACCGTGGCCCAAGTGATGGGCTTCAATATCAATCCGCTGCCGATCATCATGGGACTCACCATGGTGGCTCAGATGAAGCTGACGCCGCAGCCTGCGACGGTGGATAAGATGCAGCAGCGCTTGTTCATGTTTATGCCGCTGATCTTCCTGTGGTTCAGCTATGATTTCGCCTCTGCTCTGGCGCTGTATTGGTCCACGCAGAATCTTTTCAGCATCGCCCAGACATGGATCATGAAGCTCTATGTGCCGGAGCCTAAACTGGAAAAGGTGAAGCAGGCACCGAAGCCAGCGCCGCACAATCCTTTCTTTAACCCTCAAGGCCGCCAAGAGGATAAGAAGAAGACCTCCACACGCCCGCCGAAGCTGGGAGGCTAGGCCATCAAGAGTCTCGCCGGATGAAAAAGCCGCCCAGGTCCTTCTGCATGGCTACATCTGAGGTGTCATGCTCCCGGATGTGAGAGCGTAGGTCGCTCTCGAGAATAGCGGTGAGAAAAGCATCAAGCTCATCCGCTTCAGATGCCTGTGCATGCAGCTCGACACGACCATCTGGCAGATTTTTGACCCAACCGCAGACGTCATAGCCACTGGCGATGCGCTTGACGGCAAAACGAAAACCGACGCCCTGCACACGGCCACTGTAAAAGACACTTTTGGCGGCCATGGAATCAACGAGTGGCTGGAGTAGGGCTGAGGAACTTTTGCCGCAGCTTTTCACGAGTGGCGGCATCTGCGGTATCAAGCAGGAGGACTCCTGCACCATCCAGATTCCGCGTGAGCTGGATGAAGCGGCCTGCGGCCTCAAACTGCATGTCCGTAGGCTCACCCGAAGATGACGCTGGGAGTCCATGACGCCCCACCAGCACGGCAGACATAGCTTTGTGGAACGCCATGGCGTGATCGGCATCCTTAAACAAGGTCTGCCATGCGGCGTGATGACGCTTGGCGGAGGGGCCAGCCTCCCATGCTAATACACGGTCCGTGACGAGGCCGGTCGCCGCGAGTGCAGCGTTCTCATCTGTATTGTGCGTGCGCAAAACGGTGAGGCAGATGAATTTGCCCAACTGGTCGTCCCAAAATGGATCACGACCATCAAGCTGAACATTTTGGCCACCTAGCTTTGGAATCGTGGGAGCAACTTCTGTGAAGGCTAGATAGGCCTCTGGATCTGTGAGCTCAGAACAAGAAATGGGTGGCTTGCTGTAAGCTGCATTTAATTGCCCGAAACTGCCCGCACTGTGCAGAGCCTGCGCAAACTCGAAGCCCCGCGTAAAGGGGAAGAGCACCATCTCACGCAGGAGATTGGGGACGGGGATTTGATTGAGCGGATGATCTGGGTCGTCAGCGGGAAAAGAGGCATCTTTAGGCGCGGCCTTGGGCTCCTGGAGCGAAAAAAGGAAGCGTGTGAGTCCTGCATCACCAGCGAGGAGCCCCTCGCGTGCGAGGCGCCGATCGGTGCTCAGAGGGGCCGCGCTCCTTCGGGAAAAGAACGGGGCCGTATTCTCGCAATAGCTGGCCATAGGCGATGGCGAGGGCTTCATCTGGCGGCGCGGCAGGCGGTGGGTCGCTCTGTGGATCGACGGTGAACATGGTTCCACTGGTCTCATCATACCATCCTCCAAGCTGGCGGGTCAATAAGGTGGCCTGTAGAGGTAAGGGATCGACTTCCTCAGGTATCCAACCGAGGGTGGCGAGTGCTCTGGCAAACCGCTGCGGCTGATCGCCTGGCATTTTATTCCGCAGCCACTGGAGAATCGCTTTTTCGACTTCCGCCTCTCTCACGGGAGTGGTCACTAGTGGCAGAGCCTTGATTTTGCGGAATTTCATCATCTCGACCCCCATCCCGACGAAGTCTGGAGCGAGTCCATCTTCACCTGGCAGCGTCTCTGCGCCGGCTTTCATTCCCAGCGTGCCCAGCTTCTGGATAAGTGCGGCATTTTCATCCTGAAGCACATCGACCTGCCCCTGGAGGTACTCGATCTGTCCCTGGAGCAGGCCTACTTGCTTGCGGAGGCTCTCGACCTCCCCTGCACCTGCGGAAATGAGTGCCTCACGGCTTTTTTCGCCTCCGCCAAGCCAAACCGCCGCGCCACCCCCCAGGATGAGGAGAATAAGCAGCAACAAAGCAGGAGAAATTTTCATGAATCAACGATACGCGGCTCAATCCCGAGTTTCCTGCTCCATGCGCTCACTGAGCCACTGCTTCATCATGCTTTGATAATTGAGATACCGCCTGCGTGCGATGCGCTTGATGCGGCTGAGCATGCGCGGATCAAATCGCAATGTGATGGTGGTCGATTCCCGGACATCACTCCGATGCAGAGAAGCCTGCATGATGCGCGGATCAAGCTGGTGCAATGCCCAGAACTGAATCTCTGCCTCCTCGGTGGGGAAGTCGGGTACTTCCTTCCAGGAGCGGAGTGTAGTCATATCAGGTACAAAGTCAGCCATGTGATGCGGAGGGAAATGTGGGCGTGCTAGATCAAATGTCCTCGGCTTTTTTCCGCTCGAAGAACTCGTGCTCCGCAGTGGTCATGAGTCGAGCAAAAACGACGCGATAGCGCTTCCCATCCGTCCAAAATACGCTGAACACTGGGCGTCCCTGTAGTGATTTACCCAGGTTGTAGTAACGGGCCTCCGAGCCTGCCGACTGATCATCAGGCATGAGCTTGAGGGAAAATGGATCCTCGAAGGACTCTTCAATGTCCTTCGGCGGAAGCTGGGTGAGATCAAATGCGGCTCCTAGCCAGTCAAACTCCATGTGGGGCGGATTGTGGGCGGGTTATTTCTTGTACTCGATGAGTTCTATCTCATATCCCTCTGGGGCGTCAATAAAAGCAAAGGTACCACTAGAACTAGGCGTGGGACCATCTGAGAGGGGGAATCCTAACGCAGCGGCGTGCCGAGCAAACGCCTCCAAATTTTCAACTTCAAACGCGAGATGCGTGAGGTCAGAGCAAAAGGAAACAGGCCCACTGGCGGGAAAGGAACATATTTCAATGAGTTCATCACTGTTGGGCGTGCGCAAAAAAACCAATTCAGATCCTCGTGGCGATTTATGCCTGCGAATTTCTTCCAAACCAAGGACTTGTGTGTAGAAGGAAACGGTTTTTTCGAGGTTATTCACCCGGTAGCGAGTGTGCAGTAGTTTTTTGACGTGCATGGCAAGTTTCAGAAAAGGCTGAGCAGATGATATAGCACATCTTATCGCATCCCGCCGCCACAAGGACATCAAAACAATCATCTCAAAAAGAAAAACCCCGTCCTGAGTTACTCAGAACGGGGTAAGAAGCTTCAAAAAGAACGGATTACTTGCCTCCATTCGAGACAGGACCGTTGGAACCACCGCCACCGAGGGAGGGCGCTCCACCGAAGGGATTGCCGGAAATCGGACCAGGCTGGCCGCCTTGACCTGGCTGGCCACCTACTCCAGGTTGACCAGACTGTCCGCCTCCGGGTTGGCCAGACTGTCCATCTCCAGGTTGGCCACCACTTTGACCATCAGCGGGATTAGGCGGACCTGGCTCTGGGTCGCCAGCGATAGCATCCTGCTGGGCTGCTTGCTGATCTGCATTATCGCCTTCGATCGGACTCTGGTCTGAGTTGCCACCAGGGCCACCGCCATCACGGTCAGGCTGGACAGTTCCATTGCCCACGATATTGGCACCGTTTGTTTCAAACGCCGGAGGATTGAAGTCAGGCTCCCAGCGCATGGCGAGGTAACGAGTCTTTACGGAACCATCTGAAGGATAGGCCTTGATCACGCCTCTGCCCTGGGGGTCTTCTGCTGCGGCCACGGGGACCTTGGTATTGAATTCAGCTGGGTCAAAAGCCAGACGTCCACGCCAATCTTCGGATTCTGGCAGGCGATCGAACGAGAAAACTTCAAAGCGAACTGGGCGGGGAGAGTGAATCGAGCCAAACTCATTGAGAATACGAAGCTGACCCAGATCATAGATCAACGTGCGGTAACGCTCTTCGGATTCAGGGAATGAGAATTTGTTAAAGGTTGCAGCAGTATCTAGGCCACCCAATGGTTTGGGGGAGGCATAAATCACGCGAGTGCCCCCAATTCCAGCGAAGTTAACAGGATAACCACCCTTGCCATCCGCTGTTTGCTTAACGGTATAATTGCGATCAGCCTCGTCGCCCGTCATTTGGAAGTGACGAATGCTACCACCTTTTGAGAGAACGAGGTCGAGTCGAACATACTTGGCTTGGATTCCAGCGAATGCGAAGGTGATCTCTCGGTCAGAGGCGGTGAACACTTTTTCGTCTAGAGTCGCCCATGTCTTCTTATCAGCACTACCAGATAGAGTAGCGCGGCCTTCCACGCCATCATTGACGAAAGAAGAGCGTGAAATCAGGATAGGCTTGCCTAGGTTGATGATCGCATTGCTATTGCCAGCAGCGACTGTGCAACCCTCCGTGACGTCCACTGAAAGCAGAGCCTGAGATCTACCAATGCCGCTAGTGCTCTCAAGGGTTGCTGTTGAAATCATTCCTTTGGCACCATTTTCCAGAGGACGGTCTTTCAGAGTTGGAAGGCGCTGCCATTTGGCTTCGGCAACATTTGCGGTCAGCAGACCAGCAACAAGTAAGATGGGTAGTGTAGGCTTCATGTGATGACTGAAACAGGCTGTCAGTTTTGGATGGCGGAGACCGGGAGTACGTTCGTTTTTAATCTATTTAAGGAAGAGTTAACCACAAATCGGCGAGGCTGTAAATCTTTTTTTAGCCCAAGGTTCGCATAAAGAATTTATTTGATCTGTTGTAATATTCATATATTTAATACATTGTGAAATGCCCCTGCTGCTCAACACCTCTCCCAACGAACGCCTCACACTTGTGTGAGAAATGTGGGTTTTCAGCAGCTAAACTGAAAAATTATCTGGGTGACCAGTGGATACGCCTGGAGAGAATCACTGACGCGGCGCACTTGCTGCGCTTGGAGGAGCACCAGGCATGCGAATTGGCGTTGGATGACTTTGAGAGGGCTTTCCCTCAAGCTTTTATCGCCATTTATTTGGGGGCGCTTCCCAATGAAATTAATGTATCGGAATTGGGGTTTTGGCTTCTCAATCAAGGTGCTTTTCACACCCATCTCTTAGAAAAGCGCAATGATTATGGCCTGGTGCTTGTTATCGACCCTTTCACCCGTTCCTTGGCTTTGACCGCAGGCTACGGTATCGAACCCTGCCTCCATCAAAAAAAGACCCAGCAGATCCTCAAATCTGTAGCTGGATCCCTGGCCAAAAATAATACGGGAGAAGCCTTGCTGTGCATGATTGCAGATCTGAGAACCCTCCTTCAAAGAGCAGCGGTAAAGCAACCCCGTAGCCCAAAAACGGGTTCGGATCACGGATTGGACGTGCAGCCACTGCGCACTGGTCACAGAATGGGCTCTCACCTCTCACCTCTCACGCGAAAAGGTAACTCACTCACAGCTTCGCTAAATGAAGGCGGGTAAATTCCAAAAGTAGAAAATCAAATGTCCCTGCTCACACAACTCCAGCTCACTCGATTTTCGGAGCCTTGTGCTTCCGTGGTGGGTTGTGGGGTGATTAGAGGCAGCGTTTTATCCATCTTGCTCCTCCTAGTCACTTGCATTCCTCCTTGTCTGTTTGGGGATGAGTTACCACTGCCGCGATGGACAGAGGACGAGTTGCGCTCATTCCATGAGGCTCAGAATGGTGGACTGAACTTAAGCGGAACACTCCTTCCCGATGCCACGCAGCAAAGTACTGAACTAGGAGACTTCACACTTAGCGGTCCTTTGAAAACGGGGCCAAAGCTCGAGGAATTACCCTCCACGCTACTGCCCGGCATCAATTACGGACTGAGTGAAGAGCACCTACGCCTTTTCCTGCCGAACTCGCCCTCTCTTTCTACTGAAATCGCCCCGTCTGCTCCCTCCATCCGAGGTCCGACACCCTCGGCCATGCTACGGAACACGACGCCGGAATTCATGCAGATCGCTGCCGATGCGCTCCCCCAAGAGTTCTTGATCGACCCAGATTCACTTATTTCAGAAGTGCCGGCCGAGGAAATGACACGCTTCCTGGAATTCCACGCACGAGACGCACGAATCCGGATTTTTGTCCTTGTTTTGCCAAGTGATCGACAAATCCCAACCGTGGCAGAATTAGAAAAGGCTGCTGGCGGCACTTTGACCCGTACGGACTCCTGCCTCGTGGCTTTTCCACTTTCGGAGCCATGGCGTGCGAGACTTTTTGTGAGTAAATCCGTCCATGAGCAAACCAGCGCAAGTTTCCTTTCGGAGACGGCGCATGCCTGCCTACGCAACGCACTCGAAGTCCGCGACCCCGTGGATCAGCTTCAGCAGTTCTGCACTGAACTCTCCACTCGGCTTTTTTGGCTTCAGCAAACTCTCATCGGGGAACGCCGCAAAAGCGGTGAAACTCAGCCACTCCGCGAAATGGCCCTTCAGCAATCTGCCGACTCATTTTCTGGGGCATTGACGCCGTCGCTGAGTTTGTTTTCGATAGGCTGGCGTTCTGTCATTCTACTGGTGCTATTGCTGCTGACGGTCACAGGCATCGCACTCTGGATGGTGAGACGATTCCTACTTTGGAGCCGCTTGCAGCGACAGAACCATATTTGGCTGCTTCCAGAAGTGGAGCCCACCTCACGTCTAGGTGGGGCCTTCACGGGGGGCGGTGGATTTATGATTCGTTATTAAGCTAAGTTTTACGCACCGACATGGCCTCAAAAAAGCTTTACTAACTCTAAAAATTCGCATTGTCGAAACAGAAAAAGACCACCATATTTACAAGATTAATCTGCATTTCTCATCATGAACCCGGATGTCCTTCAATTCCAGTGCGCGGCTTGCGGCATGCCACTGACAGTGCCAGTCCAAATGGCAGGTGTCAGCGGTCCATGCCCCGGCTGTGGTCAAACCGTGACATCCCCTGCTGCGCCGGTATCATTTGCTCCTCCTGTCCAGATGCCAGTGCTGGTGCAAGCCCCTCCAGCCCCACCTGTACCACAATGGTCAGAGCCACCTCCCGTGGCAGCCCCGATAGCTCCCCCCCACGCAGAAATCGGGACCATCCCCGGCATTCCCTCCTCCTCACACGTCCAGCCGATGCCTGGACTCGGACAGGCGATGTTCGGCGGCATGATGCATGAGGGGGCATTACCCCCGCAGCCTGCCGAAGCCGCCGCCCAAGTGACCGAGTCTCCTAGTACGGGTGATATGTCTCAGGGGGGTATCCATCTACCCCCACGTCGTTTGCCGGGACAGGCTCCCATGACATCTCTGCCTCCAGGAGGTGCCCCTACCGCCTGGGGAGCCATTCCACAGGCCACTCCGGCCAGTTCGCCACCGGCAGTACAGGGTATGGAAAACCCACTTGGCAACGCCGTACCCCAATTCGGAGCATCTCCCATGCTCGGCGGCATGCCTTCTGGACCTGCCTCTACCAATTCGCCCTCCTCACGGCTCATTCCTGGTGCCCCTATGCTCCCCAGCATGCCTCAAGGCCCTCAAGGCATGCCCAACAGCCCTTTGGGCGCAGGCTCCCTGCTCGGTAGAGATACTCCTCCTGCACCCATCACCCCTGGCACGCAGAATTTGCTCCCCCAAGCGACCATCCCACAGCCCTCACACGGCCTGAGCCTGAGTGGATTCGGAGCAGATGGCTCTGCCCCAGTAGCTCCGGTGGCTCCGATCCCTAGCGGTCGCCAGCTCAGTGCACTCCGCCCCTCGCGTGGCACCAATTTCATCCGCCTTGCCATCGCGGCCGTGTTCCTCATCGGATTCCTCGGCATCATTGGCTACGTGCTGAAGGACACCTTCGGCGGCACCTCCGCCGAGGATGTCGATCTGAATGAATTGTCCACCAAGACTCCCGCAGTCCCTTCTCCTGACTCCGCCCCAGCTCCAGTTCCTCCTGGTGCCACTGAAAAGATCAATCCCATCGTGGAAACACCCACGCAGACGCTACCTGCACCCATTTCCCCCCTTCCCCCTCCAGCGCCGACACTACCTGGGCTACCAGAGGCACAGGCTCCTACTCTGACCGCCTCTCCAGCGAATACCGATCCACTCGGTGCCCCACTGCCTGGAAGCCTACCGGAACAGAATCCCAGCGCCCCAGTCGAAATCAAAACGGCCATGACACCAGGGGCTCCGCCGAGCCTCCCTGGCCCGATGGATGCCACACCAGGACTGCCGCCTGCCTCCACGCCTACGGGCACGCCACCAGCCGTGACCACAGCTCCGGCCGTACCCGCCCAGCCTGGATTCGCAGCTCCAGGCCAGATCATGGACTCAGCTGATGGTGAAAAAATGCCTCCGGCTGCTCAGCCCGCCCTCGACACGCTCAAAGAATTCCTCGCCGCAGCGAATCTCAACGAGCGCATGCGCCATACCCTCGGCACCGAGTATATGAAGCCCATCATGCAGCGCTACTACTCGCAAAACAGCGACGGCCCCATCCAGGTGGATAACATCGCCTATGGCCGATATGATGACAATCCTCAGCTCGGCCAAGGCTCCCACTGCATCTTCCATTTGGAGAGTAAGACCTGGGAGTTCCCCGTCCCGGTAATGCTCGAACAACGTGATGATGGCTGGAAGGTGGATTGGCTCGCATTCATTGAGCTCAGGGACCGCAAGCTCGAAGCCTTCTTCCAAGGCTACCAAGAAGGCCGCGCCATGTTCCATGTCGGCATTTATCGTCAGCACTACTTCGAGGATGACGTGCCAAATCGCAGCCAGAAGGACACCTTTAGCGTGGGCCTCCCACGGCCAAATCCGTTCCGCAAGCCGGTCTTCCTCTCCAAAGATAGCCTGCTCTCCAAGCAGCTCTCTGAGCGCTTGCCCTGGGAAACTCACGTCTGGGCCATCGTCGAACTCGAATGGAAAAAGATCGGCACACAGCAATGGGTCGAGCTCGTCTCCATTCCGCAAATGCACTGGTACTCGCTGCCATCTCGTCCTGTCAGCACACCGGATAAGGCACCCGCCGCAGCGAGTGAGGAGAAATTCCCTCCAGGCATCCGCCGCTCTCCAGCTACACGCGCTCGCTGATTCGGCCCATTTTCTGGTAGCGGCACGACGCGTTCTGCATCGCCCAGTGCTGCGATAACTCACCGCTTTGGCTTCCGTTCCTTTGCCGATGCATCCCCCCGCCCAGCGACTCCTATCTCTCGACGCCTTTCGCGGTTTCATCATGCTCCTGATGGCCTCCAGTGGCTTCGGCATCGTGCAGATGGCCTCTGCTCATCCTGACTCCCTCTGGAAGGACATCCTACCGCAGTTCGAGCACCGCGCATGGCAGGGCTGCTCACTCTGGGATCTCATTCAGCCCAGCTTCATGTTTATGGTGGGCATCGCGGTGCCATTCTCTTGCGCTGCACGGCGTGAGCGAGGGCACAGCTTCCTCAGCATGCTCGGACATGCCATCCTGCGTGCCGTGCTACTCATTGGCATTGCCATCATCATCAGCACACCGGAGAAGGAGTCGCACACCATCTTCACTTTCACCAATGTGCTCGCCCAGATCGGGCTTGGGTACGTCTTCCTCTTTCTCATAGTCCAGCTCGGACGTGAAAGCATCATCGCCAGCATCATTGTGCTACTGGGTGGCTACACGGCCTTTTTCATCCTGCATCCACTGCCCACAGCAGAGCAGCTCGCGGCCATCGAGGGCCTCAAAGGAGCCCGCGAGGGCATGCTTGAGGGTTTTTGGAGCCACTGGGGCATTCACACCAATGCCGCAGCACATTTTGACTCCTGGTTCCTCAATCTCTTTCCGCCGCACAACCACACTTTCCAAGCTGGCGGCTATCAAACACTCAATTTCATCCCCTCACTCGCCACCATGCTCGGAGGGGCCCTTACCGGTCTTTTTCTTCAGCGCAGCCCGCTTGAGCCTCGGTGGAAATGCGCACGCCTCATCATCGTGGGCATCGTACTCATCTTCATCGGCTTCATTCTCGGCTTCGGTGCCATCCCCATCGTAAAGCGCATCTGGACGCCTTCTTGGGCCATCTTCAGCGGTGGCTGGGTGCTGCTCATGCTCGCCGTTTTCTATGCACTCGTCGAGATCGCCGACCAGCGCAGGCTTGTCTTCCCCCTCGTCGTCGTCGGCATGAACAGCATTACCATGTATCTCATGCATCACGAGCTCGGAGCCGACATCGCCAGGAATCTTCACACACACCTCCCTGGCATCTTTGTCGCTGGTTGGGAGCCCATCATCGAAAAATGCTCCGTCCTCTTCGTCCTCTGGCTCGTCTGCTTCTGGCTCTATCGCCAGAGAGCCTTCCTGCGGCTCTGAGAGAGCCTAGACCGACTCTCAAAAAGGATGTCATAAACGCGTCTTTGGGCGGCACTGGGACTGAAGGATGGAGGGCTGGTCGAACAAAGAGCGCAGGGACTCGATGATACGGTCCTGAAGTTGCTCGGAAGTCTTGGCGATCCAGCCGTTGAACCAGTCGGCTTTCATGCGCAGCCACAAGCGTTCGATGGCGTTGAGATCGGGCGAGCGTGGTGGCAGATACTCGGGCTCAAAGTGGTGCCAGTTAAGGCTCTTGGTCTTGTGCCATGAGGCGTTGTCGAGCACCAGGATGGCGCGGCGTCCTGCCACGTGCGGATTCTCCTCAGCTAGAGTGTCAAGGAACACCTGAAAAGTGACGCTGTCGCACAGGTTGAAGAGCAGTGCGCCGAGACGTCCATCTTTGGGCCGCACTGCGCCAAACACATTGTAGCGGATTGCTCGCCGAGATAAGGTGAGTGGCGCACCTTGCCGATCTTGGTCCAGGTACGGCGCGGGCGCGGATCGCCTTCAAAGCCGCTTTCGTCGCTGAACCACAAGTCGACGCTCGGATCGGCCACCCAGCGCTGGAGCTTTTCGCAGAAGGCTTGGCGCTTGTCCTCATCCTGATTGAGCGGCCAGGGGCGCGGAACTTTGAGGCGGTAATCGTGCTCGTGGAGATAGCGCACGGTGGTGCTGTAGCCGAGTTGCGTTTGCAGGTTCTGCTTGATCCAGCCGTGCAATTTCACAGCGGTCCAGTGGCTTTGTCCGGCCAGTGAGGGATCTTCGATGAGAGGTAGGATTTTACCGCTCACTTGTTCCTTGGGCAGGATTCGGCGACGGCCGCTGCTACACCCGGGAATGAGACCATCAAGGCCGGCGAGATTGAAGGCTTGGATGAAGCGCAAAACCTGCCGCAGGCTGAAGCCTGAGAGGTCAGCGACTTGCTCGCGGCTCTTGCCTTCATAAAGCCAGCGCAGCGCTTAAGCCGACGAAAGCCCTTCTTCGTGGGTGAGCAATCCATCGCCACGCAGACCTCTTCCAAGGTCGCGTTTTCGAGATTGAGTGTGATACACGGGCGGGCCACCGCTGCCTATTAATTACCGCAATTCTAAAAAGTACAGCCTCAATATGACATTCTTTTTGAGAACCGGTCTATTACTGAGTCACACCCATGGCGCTCAGCACGGCCTCACCCGCACGCCGTCCACTCACTAGCGCACCATTGATCGACACGTCCTCACACCAATCACCGCAGCGGTAGAGGCCCTGCTCGATTTTTGCAGAGAGCGGGCCATCCCCCAGACGGAGCTGCCGCCCCTCTGGTTGCGCATGACGCACCTGACAGGTCCGCAGGTGCCTCCAGCTCATCACTCGCGGGCCGAACCACCGCACCAACTGCTGCCGCACCACGCCCTCTAGCTCCAGGCTCGATGGCATGCCCAAAACCGACGCTGAAATCAAATGCCAGCCTTCCGGCGCATACTCAGGCGCGATGCGTGAGAGCACACACGCCGTATTCACCGGCCCACGACCATCTCCATCCAGATAGAGGATCGGGTCACGCCCCTCCGGCATGTCTGTAGCTGCCGCAGCATAATAGAGACAGGTCGTCGATCTACTAGCGGGCGCAGCCCCTGCCGCCCCCTCGCTCGTGCGCAGGCGCAGTGCCGCATCCTCAGACACGGCCATCACCACATGCTCCGCGTGCAGCACTTCACCACTTTCTAGAGCCACCTCGCCCGCCCGCACCGCACTCACAGGCGTGCGCAGGCGCAGACTGCCTGGCGGCAGCGCCATAGCCAGTTGATCTGGGATGGCCTGCATCCCCTGCGCAGGCAGCGCAGAGCCAGCGCGGTCAAACATCGCGAAAAGAAACAGCATCATCCGCGCAGAAGTGCGCAGGTCCTTCTCCATGAAAATCCCACCAAAAAATGGCCGGTAAAACCGATCCAGCACTCGCTCCGTGAAGCCAAACTTCCGCAGATACTCCTCCGTCTCCATCTCGACCTCCTCCTGCCAGCGTGGTGGGCCACGTAGCCCGAACGCCTCTTTCCGCAGCAGCATCGTGAACCATTTGTCCGCATGACTCACCACCGTGTCATCATGCAGATTTCGCAGTGCCACCAGTGGATGCCGCAGCGGGTCCGCCACTCGGTGAAACCGATCACGCACAAAGACATCCGCCCCGCGATAAATCGGCCGCAAATCCAGTGCATCATAGTCCAGCACCCGCCGCGCCTCAGGATACGCCGGCAGAAAAACCTGGAAGCCCCGATCGAGCCGAAAGCCCTCCACCACATCGGTCCGCACTCGCCCGCCCACGCCATCGGATGCCTCCAGCACCGTAAACGGCACCCCCGCCCGTGCCAGCACGCGGGCACACGCCAGCCCGGAAAGGCCAGCGCCGATGATCACGACGGGAGACGTGTTTTTCTGCGGGTTCAAGGTGTGCATCTTTCAACAACCCCGCACTCAATGCAAGCACGCCTCCGTAAAGCCCATGTCATCGCTTTCTTACTTCCCCACACGGAAGAGCTTCTCTTGGTTGCGGATGAAGAGGCTGCCATCGCTCACGCTGATGCTCGCACGCACGCTATCCGCGTTGCCATTGGGCTTGGAGCCGTTGCCCATCTCATTGACTGCCAGGAGCTCGAAGGTGTCCGTATTCGCCTTCGCGACATACACTTCACCCCAGAAATTGATGCAATACACCTTGTCATCGACCACGGTGGGGCTGCTCTCGAACTTGGTTTTGCCACCCAGCTCACCGGTCCACAGCACTTTGCCCGTCGCGGGCTCCAGGCAGCTCAGGAGCTTCTTCCCACCATCGAGCACGTAAAATTTGCCCTTATAAAAAGCGGGTGTCGGCACATCGCTGGTCACACCTTTGGGCTCCGTTTGCCACAAAGCGGCGGTCTCCCCCTGAGCATCGAGTGACAGCGCAAAGACGGGGGAATTCTTCGGCGCACACACCAGCGCCACGCCTGCTCCCACTACGGGTGAGGGCACGAGGCGGAAGAATTTGTTATAGCCATCGCCTGGCGGGTTCCATGTCGCGATACGGCTCTGTTCCTTGCCCGTGCCTGCATCATGGATCGTCAGTGTATCTCCACCAGAGATCAGCATCAGACGCTTGTTCTGGTGAGTGGTGAAAACGGGGCTGCTAAAAGCCTCTAGCGACTCCAGCGTCGCGAGACTGGGGCGGATCACCTTCCAGATGTCATTCCCGGTCGCTGGATCTAGTGCGAGCACATAGCTGCTCATGTCTTTACCCGGCGTGCCCTTCTCGAACTTGTCCTGGAACTTAAACGCCTCATTGCGCTGGAGCACCTGAATGTAGAGCTTTCCGCTGTCGATCGTGGGGCTGCTGCCATACGTCCACTGTGTGCCAAAAGCACCATGCGTCTCTTTGAAATCACGCTTCCACACGATCTTCCCGCTGAAGTCGCAGGCTGCGGCCACCGCATTGGCGAAGAGGAAATACACCCGCTCACCATCCGTCGCGGGTGATGGGCTTGCGAGGTTGCTCTTATCGTCCCACTGCACGTCCTCACCTTCGGAAATGACCGTGCGCCACTTTTCTTTGCCGCTCTGTTTGTCATAGCACAGGCCTACCAGCTTCTTTTCAGCCGGGATCGGTGCAGTGATGAAGAGGTGATCACCCCAGATCACCGGCACGGAGGCTGAGGTGCCAGGCACATCCGCAGCCCACTTCACCCCTTCGGTCGTGCTGAATTTCACCGGCAGACCCGTCTCCGCGCTGGAGCCATCTTGGTTCGGACCGCGCCAGTTCGGCCAGTTCTCGCTACGATGGCAGGAGGAGATCAATGCGAGAGCGAGGAGCGATGCGGTGGTCGTATTCATGAGATGGTGAAGAAAATCAATCGTGCAGGAAAGCCAAAACGCAGCCCGAAGTCGAATTGTTTTCCAATCACGCTGCTTATTGTCACCCCGCACCGCTCCAGCCGCTAGCGACCACCCATGCCCCACCGCACCGAGCTTCTCGAAATCATCGCCCAGACGGCCCAGAGCACCGTCTGGCGTGGTCGTGATCTCGAAACTGGTGCCCTCCTCGCCGTAAAGCAGCACCACGGCCCACCGCCGCCTCCAGCCCTGCTCGCACTGCGTCACGCTCACCTAGTGCCCATTCTCCATCACTCGCATGCCGCATCCACCAGCACCCTCATCATGCCATGGATCAGCGCCAGCACGCTGGAGCAGCACGGCAGGCTCGATGCAGCCGCATTCGATCAGCTCGTGCGTCAAAGCCTCGACGCAGTCGATGCCATCCACTCCGCAGGCTTCCTCCATCTCGATCTGAAGCCAGAAAACATCTTCATTTCCGATGCGGGATGCCAGATCTCAGACTTCGGCAGTGCCCAGCCCATCCACAGTGCCAGAGCCACCCTGCACGGCTCCATCCATTACATGGCACCAGAGCACTTCTCTGCGGGCACGCTCGACCAGCGCACAGACATCTATGCACTCGGTGGTGTGTACTACTTTGCGCTGACGGGCCACTGTGCCTTTCAGGGCGAGCTGAAGCCCCAGGTCATCACGGCGCATTTGCAGCATCGCGTCACGCCCCTCCCAGGTCCGCTCGGCACCTGGATCGACCGGCTCATGAGCCGCCAGCCACAAGATCGACCTAGCAGCGCCAGCGCTGCCCTGGCGGAGTACGACGCCATTGCTTCCTCCTCGCACGCGGCGTAGGCTCGCGGCATGAAGACACTGCTTTTCAGCCTCTCGCTGCTTTTCACGAGCCACAGCCTCCTAGCAGCCTCCATGGAGCAAAGCGCTGCGCATGTCATCATCACGCAGTCAGATCTGGAGAACGCAAGCCGCTGGGATGAAATCCGCCGCTACACCACCGAGGCCACAGCGCGAGGTGCCAAAAAACTCATTCTCGAAATCAATGTCACGCAGAGCAACGCCCAAGCCGCACTCCCATTGGCCGAGGAGATCGCCCGGCTGAAGCTCCCCACCGCCGCATGGGTGAATACCTCCGCCATCGGCGGCGGGGCACTGCTCGCACTGGCCTGCAATGAGATCTGGATGGCACCTGGCAGCCGCATCGGTGCAGCGCCGCCTGCGGTGCCGCTCCATGAAGAACTCTCCCCCAAAGCGCAGGACACTCTGCTCGCAGAATCTCTCGCCGTGCTCAAAGCCGGTGCACGCAGCCTCGCAAAGCTCAAAGGACATAAAACCGAGATCGCGGAGGCCTTCGTGGATCGTGAAAAAGGCTTCCCTCCACATGCTGAGAAAGGCGAGCTTCTCCTGCTCGATGCCGACAATGCGGTGCCGGTGCTCGCGAAGGGACTCGCCACCGATTTGAAGACCATCGCAGGCGATTTGAAGCCCATTTTGCTCACCGCAGCCTGGTTTGATCAAAAACAGCCCGAAAGCACCCCAACGGAAAAAACCACTCCGAATGCCCAAATAGCCAAAAACGCCCAAAAAGCCACTTCGGGCCCCTACACCGGAAAAGTCGTCATCATCCCCGTCGGCGAGGAGGACCTGATCATCCCCGCACGCTTTGAGTTCATGAAGCGCACCCTCCGCCTCTGCGATGAGCAGCGTGCAGAGGCCGTACTCTTTGACCTCGATACTCCCGGCGGCATGGCCTGGGCCACCACCACGCTCATGATGCAGGATTTGCAGAGACTCACGATCAAATCGCTCTCCTACGTGAATACCCGCGCCATTTCCGCCGGAGCCCTCACCGCGATGGCCACCGATGTCATCTACATGGCACCTGCCAGCTCCATCGGAGCAGCTACACCCGTGAATAGCCAAGGCACCGAGATGGGAGAGGCCGAGCGGGCGAAAAACAACAGCGCCTACATGGGCATGGCCCGCGCCGCTGTCCGGGCCAAAGGCCATGATGTACGCATCCTCGAAGGCATGATCGACATGAATCCTGGCCTCATCATCAATGGCAAAGTCATCGTCCCCAAAGGCCAGATCGTCACGCTCGATGCCGATCAGGCCACCATGCTCATAGATGGCAAGCCGCTCCTCGCCAAAGCCATCGTCAAAAGCATCGACGACATCAAAGCACGCGAGTCGCTCAAGGGCGAGTCCCTCACCGCAGAGCCCACCATGTTCGAGTGGATCGCCATCTGGGTGACGCAGTATGCATGGCTGCTCATCATCGCGGGACTGGCCTCCGGTTATCTGGAAATGCAGGCACCCGGATTCGGACTCCCTGGAGCAGTCGCGATCACGGTGTTTACCATCTTCTTCTTCGGCCACTACGTCGCAGGCAGTCTCGTCGGCCATGAGACACTCATCATGACGCTGCTTTTCATCACCGGCATCGTCCTCATCGGCGTAGAGCTCCTCGCAGCACCTGGGACGATCATTCCTGGGCTCATCGGCTTCCTACTCGTCATGGTGGCACTCGTTTACACCATGAGTGGCTGGGAGATCGCCCCTACCATCATCCCAGATGGCAGCACCACGCCTACTGGCAGCGGCAGCAGCTTTGACCTAGCTCAATACGCCACCGGCTTGCGGAACTTCGCCCTCGGCCTCACCGGCGCAGGCATCCTCATCACCCTGATGATTCTGTGGGTGCCAGAGCTGCGCCCCTTCCGCGCCCTCGTGCTTCAGACCGCCGCCGGTGGCAGCTCCGCAGATGCCCCCACTCAACGTGATGCCGCCCAGGCACACATCGGCGACAGCGGCATCACCCGCAGTGCCCTGCGCCCCTACGGCAGTGTCGAAATCGCGGGCCGCATCCTCGAAGCCGTCGCGGATGGCAATGCCTACCTCGAAAGTGGCCAGCCTGTCCGCGTCCGTGAGGTGAGTGGCGGCAGAATCGTCGTCGAGGCGGCTTAGAGAGGAAGAACGAGTGCCGGATGGCGTTTGGATGCGGCTCCAAACCATGAAATCACTCCTCGCCCTTCTTTTACTGACCACGGCCGTCTTCGCCAAAGACGTGCCTGGACCGCAGCGCTTCGAAAAAGCCATCGCGGCCTTTGAAGCGGCAGACAAGTCCACACCAGCACCCAAGAACGCGACACTTTTCGTCGGTGCATCCAACATCCGCCTTTGGGCCTCCCTACCCCAGCGCTTCAAAAAGGACAAAATCATCAATCGCGGCTTTGGCGGCGCCATGATGAGCGAGGTGCTGCACTTCGCAGACCGCATCATCCTGCCGTATGACCCAGCGAAGATTTATCTCAACGCAGGCGGCAATGATCTCCACCTCGGACGCACGCCGGAGGAGGTGCTCACGGCCTTCCAGGGCATCGCCGCGCTCGTGCGTGAAAAATTGCCGAAAACCAAGCTCGCCTTCCTCTGCATCCCCACCTCACCCAGTCGCTGGGATGAAGTCGAGACCGTCAAAAAGACCAACAAGCTCATCGCAGACCACATCGCCGCCGACGGTGCCCGCATCGACTACATCGACTACTTTCCCATGCTCCTCGGAGCCGATGGCCAGCCACGTCCAGAGCTGTATGTCGAAGATCGGCTGCATTTTAGCGAAGCCGGCTACGACATCGTCACCTCCGCCATCAAGTGGCAAAAAGAAATCCTCGCCATCGAGCAGCGCTATGCGGAAAAAGCTGCGCCTGCTGCGCCCATCGTCTTCATCGGCAGCTCCAGCATCCGCATGTGGAAATCACTCGCCGCAGACTTCCCCGGCAAACCGGTGCTCAACCACGGCTTTGGCGGCAGCGAGGTATTAGACTCACTGAACTACGCCCACCGCCTAGCATTGCCCTTTTCACCCCGCCAGATCGTCATGTATGCCGGCGGCAACGACATCAATTCTGGCAAATCACCCGAGCGAGTCCTCGCCGATTTCAAGGCCTTCACCGCCCGCATCCACACCGCACTGCCCAAGACAAAAATCTGCTACATCTCCGTCGCTCCCAATCCGAGCCGCTGGACCCAAATCGACCGTGTACGAGCTGCCAACACGCTCATCCGTGACTTCTGCGCCCAAAACCCGCTGCTCGACTTCATCGACATGCATCCCGTCATGCTCGGAGCCGACGGCCAGCCAAAACCCGACATCTTCCTCAAAGACAAACTCCACATGAACGAAAAAGGCTACGCCCTCTGGAAAGACATCGTCGCCCCACGGCTCGAATAACCTCCCCAGAGCTAATTGCGATGCCATCAGCGCCTTCACCGGATTCACGCCAGTGAGGCGGGAATCGAGGCATGGGAAGCGATAGCTGAGTTTGTACTGATCAAGGACGTATTTCGCCAAAACCTCCACCGCCATGGGATCACAGTGCACGCCGTCATGCTGAAGCAGTGTGTACAGCGCCACACGGTCCATCGTCGTCCCCGCCGCCTCTGCCAGCCCGCGCCGCCACTCATCATGCCCGCCATTCCCGATGCCGATCCAGTCCACCGCACAAAGCACCAACGGCTTGCCGGTTTCGATCAAGATCACACGCCGCGCACTCTACGGGTCCGTGATCGACAGAGCCTTCACATAGTCCACCGGCATCCCGATCTCTGGCGTGGCATCCGCTTAGAAGACGGCGATGCGAAGCGGATCCTGAGCGTGGAGGAAGCTGCAGGAGAGGAGGAGGAGGAGGAGGAGGAGGAGAGCAAACTTGCGCATGAGATTAAGGCGCATCACTACGAAACTTTAATGTGAGTGCTTGTGCTTAAGGCGACGAAAGTGTTAAAAAAGCAACTCAAACTTACGCCATCATGCTAAACCGTTTTTTTCGTCGTTTTCGACCTTCACAGCCAAAACCAGAGGCTGTTTCTGAACAGTCTGGCCACATGGCGCATGGGCCGGTCGTGACCATTTCGTTTTCAAGCGCCCGCCGTAGCTGGAATGAGGCTTTTGACCTTCGCGACATGCTTCTCTCCACACTGGTAGAGAAGGGCTTTGCAGCAGAAAAATCGCCAGATGGAGATGTTATGTTCAGCGGATATGTTTTCCGACCAGAGCTAAGCTCATTTCAGCCTCTGGATGACGGAGAAGGTAGTCGATCC
Organism: Verrucomicrobiaceae bacterium; assembly: GCA_016713035.1. Taxonomy (NCBI): domain Bacteria; kingdom Pseudomonadati; phylum Verrucomicrobiota; class Verrucomicrobiia; order Verrucomicrobiales; family Verrucomicrobiaceae; species Verrucomicrobiaceae bacterium. The sequence continues at coordinate 221,788 of JADJPW010000004.1, forward strand.
TGCACCATCATCAGCTTCGATCATTCTGGGCTCGGCTGCCACCGCTGCTTCGAGTGGCAACATTCCATTGGAGAGACACTGGAGGAGGCTTGCCGTGTCGGGTTTGAGAAGTGGTGCAAGACTGACCTTGTCGCATTGCTAGACGCCACTCGAAACAGGGCTGAAGACTGCACCTGCATGGAAATGGCTTTTCCAAACCGATCGCCAGGTAAAAGATGCGTCTTCAGTCCTGTGGAGATCGTCGCCAACCCTGCGTCCGACCTCGATTTGATTAATTCGTCTGATCCAGACAGTCATTCATTCTGCCCTTGCTGCTTGACGACTGCGTGTATGAAAGAATTAAAGCCGTACATTGAGGGAACCGGTTTTACTGGAGTTCGCTATTTTGTAATGCGGGACAACGAAGGAAATCTCAACGCTGACTGCCGAGTCAACGGACTTGAATTCGACCCAGGAAAGGCTGCCTTGATCCGCTACGCAGAGAGCTGGCCGGGAACTGGTTTTCAGTATCGGAAGCAGTATGTTGTCGTGCATGACCACAGTTCCTGACTTCAATGTCTTCTTTGTCCCCGAGTGAATCAAATCGACCGTCAGTCAAAGCTAAGCACAATCAACCCCATCTCCACTTAACCGGAGTCACGCCAGTGAGGCGGAAGGCGAGGCCTATGAAGCGGTGGCTAAGCTTGTGGTGCTCTAAGGCCGTATTGCACCAAAAACCTCGTCTGTCGCGCTGATGTAGCGTTTGGTCTGTTGCGCTCGTAAGCCACCTCCGGGACTTCCTCTCGCTCAGAACTTGAACCAATCTATCAGGTGGAAGAGTCAGCTTGAAGTCATCGACACTGAATACAGCACTGAGGTAGGATTCATCGACTTGCTCGCAACCCGCACACTGTCCAATGCCGCTCGTCTTGCGCCTTGGTGATTTCCAGTGTAGTCTCCGCCCATGAGCACCTTAACCATCGAACTTCCTGAGGCATTGACCGCTGAACTAGATTCTGCCGTTAAAGCGGGTTGGTTTGCCAACCAAGCCGAGGCGGTGCGGGCTGCGGTGCGAGACTTCGTGAATCATCGCAAACTGGATATACTGGAGAAGCAGCAACTGGCTGACATTGAGTGGGCAGTAAGTGCCACACCGAAACATCCATGAATCTGGTGGTCACAGACACTGGGCCACTCCTGCATTTGCATCAGATCGGTGTGGCAGGGTTGCTGTCGCATCTGGGTTCGATTCATGTGACTCCGACGGTGCTGCATGAGCTTCAGCGTCACGCTCCAGCATTCATGTCAGATGGACTCCCTCCATGGCTGAACACAGCACAGCCATCGTCTGCGAGTCTGCAACTCGCTAGGCAATGGGTGGGTGCGCAGGTTCTCGATGCGGGCGAGGCTGAGGCGCTCGCTTTTGCTCAGGAGATCAACGCTGATCTGTTTATCACCGACGACACTGCCGCACGAACACTTGGCGAGTCGCTTGGATTGCAGGTGCGTGGTTCGCTCGGCGTCATTCTGTTTGCAGCAGCTAGTGGTCATCTGGATCAAATGACCACTTTGAAAGTTATCGATGATCTCGAACATCACTCGACTCTTTGGATGTCAGCTAAAGTGAAGCAAGCTGCTCGGCTTGCAGTAGGGAGGATCTTTGGAAAGCCTTGATCGAGTTTACGCCACCAGCCCCTTCACCACCTTCGCGGGGTTCACGCCGGTGAGGCGGAAGTCGAGGCCTTGGAAGCGGTAGCTGAGCTTGTTATGATCGAGGCCGAAGAGGTGAAGGATCGTGGCGTGGAAGTCGTGGATGGACACGGGATCACGGGCGACGTGCCAGGCGAAATCATCGGTCTCGCCGTAAACCTGTCCGCCTTTGATGCCGCCGCCGGCCATCCACAGGCTGAAGGCATAAGGATGATGATCGCGGCCGGTGACTTTCTTGAAGCCCTTGCGGTTCTCGCCGAGCGCGGTGCGGCCGAACTCGCTGCCCCACACGACGAGCGTGGTGTCGAGCAGGCCGCGTTGTTTGAGGTCCTTCAGCAGCGCGGCGATGGGTTGATCGACCATCTGGCAATTGTGCGCGAGCTGTGGGTCGAGGCTGCTGTGATGATCCCACGAGGCGTGGATGATGTTCACGAAGCGAACACCGCGCTCGACCATGCGCCTCGCTTGCAAACAGTGACGCGAGAAGGTCTGGAAATTGCCGATGCCGCCGAGGTTGCTCTTGATGGGCGGCTCGATGCGATTGACGCCATACGCATCAAGTGTGGCCTGTGACTCGCCCGCGAGATCGACCAGCTCCGGCGCGGCGCTTTGCATGCGGAAGGCGAGCTCGTAGCTGTTGATGCGTGCGGCGATCTCGGGATCGCCGATGTGCTTGTGCTGGAGTTTGTTCAGGTCGTTCAGCGCACGAATGCTGGCCGATTGCATCTCCGGCGTGATGCCGTCGGGATTGTTCAGGTTCAAAACCGGCGAGGCTCCATTGCGAAACATCACACCGCTATATGACGAAGGCAAAAAGCCGCTCGACCACGTCGAGCTGCCGCCGGGCAGGCCACGGCCTTTGCTGACCATCACCACATACGATGGCAGCTCCTGCGAGGCATTGCCCAGGCCATAGGTGACCCATGAGCCGACGCTCGGACGCCCGAGCAAGGCCGCGCCGCAGTTCAGCATGAGCTGGCCGGGCAGGTGGTTGAACTGGTTCGTGTGCATCGACCGCACCAGCGCGATGTCGTCCGCACAGGTTGCGATGTGCGGCAGCAGATCGCTGATCTCCATGCCGCACTGCCCGTGCTTTTTAAAGACGCGGCTCGTGCCCATCACTGTGGCGCTTTCCTTCTGCAAAAAGGCAAACTTCGCATCGCCCACAATCGAGTAAGGCAGAGGTTGGCCGTCGTATTTATTTAAGAGCGGCTTTGGATCAAAGAGGTCCATCTGCGATGGGCCGCCTTCGAGGAAGATGAAGATGCAGCGCTCCGCCTTTGGCGCGAAATGCGACACACGGGTGGAAAGCGGATTCGCTGGGAGGCTCGCCTCCTCCGCCAGCAAGCCGTCCTGCTTCAACAACGATGCTAAGGCCAGTGTCCCGAGTCCGCAGGAACTCGTCGCGAGGAAATCGCGTCGTGTTTGCGTAAGGTACTGCTCGTAGGGGGACATGATATGGATACGCTCAGGAGCCCTGCACTTGATCCACGAAGTTCAAAACGGATGGGTCACTCGTAGGGGCAAAAGCCTACGCATTTGGAGCCGACGGCGGGATTTGATCGGCGAGCTCCTCTGCGGGGTAGGTCCATATCTCGCTGAGAGTGGGGTGATAGGGCGGGATGGTCATGAAAGCATGCACGGTGGAGCGAAAGTGCATGGCGACGACGATCTCGTGGATGAGCTCGGTTGCTTTCGGACCCGTGACGCAGGCTCCGAGGATCTCGCCCGTCTCCGCGTGAGCCCGAATGCGCACAAAGCCATCCATCTCGCCGATGACCATGGACATGCCGTGATCATTGAAGGGATAGGAGGCTTCGAGAAATGGGATGCTCTGATGATGCAACTGAGCCGCTGTGGCACCGACGCTGGCCACCTGCGGATGCGAAAAGACGCCAAAGAGCAGCAGTCTATCCTCCCATGATTCTGAGGCGGTTTCACCCCGCAGTAGCCTGGCGGCGTTCCGCGCAGCGATTTCACCCTGCTGGATGGCGACGTGCACGACATCGAGTGGACTGCACACATCCCCTGCGGCGAAGATGTGCGGGCGGGTGGTCTGCATGGCGCTGTTGACCAAAATTTTTCGTTTTTCGATGCTCACACCGGCTTTTTCGGGCTCTAGGCCACGCACGGCAGGTTGGCGACCGAGAGCGACGAGGATCTCATCCACGCTCACGGTGCGAGTTTGGCCGGACTGGGTGAATTCGATGCGTTTTTGGCCATTTTCGGCGAAAACGGCCTTCAGCTCCGTGCCGCAAAAAATCTGCATACCGCGCCGCTCATAGGCTGCACGCACGGTATCGCCGCAATCGCGGTCTAGGCCGGTGAGGAGCTGCTCGCTGCGTTGGATGACGGTCACGCGGCAGCTCATTGCTTCCAAATAATGCGCCATTTCGAGTGCGATGGCCCCACCACCGAGCACGGCGATGCTTGCGGGCAAAGCATCCGCGTCCAAGACATCATCGCTGGTCCAAAAGCCCGCTTCGGCGAGTCCCGGCACATCTGGCACAAATACCTCCGAGCCGGTGGCGATGACAAAACTCCGAGCTCGTGCCTGGAAGACGCCGGAGCCATCACGCGGCAGCACTTCCAGGGTGTTTTCATCCAAAAAGGTCGCTGTGCCGCGATAGAGCACGAAGCGGCCATCCTCGAGCTGCCCCTGACGATAGCCCGCGAAGTCCGCGATGAGTGTACGCTTCCGCTCCCGCACCCGCTGCATGTCCACACCTTGATCGAGCAGCCGCAGGGTCGAAATCTGCCGCGTGCCGTGCGGCGAGGCGGCGGTTCGCGCTTTCGATCAGCGTCTTGCTGGGCATGCAGCCGCGTAGGATGCAGAGGCCTCCTATTTCCGCAGCGCCGTCGATGACGGCCACTTCCAGGCCAGCGGCATACGCAGTCCGCGCGGCGGCATATCCTGCGCTTCCACCACCAATGACGATCAGATCAAAATCAAAATGCTGCTTCTCCATGCCTGCGAGGCTTCCGCTGGCGTGATGAAGGTGCAAACTCAAAATCCATCATCGTCCGAGGCTCAGAAACTCCCGCGTGGTGTGATTGAGTGCACGGCGGGCGATGGGGAAGGCCGCCGCGACACGTCTGAGCGTATCCTCAAGCTCAAACTCATCTGCCAGCACATGAGCCCGGGCCGCGTGGAGGTGGCTGATGACGACTTCTTCGTAATAGCCCACGTCAGGTGCCCCACGGCGCCGTGAGCGGCGCTCAATGTAGTCTGGATAAAAACTCGCCAGCACCAGATACTGCCCCGCGCACTGCACATGGAGGAAAAAGTGTTCGTAGCCGTCCGCTTCATTCAGCGCCTCTAGGTAATCGACGCTGTACATGCGGTCCACGCTGCGATTGATCTCCTCTGGGCCTTTTTCTGGGCCGCAGCCATGATCGGCACAGACGCCGGCCATGTAGTCAGCCACGATGGCGTCGTCGATGCCGCGCTCATGCAGTGAGTGGCGGATGATGAGGTAGAAATAGAGTTCAGGGGAGAGTGCGCGGGCCGCCTGGCGATTCTGCACGATGGTTTGGAAAAGCAGATCGTTATCCAAGATGAGCGGAATGGCAGTGGTATCGTCCAGGATCGCATTGAAGCCTGCGCGGGCTTTTTCATCGCGGGCGAGTGTGTCACGGACGAAATACCAGTCCTGCGGCGTGAAGCGGCTCCAGCAGCCAGGCCTTGGAAAACGTGTCCGCGTGAGGAGGCGGTGAGTATTGATGGTAGCAGCAATCATGCACGCTTCGACGCAGTGAGGCGGCTTGTGTTCAAAGCAGCCTCATCAGTGCCTGCGGCAGATGCTGAGTGAAAGATCAGTCGATCTGAACTAAGATTTCACGCGGCTTGGCTCCGTCACCGGGGCCGATGATGCCACGAGCCTCCAGGAGATCCATCATGCGTGCGGCACGGCCATAACCGAGGCGCAGGCGGCGCTGGAAGAGGCTGGTGCTGGCTTTTTTCTCCTGGCGAATGACCTCGATGCAGTCTTCCAGCGTTTCGGCTTCTTCGGTGCTCATGCCGCCGTTTTCACCTTCTTCACCTTCTCCAAGGAAGTCGCCATTTTCGCTGTTCACCTTCACATCAAAGATGGGCTGCCCCTGTGCGACGCAGTGGGAGACGAGGGCGTGGATTTCATCATCCGTGACTAGCGCACCCTGGCTGCGGATGGGCTGCGCACCACCGGGCGGCACGTAGAGCATGTCCCCTTTACCCACGAGGTTTTCTGCGCCTTTGCGGTCCAGGATGACGCGGCTATCGAGGGCGCTACTGACCTGGAAGGCGATGCGGGTGGGGATGTTTGCCTTGATGACGCCAGTGATGACATCGGCACGCGGTGTCTGGGTGGCGACGATGAGATGGATGCCAGCAGCGCGGGCCATCTGGGTGATGCGGGCGATGGCCACCTCGATGTCTGCCGGTGCGGTCTGCATCAAATCGGCCAACTCATCGACGATGACGACGACGTAGGGCAGTGTATCAGGCACTGGCGGCTGATAATCACGCTCGGTGGTGCTAGGACGCGGCGGCGGCTGGGAGTCGCCCAGCCAAGAGCCACTGGCATCACGCAATCCGGCCTCCAAATCATCGCTGGAATCAATCTCCAACACGCTACCGAGGTCTTTCATCTCCATGAGGCCATCGAGGTCGTCATCGAGGAAGGAGCCTTTGCCCATCGGTTCTTCGTCCATGCGGATGTGGTGGACGAATTTCGGCTCCGTGCTCATCAAATCGGTTCCTTCGGCCATATCGGGCGCGGTGACTTTCGCGGCCGATTTTGGCGCTGGAGCGGCTTTTTGGGCTACGGCCGTTTTTTCGGCTGTGGGGGCTGTTTCGGCGCTGTTGGCCGCAGGTGCGGCGGTGGCGGCTGCGGCTAGAGCGGCACGTTTGGCATCCTGATCGGCTTTGCGCTTGCGATTGCGGTTGTTGAAGGCCTCAAAGTTACGGCAGCCTTCCTGGGCAAAGATTTGATAGCGGTTTTCCATCTCCTTGACCACCCAGCGCAGGGCAAGGAGGGCCTTTTTCGGATCGGTAACGACGGGCAGGGCCAGATGCGGCAGCTCTTCGTAATTCTGCATTTCGACGACTTTCGGGTCGATCATGATGAAGCGCAGCTCATCCGGTGCGAAGCGGCAAATGAGGCTGGTGATGATGCTGTTGATGCAGACGGACTTACCAGAGCCCGTAGCACCCGCGACGAGCAAGTGCGGCATCGCGGCGAGGTCGCCGATGATCGTTTTGCCGTACACATCTTTGCCGAGGGCGACGGGCAGCTTCGATTTGCCATTGATGAAGGCCTCGTCCTCCAGCAGCTCACGCAGCGGGACGATGACTTTTTCTTTATTGGCCAGCTCGATGCCGACGGTGTCTTTGCCAGGGATGGGGGCGAGGATGTTGATGCGCTCGGCACGGGTGGCGCGGGCGATGTCGGCATCCAGATTGGCGATGCGGCTGACACGCAGGCCGTCCACGGGCCGCACCTCGTAGCGAGTGATGGCGGGGCCGCGGGTGATGTCGCCGGGCTCCACACTGATGCCGAAGCTGGCCAGCGCCTTGACGATGGTGGACTGGGTGGCGAGCAGCTCGCCGGTGTCCGTGGGGGCATTCACCGTCTCGGGCCACTTCAGGAGGTCCAGAGAGGGCAGCTTGTAGTCTTTGAAGCGCACGGTGAGATTCCCCAGGGAACCATGCGGTGCCTGCTCGATTTTTTGGGCACGCTTTTTCTCCCACACCTCGGTGAGCTTCGGTTTGTCACTCTGCTCATCGTGAGCGCGGGGTGCAGAGGCATCGATGATCTTCGGCGCAGGCGGCGGATCGAATTTCAAGCCCAGCTCCGGTGTGACGAGGCCGGTTTCAGCGGCGGATTTGGCCATTTCGGCCAATGCGGCGGCAGAGCCAGCGGCAGCGCCGGGTCGGTCGCCTTTCTTTTTCTTCCGCAGCTCTTCAGGGATGGGGGTGAAGGTGCCGGGGATGGTGTTCGCGGCCTCTTCAGCGAGTTTTTCAGCGATGAGTCGGCGCTGTTCGCTCTCCTCCTGCCACTTGGCGAATTCATAGCGGATGCTGTGCATCACACTGATGGGGTGCAGCCCCGTGACCATGAAGAGAGCGATGATGTAGATCGTGCCAAAGAACATCAGCGTGCCCGTCCGGCCCACCGCGAGCATGCTCATCTCCCCGATACCGCCGCCGATGAAGCCACCGCCGCCTTCTGCGAGGAAGTTATTATCTGGCGGGAAAAGCCCCATCGCATGGACCAGGATGGCCGCCGTGATGGTCAGCACTACCACACCAGCTAGAGCGAGGCGGGTGATATGTGTTTTGGAGTGCAGTTTGCACACCCCGAACCACGTCAGACTGATGGGGAACACATAACTGGCGATGCCGAATAAGTACAGCAATGCGGAGGCGAAGTGCGCCCCCAGCGTGCCCATGAAATTCTGCGTCACCTCACGCTTCTCATCGGTGTGGGAGAGCGGGGAGGACTCCCCCAGATCGTAGCTGTCGTAGGAAACGAGCGCCAGCAGCAGCATGGAGGCAGCCATGAGCAGCAGGATGCCGAAAAGATCATTCCAGGGGCTGGCTTTTTCATCCGTGGAGCGTGAGCGCAGGGGGCGCTCTGCATTGGCGGCGGCAGCCGCAGAGGCACGCGGTGCCCGTGGGGCACGCTGGCGGGGTGCGGGAGCCGGGGCGGACTCGCCCACCGCTGGCGCAGTGATGGACACCTGCGCCTGATGGAGGATGGGGGCCACGTCCGAAGTGTCCGGGACGACAGCGGTGGCGGGAGATTTCGCGGCGCGGTTCATGAAAAAGGAGGATGTAGGCAGAATTACTTCAGACTACTAAAATATTTAGGTTGCCGCAAGTCTGGATTCGCCTGCCTTCACTTGGGAGAGGCCATTTTGAGCCCCTTACCTGCCCTACCCTCACTCTTCATGTACGATCACAAAGGTCGTCGCCCGCTGGCCTGTCGCCTCGTCTCTGGCGGTGAATTCATGCCTGCCAGGGGTCAAAAGGACGGAGGTGATGCCGCCCTCGGACTCGATCTGGAGCGTCGGGCAGGTCCATTTCGGTGCCGGGGGGCCGCTGGACTGGAGCAGCAGCCTGCGCCCGCCATTGGGCAGATCGGGATCGAGGCGGATGACGGTGCCGGCGATGGGGTGGGTGATGCGCAGCACGGGCCGCTTATCTGCTGCGGCCACGGTGATGAGATCGCCGAGCCAGTTTTGCGGTGAGGCGGCCCAGGCGGCGTATTCGCGTGGTAGGATGGCGCGGCCTCGCGGGTCGTAATCTGCCGCAGCGGCCAGCGGCGGCAGTTTTTCGGCCAAAAAGAGCTCATCGCGGCTCAGGCGTGAGGGGGGCGTCTGCGGCGTGAGGCGTTTGCCCGTGCGTGGGTCGATGCGGGCATGAACGAGGCCCGCAGGCTGTGCGGGCCATTGCGCAGGCTGGTGCGCGTGCAGATGGAGCATCACATCGCGGAAAATGGGCGCGGCACCGGTCACACCGGTGACCTCCTGCATCGGTGTGTTGTCAAAATTCCCCACCCACACGCCGACGGTGAATTGTGCGGTGAAGCCGAGTGTCCAATTATCGCGAAAACTGGTGCTGGTGCCCGTTTTGGCCGCGCAGCGAAAAGGCAGCCGCAGGGCCGAGTAGGAGCCAAAAGCCATCTCGCGTGCTTGGTGGTCGCTGAGGATGTCTGCGATGAGAAAGCACTCTTTTTCGGGCAAAAGCCGCCGTGGAGCCGATTCGCGGCCTAAAAGGAGCGTCCAGGGCTTTTCCATGCCGAGTCGGGCCAGCGTGGCGTAGGCGTGCGTCAGCTCCAAAAGCCGCACGGGGGCATTTCCGATGGTCAAACCGAGTCCGTAGTGCTCCGCGCTCTCCGTCAGCGTGCTGAGCCCGAGCTGCTGCAAGCGCTGGAGCAGCACCTCCGCGCCACCGAGATCATGCAGCACTTTCACGGCGGAAATGTTCAGCGAATTGCCCAGCGCATGGCGCAGCGTCATCGGCCCGTAAGTGCGCAGAGCGTAGTTTTCCGGTTTATAGGTGCCGCTCGCCGTCGCGTATTCGATGGGCAGATCCGCCAGGATGCTCGCTGGGGTGAATCCACGCTCCAACGCCAATAAATAGGTGAATGGCTTCAGCGCAGAGCCCGGCGAATGCGGCACCCAGGCACCATTGATCTGCCCGCCATCTGCGGACTGAAAATCGCGTGATCCGACCAGAGCTAGCACTTCGCCCGTGGCATTATCCAGGACCACCACGGCGGCGTGGCCCACATTCTTCCCCCGCAGCGCCACGAGCCGCTGACCGACGATGATTTCCACCTGCTCCTGAAGCGCTGCATCAATGGTGGTGCGTGTGGAGGAGGTTGCGGCGGCGGCTTCTTGTCCATGAAGCCAATCCACCGCATGCGGCGCGGCGAAGCCACCGCTGAATCGCTGCACCGTGATCGTCTGTGCCCGTGCCACGCGGTGTGCCTCTGCATCCAGCCAGCCGAGTGCCTGCATTTTGTCCAAAATGGCCCGTTGCCGTGGCAGAATGTTATCGAGCTGGCGCAGCGGATTAAACCTGGCCGGACTCTGCGGAATGGCGGCGAGTAGAGCACACTCCGCAGGTGTGAGATCGCTCAGTGGCTTGTGAAAATAGCCGGAGGCCGCTGCGGAGATGCCGGTCAGATTGTTGCCAAAAGAAATGCGGCTGAGGTAGGCGGCGAGCACGTCGTCACTGGCCCAAGTCATCGCGAGGCGGCGAGCTTGCAGCGCCTCGATCAGCTTCACGCGGAGGGTGCGCTTGGCTTTTTCAGACGTGTTTTTGATGAGCTGCTGATGGATCGTGGAGGCACCGGAGATGATGCGGCCGCTGCGTGCATTGTCCCAGGCCGCACGCGTGATGGCGAGCAAGTCCACGCCGCCATGCCCACCAAAGCGCCGATCCTCCGCTGCCAGGATGGCCTGACGCAGCACGGTGGGAATCTCCGCCGCGCTGACTCCCCGCGCACGGCGCATGCCATCCTCACCCAGCAGGTGCCGCAGCGGTGAACCATCGCGTGCTAAATAAAGAGGCGTCGGCTCCACAGGCTGCGCCAGCGCCTGCGGCAGCGAGACACACCACGGCAGCCCCCACCAGCCCACCGCTGCGAGCAGGAGGACGATGCAAAGGATCTGGAGCCAGCGGCGGCGGCGCATGCGTGACATTTAAGTGATGATTCCAGCATGGTGAACAAGGATTGCTGATTGTTGAAGTGTTTCGTATCGTTCCTGCAAAATGAACCGCCGCTCTCTCATCACCACCACACTCGCTGCCTGCGCCGCATCGGCCCTAGGAGCGGACTCACCCGTGCGGCGGCGGCGCATGGGACTGGTGATTCACTCCTACTCACAGCGCTGGCAGGGACGGCACAGTAGTCTGAAGTATCCGCCCTTCCACACCCCGCTCGACGTGCTGGACCATGTGCGTGGGATCGGCGTGGGCAGTCTGCAAATCACCGTGAAGGGATGGAACAACGCCATGGCAGGCCAAGTGCGTGATACCCGCGAGTCCTACGGGCTGAATCTGGAAGGCAGCATCACTTTGCCACTGAACGAGGGCGATACAGGCCGCTTCGAGCAAGAGCTGCGCCTGGGCAAAGAAGCGGGTGCGACGATTTTCCGCAGCGCCACTGGAGGCCGCCGCTACGAGACTTTTTCGACGCTGGAGGCCTTCAAGGAGCACCAGGAGCATGTGTGGAAAAGCCTGCGCCTGGCCGAGCCGCTCGCACGGCGACATGGCGTGCGCATCGGAGTGGAAAATCACAAAGACTTCCACGCCACCGAGCTGGTGGAGCTGCTCACCAAGCTGGGCAGCGCCCACATCGGGGCCTGCATCGACACCGGCAATAATCTGGCCCTACTGGAGGAGCCGCTGGCGGTGGTGGAGCTACTCGCTCCCTATGCAGTGACCACCCACATCAAAGACATGGCCGTGCAGGAATGCGCAGAGGGTTTTCTGCTTTCCGAAGTGCCGCTGGGCCAGGGCATTCTGGATCTTCCGCGTCTTTTGCAGATCATCGACGCTGCGAATCCGCAGGTCGTGCATCATCTGGAAATGATCACGCGTGATCCGCTGACCATTCCATGCCTCACCGAGGGATACTGGGCCACTTTCCCTGAAAAACCGGCCACCGAGCTGGTGAAGTCGCTCGCGATGGTGCGCAGCAAAAAAGCCGAAAAACTGCCGCACATCAGTGATAAGTCCAAAGAGGCCGCCCTGGCCGTGGAGGAGGAAAATATCGAAAAATGCCTCCAATACGCCAGTGAGCGCTTGGGCTTCGAGAGCGTGAAGATGAAGAAGGCGCTGGAAACGGATGAGCGCTGAACCAAAATGCCGCCCATGCTTGTTCGTGTCTTATTTGCCCTCACACTTGCTCTGCCAGGTGCCGCGCAGGAAAAGCCGGAATGGGTGACGGCAGTGGAGTCGATGGACCATGGCTTCACCAAGCAACTGATCCCCGCGCAGGAGCAGATCCTCGGTGAATTGGCCGCGCAGAAAAAAATCGCTGAGGAGAAAAAGGATGCCGCCCGTCTGCCACGACTCAGCGCATGCATCCGCATCGCGGAGCAACGTCTCGCTGGGCTGAAAAAAGGGCAAATGGACCATCCAGGTCGTCATGAGGCGGAGTGGCAGGCTTTTCTGCTGGCCGCAGCGGGGCGGACTTGGTCCCTGGAGCGCACCCGCAATGTCAAAAGCCTGCACTTGGATGGATGGCTCCTGGAACGACTCTCCGCAGAGGGCACCAAAACCGCTGACGATGGTGAAAGGAGCGCGATTCCGGGTCTTTTCCCATCGAAGCGCAGCGATGCGAATTTGAGCTGTTACCTTATTTCGCCCGATTTGCAGCAGTCACGCTGCTTCATCACTTACCAGCTCTTTGAAGGCATCTCCGCGGCGACAGAGCCCGCCCAGGGTGTACAAAAGCCCGTCACGATTGCGGCTGGTTTTGACCTACTGCCAGCTCTGGAGGCAAAATACGGCGCTTTGTTACTGCGACATGAAAAGCAGCTCCTCCGCGTGCTGGAAACCCACCTGCGCCGCGCCGATGAACGGCAGGAAAAAGCTACCTCCACAGCCATCCGCGCTCGGTTGGCACAGGCGCAGGCAGCGATCGAGCATCTGGAGGCCACCGCACAAAAAGCGATGGCAGAAGATGGTTACAAAGACTTCTGGCAGCGTGCCAAGCAGCGCCACTGGGTCTTCCCCGGCGTGAATGAGAAGCTGCGCCTGCATGTGGATGAAAAATGGGTGCGCTCGACCGATGCTTCAGGCAAGGAGCTGGAAGTCTTCAAAGTCGCCGAGGTCATCTGGCCCGGATTGCTGCGCTTCGAGGGGCCAAGGGGCATCCACATGGCCCTCGTCATCAGTGCCGATCTACGCACCGCGATCTTCATGCCCTACACCACCCTGTATGAAGGCAAGTTGCTGGAGAAAAAGTAACACAGAACATCTTCTGCGCTCCAACCATGCTTTTACTAGCGTGATGATTTTTCCGCGCTTTCTCTGTCCCTAATGGTTCGCCTCATCACGCAGCATGGACAACTCATCGACTGGAACGACGAAAAGATTCGCCCGTTCCCGGACAATCTTGTCTATCTCGATTTACTCAATCCGGGCCGCGCGGAGGAGCTGGAGGCTGAAAAATGGCTAGAATATCAGCTCCCCACTCGTGAAGAAATGCAGGAGATCGAGGAATCTAGCCGACTGTATCTGGAGAAAGGTGCGCTCTACATGACGGCGTGGGTGCCGGTAGGACTGGATACCACCGAGCCGGAGAGCACGGCCATCTCCTTCGTGATCGCGCCAGATTGCCTGACGACGGTGCGCTATGCGGACCCTCTCGCCTTCCGTGTGCTGATGGATCAGGTGCGGCGGCAGTGTACCACTCCGATCAGCAGTGATGCCGTATTCCTGCTGCTGATGGAGCTCTTCGTCGCGAGGATCGCGGATGCGCTCCAGATCGTGGAGGCAGACTTGAAAAAGATCTGCAATGAGATTTTCAGCCGCAGCGGCCAAAAGACTGACGCAGCGGTGGAAAAGGACTTGGCCGAGGTGGTGAAGCTACTCGGACGCCGCAGCGCCCTGGTGGCAAATCTGCGCGAGAGCCTGCTGAGCCTCAGCCGCATGCTCCAGTTCTTCCTGAACAATGCGGCGACATGGATGCGCGGTGAGCTGGCCGCCCAGTTCCGCAGTGTGATGCGTGACATCAAGAGCCTGGACGAATATACCAATCAGCAAACGCAGGAGATGACCTTCCTGCTCGAATCCACGCTGGGCCTCATCAACATCCAGCAGAACCAGATCATCAAGATCTTTACCGTGGCGAGCGTGCTCTTCATGCCGCCCACACTCATCGCCAGTATTTACGGCATGAATGTGAAGCTGCCCGTGCAGGAGAATCCCTTCGCTTTCGCTCTAGTGATGATCGCCATCATCCTCAGCGCCATCGTGCCGATCGTGTGGTTCAAGCGGAAGAATCTGCTGTGAGATGATCGTTTGGCGGATCTCACTCTCCCACAGCGGCCATCCACGGTGCATACTCAGGTGGTAGCTGCGCCTCGAAGCTCAGCGGCTTATCATGGATGGGGTGATGAAAGGCTAGCTTCCAAGCATGGAGCATCAGACGCGGAGTAGCCGTGCGCTGGCGGGCAGCGTTGCCGTAAATCGGATCACCCAGAATCGGGTGCCCCAGAGATTCCTTCATGTGGACGCGGATCTGGTGCGTGCGGCCAGTGAGTAGGCGGCACTGGATGAGCGCACAGCCTTCATGCGCGGAGATGCGGGTCCACTCCGTGACGGCTTCTTTCCCTGAGCCGTCAAAGAGCACGGTCATGCGCTTGCGATCGACTGGATGGCGACCGATGCGGTTTTCGATGCGGCCTTGGGGGCCTTTCGGTTCACCATTGATGACGGCGAGGTAGATTTTCGCGATGCGCCGCTCAGAAAAGGCCTCTGTGAGGCGGCGGTGGGCGATGTCGTTCTTTGCCACGACCATGCAGCCGCTGGTGTCCTTATCCAGTCGGTGGACGATGCCGGGCCGCATCTCCCCCCCGATGCCGCTGAGGTCGCCGATGTGGTGGAGCAGCGCATTGACGAGGGTGCCATCTGGATTGCCCTCCGCAGGATGGACGACGAGGCCGGGTGGCTTGTCGAGCACGACGATGTCGCTGTCTTCATACAAAATCGTGAGCGGGATGTCCTGCGCGATGACTCCGACCGGGACGACCTCTGGGATGGTGATGTGGATGCCATCCCCCATTTTTAAAATGGCCCCGGATTTCGTGCTGCGAGCATTCAGGGTGATGTGGCCATCTTTGATGAGATCCTGGATGCGAGTGCGCGAGAGGTCCGGCAGCCGCTGCGCGAGGTGTTTATCGAGCCGCAGGCCGCAGTCGCTGGTTTCAGTGACGATCCAATCCATGGTGCATACTCAAGATTCAAATTAATTAGGCAATCTGTAATTTCTGACATACGAAGAGCGGCTTCAGGTGACGTTTTCGCTGTGCCGACCCCGAATTGGCCCCCAAACCTGCTCCTAGAGCCGGATTGGGCGGAAATGAACCAATCCGTAACCAAATGCCCCATGCAAAGCCAATCCTCCATGACTAAAAAACGCCTCCAGGCGTCAAAGGAGGCTGCTTTGCGGTTTTGGGGATGGTTTTTCGGAATTCGGCCCTCTAGCCCATTTTGGGCTCCTGCAGCTCCCTTTTTCACTCTGTGACCTTTCCCGCCACGACAGCACCCGAACAGTCTTTCCTGAGCACCTGCCCGGTGTGCCAGGCGCAGATCGACGTGACGTCGCTGGAGCCATTCACGAAGCTGAAGTGCCCTTTTTGCGGCCAGATGGTGCGGGTGCGGCGGCGCTTTGATCATTTCACCATCACGCGGCAGATCGGTGAGGGTGGGATGAGCCGAGTGTTCGAGGCGGAGGACGAGACGCTGGGCCGCCGTGTGGCGCTGAAAATCCTCAATCGCCAATACAGTCGCGATGCGATGCGGATGGAGCAATTCCGCCAAGAGGCACGGATCACGGCGAGCATCACGCATCCGAATGTGATCAAGCTCTACTCCGTGGGGCACGATCAGGGCTATTTTTATCTAGCCATGGAGCTGGTGGGCGGAGGCAGCCTGGAGAGCCGCATCCGGAAAGAAGGAAAGCTCCCTGAGGGGGATGCACTACGCATCGGCCATGAGGTGGCTGAGGGGCTGCGTGCAGCGCAGATTCAGGGCCTGATCCACCGCGATGTGAAACCCGCCAACATCCTCTTCACCGAGGCCGGCACGGCGAAGGTGGTGGACTTCGGCCTCGCGCTTTTCACGGATCGCGGGCCAGATACGAGCGCGGAGATCTGGGCCACGCCCTTCTATGTGGCACCAGAAAAAATCCTGCAAAATGAGGAGGATTACCGCAGTGACATTTTCAGCCTCGGGGCCACGCTTTTCCACGCCCTGACAGGCAGTCCGCCGCACCGTGCGGACACGCATAACATCGAAGAACTGCGCCGCATCAAAAGCCGCCGCGTGCAGCTCGGCGACAGTGGCTTGCAGTTCAGCCCGCGCACGGAGCATGTGATCAATCGCATGCTCAGCTTCAATCCAGAGGAGCGTTTCCCGAACTACCACACCGTCGTCGAAGAACTACGCCTCGCAGACGGCTTGCTCAATCAAAGTGGCATCCGCCGCCGCCTCATCAGTCGGCGAGCACGGCTCGTCGGTGCTCTGGCCGCCGCGATCCTGCTGTCCTTCCTCTTTGGGTGGATCATCGGCGATGGAGGCCAGCGCCGCACACGCTCCGTGGTCAAAGCGCTACCTCCCGTGAAGGCCGCGCAGCTCGATGGCGAAGGAGTCACCCTGGAGGCGAAAGCGAAACCGAAAGGCACTGTGAGCGAGCGCTTCGTCAGCGCACGCGAGGATATGCTGCGTGATGGAGAATTCTCGACTGCGCATGATCTCTTCGCCGACATCGCCCGGGAAAAAGACACCAAAGAGCTCACCCGCTGCTGGGCGTGGTTCAATGCGGCGATTTGCGCCATGCACCAGCACCGCGCCACCGAAGCAGAGACTGCCTTTCGCCAATTGGCCCGGCGCGGCGCAGAAAAAACCACCGCAGAGGCCAGTGAGAGCCTCAGCCGCTTTTTCACCGACATCGGCACACGACTTGGCAGCAAAAAAACACCCGACATGCCCTTGGAGGAGCTCGGCTATGCGACGGAAAATGAGGAAATCCTAGGCTACCTAGCCCACGGGCTGGCGGAGTGGCATTTCGGCAATGCGGAGGCCGGAGCACGTGAGATGGAGTACTTCCGCGATAAACTCCCCCAGCTCCAGGATGAGCCTGCGGGCCTCACTAGCAGCACCAGTTGGGTTTCGCTCTACAAAGCCGTGGTGAAGCTCTACGAGCCAGATTTCGCCCTCCTGCGCAAAGCTCTGAAACCACGCGAGGTAGGCACACTCGCAGAGCTGGAGGCCGCTCTGGCCGAAGTGCGGCAAACACGCGAAAAAATCCTCAACACCGGCACATACCGCACCAGTATCGAGCAAATGGAAAGCGGTCTGCGCCGCGAAATCGCACGCCTGCGTATGGAGGAGCAGACAAAGCGCATGGCGGAGGAAAAAGTGCGCCGTGCTGCCGATCTGGAGCAGCTCACGGAGGTCAGCGAGCTCATCCCCGCGCTCGTGCGTGGCTACGACTTCACACCAGCGGTCGATTTGCTCACAGGCATGCATTTTCAGACAGCGGATGTGCGCACGGCACATGAGGGCCGCCTGTATCTCTACACCAGCGCCCGTGACTTCATGGAAAAACTCCGCGCAGATCTCGCCACCGGCACCTGGAAAGGGACCATCACTCAGCGCGGTGGCGGCACACTCACAGGACGCATCAGCGGCATCACAGAAGAAGTGATCGCCCTCGCTGTGGATGGTGGCACACTCCGTGTCGCACTTGATTCGCTCCCTCCAGAGGCGCTGGTCAGCATCGCGCAGCACTTCATTGCCGGCACCACGGACTCTTCCGAGCATTATCGCCGTCAGGAGCTCTGCGCCGCCTTTGCCCGTGCCGCAGGCCTCACGGAGCTCTCCACCACTCTGGCGGCACAGCTTATGGAGGAGAATCGTCCCTTCCGCAGTCGCTGGATGAAGGTGATGGAAGCCGGCATCTGAAAAAACAGAGCCTCAGAGCCACTCCATCTCATCTGTGAGCATGGTATCGTCATCAAAGGTGAAGCGTCCGATGAAATGGCGACGGCGTAGCAGCATCTCCTCCAGCCAGAAGCGGTCATCAGCCCACATTTCATGCAGTGGCAGCGCATGGAGCGGCGTCCAGAGTGGCACGGCCTCCGCTGTCTCCACCGCGATGCCTTCATGCTGTGTCGCCACGAACACATCCACATGCAGACTCAATCCATCGACGAACTGGAACCAAAGCTCGCCATGCTTCACCGGATCGAGCGCTGTGACGCCTAGCTCCTCCTGGGTCTCGCGGATGGCGCATTGCAGAAAGGTCTCACCGGGGTCGATCTTGCCACCGGGGCCATTGATCTTCCCGGCACCGAGGCCACGCTTTTTGCGGATGAGCAGCACCTCGCCGCGTGATTCGTCGATGATGAACATCAGCGTCGCCAGCAGGCTGGGCTTCCAAGTCTTCCAGTCAGTCATTGTAGCCGCAGCCTAAGCTGCATGCGGGAGGCGTCAAACAACATGCCAGTGGCTGCCCACGGTTTTGGACAGTGCTTCTATTTGTGCTGCGCAGCGGCAATCGGATCAAATCGACACGTCAGCGTCCTCGTCACCTGCATCGGCCAGAGGCTTCTGGATCATGCCGGCGGCGACAGTGTTATTGGTCTGCTCATCGACGAGCACGAAGCTGCCGGTGGTGCGGTTTTTGGAATAGGAGTCGAAGAAGATCGGCGCGGCGCAGCGGATGCGGACGCAGCCGATGTCGTTGAGGGCGAATTCTTTGTTCTCGGCGCTCTTTTCGAGCGTGCTGATGTTGACCTTGTAATGCACATCCGTGACCACGGCACGGACATCATTCGTCGTATGGCGCAGGTGGAAGCGGCCACGCGGCTTGAGCGTCTTTTTGTCGGCGAACCAGCAGATCATGGCGTCGAACTCCTGCGCGGTCTGCACGGGTTCCTCGGCTTTCACGATCATGCCGCCGCGGGAGGTGTCGATCTCGTCTGCGACCGTGATGCTGTAACTGAGCTGCGGAATGGCCTCCGGCTGTTGGCCTTCAAAAGTGTGAATGCCAGTGATTTTGGTCTTCATCTCCGAAGGATAGACCAAAACGTCATCTCCGACGCGGAAGGTGCCGCTGGCCATGCGACCAGCAAAACCACGGTAATCATGCAAATTGCCCAGTTTGGCATCCTCACGGTCAGAAATAGGCCGTACGACCCACTGCACTGGGAAACGGGCCGCATCGGCGGCGGTTTCGCTATGCACCTGCACGGTCTCCAGATGCTGGAGCAACGACGGACCCGTGTACCAAGGTGTGGCGTCGGATTTCTCGACCACATTGTCGCCGTTCAAGGCGCTCATCGGGATCGGCGTGACCTGCGGCAGGTTTTCGAGGCCACTGGCAAATTTCATGTACTCGCCCACGATCTTGTCATAAACCGCCTGATCAAAATTCACGAGGTCCATCTTGTTCACCGCCAGCACGATGTGCCCAATGCGCAGCAGCGACGCGAGGTAGGTGTGCCGCATCGTCTGCTCGATCACACCGAGCCGTGCATCGATCAAAATGATCGCCAAATCGGCCGTGGAAGCCCCGGTGACCATGTTCCGCGTGTATTGAATGTGCCCCGGCGTGTCCGCGATGATGAACTTCCGCTTCGGCGTGGCAAAGTAGCGATAAGCCACATCAATCGTGATGCCCTGCTCGCGTTCCGCACGCAGTCCATCGGTAAGCAGCGCGAGATTCACATGCGCGTCACCACGGCGCTTCGAGGATTCTTCGACAGCAAGAAGCTGGTCTTCAAAGATCGACTTCGAGTCATACAGCAAGCGGCCAATGAGCGTGCTTTTGCCATCATCGACAGAGCCGGCAGTCGTGAAGCGGAGGAGAGAAGATTCGGTGGGGTTAAGCGTGGTGGAGGTCATGAAATTAGTTCAGGCGGCGTTTCCAGTAGCCGGTGCGGCGTTTTTCGTGTGCGGCGGCGTAAATGCGGACGGTTTCGTCGATGATTTTGTAAATGAGGCAGTAGGGGTATCTCTTGAACTTGATGGCTCGGACATCGGGGGCGACCTGCCTGTTTTTGAAAGGGTCGGATGAGAGGCTGTGAACGGCGCTTTGAACCTCGGTGATGAAGTTATTGGCCGCTTGATCGCTGCGTTTGCGATACCACCGCAAGCTCTCCTGCAAATCGCGCTCCGCGCCCCGTTCAAAAATCACCTTCATGCAGGTTGGGAAAGGGTGTCGCGTAGTCCGCAGATGACATCCTCGGCAGGAATCCATTCGGACAATCCAGCTTCATCCTGGGCGATCCGGTGTTTGATCTCGGCCATCCATTCGGGGGAGAGCGGCTGTTCTTCATCACAGTCGTTTCCATCATAGTTCAGGTCGAGAAAACGATCCAGGAACTCGCCTTGCTCACGATTGGTGAGGCGCTTGGCGGCTTCGAGGAGAGAATCGACAGGGCTGAGTGTGGTCGCGTTCATGGGCGGAGGATAGCACAGGTTCAGAAATCAGAAATAGCCCTCTTTTTTGCGGTCCTCCATGGCGGTCTCGCTGCGTTTGTCATCGGCGCGGGTGCCGCGCTCGGTTTGGCGGGCGGCGGCGACTTCGGCGACGATGTCGTCGATGGTGCTGGCGGTGGATTCGACGGCACCGGTGCAGGTGGCGTCGCCGACGGTGCGGAAGCGGATGGTCATTTCCTTCACGCGGGGCTTTTCTTCGTCGAGCAGTGGGATGATGCCGGTGCTGGCGTCGAGGAGCTGGCCGTGGCGCTCGATGATCTTGCGCTGGTGGCTGAAGTAGAGGCTTGGAAGCGGGATGTTCTCCTGGCGGATGTATTGCCAGATGTCCATCTCGGTCCAATTCGAGAGCGGGAAGACGCGGAAGTGCTCACCGAAGTGTTTGCGGCCGTTGAAGATGTTCCAAAGCTCGGGGCGCTGGTTCTTCGGATCCCACTGGCCGAATTCGTTGCGGTGGGAGAAGAAGCGCTCCTTGGCGCGGGCCTTTTCTTCATCACGGCGACCGCCACCGAGGCAGGCGTCGAATTGATGCTCCTCGATGGTGTCGAGCAGCGTGACGGTCTGCAGCTTGTTGCGGGAGGCGTTGTGGCCTTTTTCTTCCTGCACGCGGCCTTCGTCGATGGATTTCTGCACGAGGCCGACGACGAGATCCGCTCCGATTTCCTGCACGAACCAGTCGCGGTAGGTCATGGCCTCGGGGAAGTTGTGGCCGGTATCGACGTGCAGGAGCTTGAAGGGCAAACGGGAGGGATAAAAGGCCTTCCGAGCGAGCCAGGCCATCACGATCGAGTCTTTGCCGCCGGAGAAGAGCAGCGCGGGCTTTTCAAACTGCGCGGCAGTTTCGCGGAGGATGTAGATGGCCTCGGATTCGAGGAATTGAAGATGCGTGATGGCGGACATGGCTGAGGGGAAAGGGAGTGGCGGGTGTTTGAGGGGCGAAGTGCTTAGTTGAGCCGTGCTGAAAACTAAGCACTGAGAACTGAGCACTTGAAATGACGCGTCAATGACTCATGCGAGGAACTTGATCAAATTACGGGTACTGATCACCGTCACGAGTACGCCGACTAGGATCATGAAGGGCTTGTGCGGAATGCGTTTGGCGGCCCAGGCACCAAAGGGGGCCGCGACCATGCCACCGATCGCGAGGCCGAGGATGATGCTCCAGTGCGTGAGGCCGATGGTGAGGAAAAAGGTGATGCTGGCGGCCAGCGTGACGAAGAACTCGACCGCGTTCACGCTGCCGACGGTGATGCGCACGTCATTGCCGCGCACGATGAGATTCGAGGCGACGATGGGGCCCCAACCGCCGCCGCCCATGGCATCGACGAGTGCGCCGAAGAATCCCAGGGGCGTAAGATGCGTCGTGACATTCTTCGGAGCCACGCGGACGAAGGCTTTGATGACGATGACAATGCCCATGAGGATGAGATAGCCAGAAACCCAGGGCTTCAGCACATCGCCGATGCTGGAGAGCAAATATGCACCAATGATAGCACCGATGACCGCCGGAATGAGCAGCCTACGAAACAAAAAGCGGTCCACATTGCCAAAGGCGTGATGCGAGATGGCCGATGCACCCGTGGTGAAGCACTCCGCCGCATGCACCGTGGCACTGGTGGCCGCTGGGGGCACGCCGAAGGCCATGAGCAGCGACGAGGCGCTGACGCCATAGGCCATGCCGAGGGCACCATCGATGAGCTGGGCGATGAAACCAGCGGCGATGTAGAGCAGAAAGTCTGGAGGGAGATCGGGCATGGGGGCTTACGCTTTGTCGGTGACGAGCTTCGCGTGCAGACCGCACTCGTGTTTTTCATCGCCTTTGGCCGGGTCGTAGTAGGTGCGCTCGTTTGGTAGGGAGTGCTCGAGGAGGTAGGCGTCCATCTCCACGGGCGTCCAGTCGAGGATGGGGTTCACTTTGAGGCAGTTGAACTTCGTGTCCCACATGAAGGGGGCCAGCGTGGCGGCTCGCTGCGGATTTTGCTCACGGCGCAGGGCGGTGATCCACACTTTCGGGGCCAGCTCACGCATGCCGCGCTCGAAGGGCTCCAGCTTCATGATGCGGCTGAAGGACTCCACTCGCTCCACTTCGTCCGGCATGGGGATTTGGCCACCATTGAGCGCCAGCCAGTGTGCAGCGGTCATTTGGGGCAGGTAGGGCTTCAAATTGAGCGCGAGCTGCGCACGGCACTTTTCGGCAAAGCGGTAGGTTTCGGGCAAATTGGTGCCGTGGTCGATCCAGAGCACGGGAACGTCCGCAGCGGACTTCGTGACCAAATGCAGAATCACCGCCTCGTAGGGGCGGAAGTTCGTCGTCACGACAGCTTGGCCATCAGCGTGAGCGAGGGCCATTTCGATGATTTCAGCGGGCGATTTGCCTTGAGCTTCGTCATTGAGGGCGGTGATTTGGGCAGGATTCATGAGTGGGAGGGCGATTTATTCACCTTTAATCCCATGTGTAAAGTAGGATTTATTGCCGAAAGCCAACTTTTCTGGGTTTTTTGCCCTCCCACGACTCACGGTGCAGCCTGCAAGCCTACTTTGAGCAAGGCGGCTCCGGCTTCGGACTGGAGCTGGACCTCATCACGGCCATCCAGCAGGATCTTCATATGGATATGCCCGAGGCGCTCGGTCATGTAGTCCTCATGCGCCGGTGTGGGGGCCTGGGGAGGCTTCAGGTAGTTCGGGAACTCAAAGCGTCCGTCTGGGAGCTTCTTCACCTCCGGCTTTTTCATGAACTCATCCATCGCGGCGCGGTAGGTCTCAAACTCCTTCACGAAAGCCGTGTGCCGTGGCTGCTCGGCACGCACGGCTTCCAGGAACTTGATCAATCTCGTGCCTTTGCCGTCCCCATCCAGGTGCATGAAGTAATACGTCAGCAGCATCGAGCTATGGTAAAAAGCCATCTGCGGCACCGGATTGGTCGGCGGCGGCATGAAGAAGGTGTTCCCCTCCCGCCTGGGCTGCGCATTGGACGGTGGCGTGAGGAGATTGCGGATGGAGTCCAGCGGTGGGCCGCTGAAGCGGTATTTGCCACTGAGGCGGTCTTTGTTGTAGCGCTGCACACTGCCTAGTAGGTCGCTATGGCGGAAGGTGCCGGCCTTATATGGGATGCACTCCACATACTCCGCCGTGCCCTCGATCAGCCAGCGTGGTAGGAGCGGCAGGATGTCATGCATCATCATGTGCGTGATCTCATGCACCAGCGTCTTCAGCTCGAAATTCGCATCCCGCGTGTAGCCATTGGTGCCGCGCTTCACGCCCAGGCTATCCAGCGGCACTTTGAAGACACGCTCGTCCCGCACATACACGCCAGCGCTGCCGCGAGGGCCACCTGCCGCATGGTAGAGCTCCATGGTTTGATAAAGTTGCGCACGGAAATAGCCATCCACAGGCTGCGCCTGCACACCGAACGGGCTCTGACTGAGTAGCTCATACGTTCCCTCAAAAACGCGGGCCACTTCCTTCATCAGCGCCGGGGTGAGCGGATCGACCGCATGCAGCACATACTCGAAGCGCCGTGAGCGATAGACGTGATGCATCTCTTTGGACTCACGCTCCACGTAATCAGCATTCGTCAGTCCATCTGGTGCAGTGAGAGTGGATGGCCATGTCGCCTTGGTGAGGATGGGTGCCGATGCCGCCGCAGCCACGCTGGAGCCCGCAGGGGCTGAGAAGGAGGGATCGACCAGTGAGGTGATATTCAGCACCACATAGCTCTGATCTTCCGCAGAGAGGTTTTTGAGCGGTACGCGCAGTGTTTTGCCCGCAGCAGTCTGCAAAAGCACCTCTCCACCATCAAAACCGCGCAGAATGGCCTGCGTCTGATTTCCCTGCGCATCGGTCCAGGAGCGTGTTTCGGCGGAAAAAGCCGCCGTGGCCAACAGGAGGCAAAAAAGGAGCTTTTTCATGGTTTGGCGATTTGGTCGGAAATGGCCTCTGCGGCGGCACGGGGTGATTTTTTCTCCAAAAGCAGCGGCAGCAGCAACCAGGGCAAATCATCGCCATTTTGATACTCCTGAGGCGGCTTGGGAGCCTCTGAGGGCGGTGTGACGCTGGATGGATACTGGTAGCGACCATCTTCCGTCTTCACCACACCGGGCGTTTTTTTGAAGACCTCCCATTCCTCCTGGTACTTTTTCAGCGCCACATCAAAGGCATCCCACTTGGGCCGGTCCGCCATCGCCTGGCGGAGCATGGAGCTGATTTGCTGCGCACGCCGTCCATCCGCCAGCCGGGTAAAGTAATGCGTCACGGCTAGCGCATGCTCCTTGGAGTACGAATCACGCTCTCCTGGCTGAAAAAGGGCCTCCACCTGCGGTGGGGTGACTTTGGCCACGCTTTGCAGCTTCACAGGCACCTCCGCGCACCATGCCGTGCCACCCACCGTCGGGATTTCTGCGATGCAGTCCGCCAGTGCATCTGGCAACCACGGTGGCACTAGGCCCACCACGTCTCGCATCAGCATGTAGGAGACAAATTCCTTCAGGTTGCGGCCCGCGCCGGGGCTCTCATCACGCAGCCACTCACCGGCGATTTTTTCCAAGCCCGCTGCGCCAAAGGGGATGCGCAGCACGCCCTCGGCATCGAAGACATTTTGATTCGTTTCGATCTCACTCTGCGGCAGCAGAGCGATCTCAAAGCGCCCGCCGCGCTTCGGCACGGACAGCACACCCCACGGAGCCACGCGGAAGAGCTCGTGCACGACTTCACAGGCCTCTGCGAGATCACGCATCGTCGCCGCAGGCATTTTCTCCGCCGTTTTGAAATCAAAGTGCTTCGACTGAAAGCCCCCGCTCGTCTCCGTGATGGTGCAGTCTGCCGGATCGGCAGAAAGTGGCCTGCCCCAGCCTGCGCCGGCCTTCTGGCCCACATTCAGCGCTGGCATGGCATCGAGCACCATCCCACTGAGCCTGGCGGTGACGAATTGGCGATCCGCCGCTGAGAACTGCGCCAGCGGAAAGGCCGCCGTGCGGCCATCCGGTGCCTGGAGCATCACATTGGCCCCGTCGATGCCGCGCAGCTCCGCCTGTAACTTCATCGCGGTGCCCCCCTCCCGCGTCCATTCGCGGGCGAGAGCGGGTGTGAGGAGGAAAAGAAATAAAACCAGTCGCATGCCCGCCGTGATAGCAGACAGGACGAAAATCCGACAAGCAAAAAGGCACGCTCCATTGCCCAGCGGAGTGAATCCCGCTCGCGAAGGTCCCGTCTCTGGCTGACGTTTGTTTTTTCCGCGATCAACAATGACCCCTCCCGCGCCCGACACCGATGCGACGACGCCTGACTCCAGCAGGCGGGTCATCGTGCGTGGGAAATTCCTGCATCTAGAGGGCCATGAGGAGCCCTGGCATCTGCGTGGCATCTGCTATGGGCCCTTTGCGCCAGATGCACCCCGGCGGGTGGAGTCCGACTTCGCCCAGATCGCTGCGCTGGGCTTCAATACCGTGCGCCTTTACGAAGTGCCGGATGCAGAGACGCTGCATGCGGCGGAGACTCACGGGCTGCGCCTCCTGTGCGGCATCCCGTGGACACAGCATGTGGATTTCCTCACCGAAAAGAGCGTGTTCCGGCAGATCGAGAGCACCGTGAGCGCGCTCGCCGCTGTGGGGCGTCATCCCTGCGTCGCGGCACTGCTCATCGGCAATGAGATCGAAAAAACACTCGTGCGCTGGATGCGGCCACGCCGCGTGCGTGCCGCGCTGGAGCTCATGATCGACCGTGCACGTGCCACAGCACCGCAGGCACTCATCAGCTACGCCACCTATCCATCCACCGAGTATCTGGTGCCGCGCAATGCGGACTTCCTCGCGGTGAATGTGTATTTGGAGCAGCGGGAAGATTACACACGCTACCTCGCACGGCTGCACAACCTCGCTGGGAACAAGCCCCTGCTCATCACGGAGCTCGGCCTGGATACCGCAGCGCACGGCGCCATGGCGCAGGCAGATGCGCTGCGCTGGTTCCATGAAGAGGACCTCCTCGGTGCAGCCGCAGGCGGCGTGTGGTTCAGCTTCACTGATGAATGGTGGCGCGGTGGTGCCGAGATCACGGACTGGGCCTTTGGCATCACCACGCGTGAGCGCAAAGAGCGGCCGGCATGCACCACCGCACGCTGTTTGGCGAAAAAACTCGCTCCACCCGCTGCGCTGCCGCGCATCTCCGTCATCGTCTGCACGCGGAACGGAGCCCGCACCCTCCAGCCCTGCCTGGAATCGCTGCTGCGGCTGAATGATCCCGACTTTGAAGTGCTGCTCATCGACGACGGCTCCACCGATGACACTGCACGCATCGCCCAATCCCTGCCCGGCGTGCGCTACCATCGCAAAGCCCATGCCGGACTCAGCGCCGCGCGGAATCGCGGCATGGAGCAGGCCACCGGCGAGATCTTGGCCTACACCGATGACGACTGCGTGGCACATGCAGATTGGCTCCTGCATCTGCGCCATGCCTTTGTGGATGAAAAAGTGATCGCCGCAGGCGGGCCGAACATCCCACCACCGCCGCGTGGCCGCGTGGAGCGTGTCGTCGCTGCCGCACCAGGAGCCCCCGCACATGTGCTGCTCAGTGATACCGAGGCGGAGCACCTCCCCGGCTGCAATCTCGCCATCCGCAAAGATGCCCTCGCAGCCATCGGCGGCTTTCACACCGATTACATCGTCGCAGGTGATGACGTGGACATCTGCTGGCGACTGCGTGAGCACGGCGGACGCGGCTGCCTGCGCTATGTGCCCGGCGCGATGGTCTGGCACCATCGCCGCCTCACTGTGCGTGCCTATTTGAAGCAGCAACGCGGCTACGGCGATGCAGAGGCACTGCTCATGGCCGCGCATTCGCAGCGCTTCGGGCCGCTGGGTGGTGCACGCTGGCGTGGCGGCATCTACGGGGAGCAATTGCCCGCTGATGATCCGCGTGAAGGCAGCATTTACCACGGCCCGCTCGGCCTCGGGGCCTTTCAGACGATTTACGCCGCACAGGGCGGCTTTCGCTGGTGGGACTGGTTCACGGGAGTGCTATGGCTGGCCTTAGCCGCACTCGCTCTGGTATGCAGAGTGGAAAGTGTGGCGCTACTGCTGCTTTTCTTTGCTCTCTGGGCCTCTTGGCGTGTGAGCAGCAGAAATGCACGCCTCGCCTGCCTACATGGATACCGTGATCGAGCGCTGCTGTGGCTACTGAGCTTTCTCCAGCCCGTGGTGCGTGAATTTGCACGCCTACGCGGCATGATCAGCCATGTCGCGAAGCCCAGCTTCAGCCCCACGCTGCCAGAAATCCTCCCGCCGCTGAAACCACGCAAAATCACCCTCACACTCGCCACGCTCAGTTTTTGGAATGCGGCAGGCCGTGATCGCCATCACCTGCTGGAGGCGCTGGGAGCCGAGTTGATGAAGCAGCGCCGCGTTTTTCGCCAAGACGACGGCTGGCGCTGGCTCGATCTGGAGATCAAGCCGCAGAATGAAGTCTCCCAGTCCATCCTCACCGTCACCGAGTATCACGGCGCTGGCCGCTGCCTCACCCGCGTGCGCTGCCAGCTCCGCATCAGCCGTGCAGCGGTGTGGAATCTGCTGCTGTGGCTGGCCTTCGCCGTCCTGTTGAGCTCCCTCACGCTCCCACTCGGCTACCTCGGCATCACGGCACTGGCTTTGACCCTAATCAGCCTGCCCATCGCGATCCATCGCCTGCGCCGTGATTTGATCCGCCTCGTCACCCACGCCGCTGATACGAGCCTCAAAGAGTAATTCAGAATGCATCCACAGATGACTCAGATGAAAGCCCAACTGAGTAATCGGCGAAATCGGTGGATCAAAAATTCTCAGCGCTTGGTCAGCAGCCTTCTCGCCGTCAGCCACAGCAGCACGGGTACCAACGCACTCAGCGCCATGGCCCAGCCGGGCTCTGCGTGACCGAGGTGGCCGATGGCGGCAAAGGCGAAGCCCAGCGGCACACTGCCACATGCCAATGCGACGATAAAAACACGCCAGGGCATCCGTGCGATGCCCGCGAGGCACGCCACCGCCTCCGGCAGCACCGGCGTCCAGCGTGATACGGCCACCAGCCAGCCTCCATGCTTGGCGAAGAGTGCTTCTGCTTTTTGCAGACCATCCTCACCCGCTAGCCATGCGGCCACACCGCGCCCCAGCCAGCGACTTCCCGCATAAGCCACCACACCCGCCAGCATCGACCCGATGGCGCAAATGCAGCCGCCCAAAAACCAACCAAACACCCAACCGATCGCCGACATCACCACCGTTGCAGGCACCGGCAACACGATGTCACTGACAATGGCAGCAACACCCGCCAGCCACGCCCACGGCCCCCAGCTCAGCATCCACGCCCGCGCTCCCTCCAAACTCAGCACCGCATCAAAATGCTCCCCCCAGAGTGCAAACGGCAGCAAAATGGCCGCAAGCAGCGCCAGGATGAGCAAGAGAAGTGAACCGTGAATTCGGGGCATGATGGAAAAAGCGACTGAATCAGCAAACGCGGCAGCTCAGATCATTTTCGGATCCATCTCATGCCCAGAGCCACACTCCACTGATACTTCCGCGCATGCTCACGGATGAGGAACGGCATGTCACAGCTCTTGGAGAGCTCAAAATGCGGCTCCAGCAGGCTCATGAGCCATTCACGCGTCGATCCACGCGGCCAGTGACCACGCGGAGTGAAGTCCTCCAGCCACGTGCACGGCGTGGTGAGCAAAAGCTGCCCACCCGTGCGCAGCAACGCTGGCAGACGCTCGATCAGCCGCAGCGGATCGCTCAGACGGCAGAGTAAATTGGCCGCGTGCACGATATCATACTCGCCCAAATCCGCGCGGAGATTCATCGCATCCCCTTGCTCGAAGGAGACACGCTCGCGGCGCAGATTCAGCGGCACCTGGGCCACCAGCGGCGTCTTGGCATCCCCTTCGTCCACACGTTCATAGGGCAGCTGCCCATCGCGGGCCAAAATCGTCGCCGCATCGACGAAACTCTGCGAGTAATCGATCCCCAGCACCTTCACACCAAAAGTCGCCAGCTCGAAACTGCTGCGCCCCACCGCACAGCCCAAATCCAGCGCCACAGCCTCACACGGCGTGCGCGGCAGATCGATGAGCTCCATCACCGTGCGTGTGGGAAAGCCCAGCGCCTCACGCGGCCCATTCTGCCACGGCAACACCTCGCTGGCCGTGCCGTAGTGAAAAAGTAGGTATTCATCCAGCAGGCGGCGTGTCTCGTAAATGTTCATGCGTTGATCGACCAAATGCGGCTCGTTTCACCATCTCCCACCCAAAGTCCAAGATCTTTGGTCCCTCTTTTGGTCCCCCCGGTCCCTTCCGATGCAATGTCCTGCATTACTTACCATCCTCTGCCTCTCCTGCTAGGATGGGGATTCTCCCGCGTGCCCCCCCTCCAGGAACATCAAGCCCGCACATCCTCCTCCGTTGTTGCGATGTCTCGTAACATTCGAGCATCTTCATGCAGCCCTCGCCATGCTGGAGATGACTCTGGCAGTTCCTATAGTAAGGATAGAGTTTGTTGTTTGGTTCTTATGATGAATGGGCCCCATTCACCCGCTCCACGGCCCGTACTACCTGCGGTTTGGCTTCAGGTCGCTTTCGATCTCGCGGCGGTCTTCACGATTTCGGGCTTTGATTTTGTGATCACGCTTAAACACGCGTTCGACCGTCATTTGGCGCTTTTTGCGTTTGCGGCGTAGATCGGCGATTTCTTCGTCAAGCTTCAAAAAAGCATCGTAGCGGGCCTTTTCTAGCTTTCCGGCCTCCACTGCGGCACGGATGGCACAACCGGCATCTGGGCCGTGTTTGCAGTCATGAAATCGGCACTGCCCTGTGATCTGCTCGATGTCTGCAAAGGGCTCACGCAGCGTGGTTTCATCCGTCCACATCTGCACCTCCTTGATGCCGGGGTTATCGATGAGGATGCCGCCTTTTTCCAGCACCAGCAACTCTCGCGCCGTCGTCGTATGTCGGCCACGGCCCGTTTTTTCATTCACTTCATCCACCCACTGGTAATCATCCCCCAGTAGCAGATTCACCAGCGCAGACTTCCCCACACCGCTTGAGCCGATCACCGCGACAGTCTGGCCCCGCTGGAAGATTTTTCGCACTTCTTTGATGCCTTTGCGCTTCAGCACGCTGGTGATGAGCACCTCCGCGCCAGGCTGCATGTCGCGCAGCGTCTGCGCAGCCTGCTCACACTCCGCAGCACTGCACAGATCCGCTTTATTGACCAAAACCACCGCCCGTGCCCCGCTGCGGCCGATGAGCGTGAAGTAGCGCTCCATGCGGCGTGGATTGAAGTCCGTCACCGCATCCGTCACCACGATCACGGCATCCACATTCGCTGCGATGACCTGCTCCTCGGTGCTATTGCCGGCTGCTTTGCGTGAGAAACAGGTGCGGCGCGGCAAGCGGGCACGGATCACATGCTCCGCGCCATCCTTACCCACCTCCAGCGCTACCCAATCGCCCACCGCAGGCAGCTCGGCGTCCGTCGCTGCATCGTGATAGACTTTGCCGCTGAGGATGACCTCCAGCTCATCGTAGCCGCCCGCACCATCATCGAGCAGGGCTCCGTAGCTGATTTTATTGTCGCGGATCAGCCGTGCTGGCTGCCAGCCCTTCGCACGATAGGGCTCAAAATGTGGGGCAAAGAAATCACTCCAGCCGAGGTCTTCCAGAGTGAAACGTGCCATGTGATTCCTGATTATGGATGCACCGATCAGGACTTATTGGGCCGTCCCTGGTGCCGGTGTAGGAGCGGGGGTGGGGGCTGGCGTTGGAGCAGGCACCGGAGCAGGAGCTGGTGTAGGCACAGACGGCAGGGATGGGGCGGCAGGCTCCTTCATCGCGGGCAGAGCAGGGGCCGTTGTCGTCGCAGGTGCGGAGGTCGTAGGGGCTGTAGTCGTGGGGCTCGTCGTCGCGGGTGCTGGCGTGCCACCTAGTGTGGGAGTGGCCCCAGCGGCTTTCTCGGCTGCATCCACGGCTTTCTTCTCTGCAGAGGACCTCGCACGGCTCCGTGCAGCGGCGTATTTCGCTGAATTCGCACGGGCGCGGGCTGCGGACTGCTTTTGATAAGTGGCGTAGTCGGGGCCTTTGCCGACGATCTTCACTGGTGTACCCAGCGCAGTGTGGGCGAAGAGGATGGGTGCCATTTTCGAAGGCAGGCGGATGCAGCCATGGGATGCAGGCCGTCCTGGACGAGAAATCGTGCCGATGTGCATGCCGATGCCGTCATTGGTCAGGCGCATGAAATACTTCATCGGTGCCGCGACGAAGCGGGCACCTGCTGGCAGGAAATCACGCCCCTGCTTGAAGTCGGAATTGATCAGGCCGCCTTTGGAGCTGTAGGCCTTGCCGTAGAGGTTGCTGACTTTGTCTTTTACTTTTTCGAGCACGGAGAAATCACCCGTCGGTGTGGGGTAGCTGCTGATGCCACTGGCCACATATGTCCAGCCTACGATCTCCTCGCCACTGTAAAGCGAGGCCCGCTGCGTGTCCGTATTGACGATGATGCTGGTGATGGGCTTTTCGCCGCCGGTCCACTCACCGGGATATTTCCATTGTTCCTTTTGAGCCTCCGCAGTCGGCAGGGCCGGTGGTGGTGGTGGTGCTTTCTTTCGGAAAGCTCCGCAGGAGGACAAAGTGACCGCCACGAGCATCAGCGCGGCGGAATGGAGAATCAGAGAGGAAGAGGCGTTCACAGGCGGCGATACTATCTTGCCCCTGCGGGATGCTCAAGCGGCCAATTCGCCTGGATGCGTGATCAGCACATCCGCTCCGTGCTCCCGCAGCTCCTTTTCACTGCGAAAACCCCACTTCACGCCGATCGCGGTCATACCGCTCTTTTCGCGAAAGCCATGTCGATGCCAGAATCGCCCACGTAGGCCATTTCGGAGGTCTGGAGGCCCAAAAGCGCCGCCATCTCGTGCGCACCATCGGGGGCAGGTTTGCGCGGCACCTCGGCCCGCTGGCCCAGAATGGCCTCAAACGTCACTTTGCCGAAAAAATGCTCCGTCATCGGCACCGTGAAGCGATGGGCCTTGTTCGAGATGACGCCGAGTTTCACGCCACGGGCCTTCAAAGCCGCGAGCATCTCCAAAATGCCCTCATAGGGCCGTGTTTGGGCATTCCAGAGCGTGTCATAGTGCGCTCTATATTCCTCTACGCAGGTATGAATGAGCGCTGTGTCCGCTCGGTGCTCCGCAGGCAGCGCCCGCTCCACCAGTTTTTCCATCCCATCGCCCACCATTTGCTTGAAGACCTCTTTTTCACATCGCGGGAAACCGCGTCCATCCAGCATGCGGTTGATCGACTCCGCGATGTCCGCGAGAGAGTCGATCAAAGTGCCGTCGAGGTCGAAGATATAGGCTTTTGGGGAGGTCATCCTTGCCATTGGCCCGCAATGGCGCGGCGATCAACTTTCTTGCGGATTTTCAGGCCTCTGGTTATGATGGGTGCATGATCGCAAGCAATCCCGAAACTGAACCGGCTTATGTGTGGGACGAAGAGGCTGTCCCACGCCCGGACGTTTCCAATCTCATCACGGAGGACGACACGCCTGTGGATAGCATTTTCGAGGAAAAGCAGACTCGTTTGCTGATCAGTTCACTCTATGACACTTGGGGCGTGGATTTTCCTTTTGTCGCTATGTCCAGGGTGGGCGTATTCACCGCATTAAACCGCCCGGCTGTCGTACCCGACGTGCTAT
This sequence comes from Verrucomicrobiaceae bacterium, assembly GCA_016713035.1. Lineage (NCBI taxonomy): Bacteria > Pseudomonadati > Verrucomicrobiota > Verrucomicrobiia > Verrucomicrobiales > Verrucomicrobiaceae > Verrucomicrobiaceae bacterium. Next base: position 254,911 of record JADJPW010000004.1, read on the forward strand.
TAACCACGGGTGTTCGTAGTCCGAAAGACATTATGCAAAAGGAGAGCGGCTCCTACTTTAGCTGGCTCTACGACGGCAAACCGCCCGAGGAGGTCATCGAAATCGTCTCCAACAAAAAAGGCAACGAACTGGGCTCCAAAAAACGCAACTACGAGCACATGGGCGTCACTTGGTATGCTGTCTATGATCCGATGACGCTCCTCTCCGACGAGCCGCTGCAACTCTTCGCTCTGGAACAAAGCAAGTATCGCAAACAGCCTGCGGATCGCCTACTTGGTGAAGTAGGCTTGGGTTTGGCTATCTGGGAAGGCGAGTTCGAAGGCACCATCTGCCACTGGCTGCGCTGGAAAATGGCCGATGGCAAACTCGTGCAGACTGGCAAAGAGCGTGGCGATGCCGAAGCCGCCCGCGCCCAAACCGAAGCCGCCCGCGCCGACAAACTCGCTGAAAAGCTCCGCGAACTCGGCATCGACCCAGCTAGCCTCGACTGACCTAGCTGCATGCTCACCGATTACCACACCCACACGCCGCTTTGCCTCCATGCCGAGGGCGATCCAGTCGAATACGCTCGCCATGCGCAGGCCATCGGTCTCGCGGAGATCGGACTTTCGGATCACAATCCCATGACTGCTCACTATGATGACTGGCGCATGCCTTTGAGCGGTCTGCCGCGTTATTTTGAGCTCGTGCAGCAGGCGCGGAGGCGCTGCCAGGCTACCCCATCCGCCTCGCGCTCGAGTGTGACCATATCGATGGCTACCAGCACTGGATCGACGAGACGGCGGGCATGGCGGAGTGGGATTACCTCATCGGCAGCGTGCATTACATCCACGACGGCATCGCGGTGGATGATCCGAAACACGTCTCCCGCTGGAAAAGCGCCACCGACATCGAGCACATGTGGGGCATGTATTGGAAGCTCTACGAGCAGATGATCCGCACGCGTCAGTTTGACTTCCACGCCCACCCAGATTTGGCGAAGCGCTTCGGCCTCCGCCCAGGGGGCGATCTGCGGCGTTACTATGAACCCGTCATCCAGGCCCTTGTCGATACCAATGGCATCATGGAGGTCAGCACGGCGGGTCTGCGCAAAGATGTGCGTGAGATCTACCCCGCCCGCGAGATGCTAGAGATGGCCTTTGCAGCGCAGGTGCCCATCGTCATCAATTCCGATGCGCATGTGCCCACGGATGTCGGTGCAGATTTTGACAAGGCCCTCGCACTCGTGCGTAGCGTCGGTTACACCACCACCGTGCGTTTTGAAAAGCGGGAGCGCATCATCGTGCCTCTGCCAGAGCTTGCTTGACTCAGCCTTTACTTCCGACGCTTGGCGATCTGCTGTGTTTGGCGAGTCTTCAGGATGGAATCCGCCTCCAGTACGCCGCTGAAATGCGTTAGCGGATACACGATGGAGCGCCGCCCGATCACGCAACCCGGGCCGATGACCGAGTTGCAGCCGATCTCCGCGTGATCACCGATCACGGCCCCGAATTTTCGCAAGCCGGTCTCCACCGCCTCCTTGGCGCCTTTGACCAGCACAGCTTGGCGATCCAGCCGCACATTGGAGAGCACCACGCCCGCGCCCAGATGCGCACGGTGGCCTAGGATGGAGTCGCCCACGTAGTTGTAATGTGGCACCTCACAGTCATCAAAGAGCACGCAGTTCTTGAACTCGCAGGAGTTCCCCAGCACGCAGCCATCACCCACGATCACATTTTGGCGCACATAGCAGCCCGCGCGGACCTCACAGTTCCGCCCGATCCAGGCTGGCCCACGGATCACGCAGCCGGGTTCCAGCACCGTGCCCTCATCAATAAAAACATCCTCGCCTAGGAACACCCCTGGCGGCACCTGCGTGCGGATTTCCCGCTGGAGGCGGAATTCCAGATACTGCTCGATGCGTGAGAGCGCCGTCCACACCGGACCCTCCTCTGGGAAAAGGATGCTGTGCTTCGTGTGCGAGAGGTCTAAATAATCGCGGGGCAGGAACATGCGCCTCTGATCGGCCCGCACCGCAGTGGTTTCAAGCTCGGGATGGCGGCGACCGCCACTCCAGCCAGCCGCCATGGGGGAAAAGGTTTGCCTCCAGCGGCCTTTTCGTGAAAAGGGCGGGCACGAATGGTCCCCTCCTCACTCATCCTCGGCACACGCGGTAGCGAACTCGCCCTCACTCAGACACGCATGGTCACGGCAGCACTCCAGGCTGCACATCCGGCTATGGCCGTGCAGCGCGAGATCATCCAGACCAGCGGCGACAAGCGCCAAGACCTGCGCTTTTCAGAATTCAGCGACGTCGCCCAGGTCGATAAAGGCATCTTCATCAAAGAGCTCGAAATCGCCCTCGCAGAGCGCCGCATCGACGCCGCCGTCCATAGCCTCAAAGACGTGCCTAGCGACCTCGCCGCAGGATTCGTCATCGCCGCCGTCCTCCCCCGTGCCGCCATCGAGGACGTGCTCATCACCCGCACTCCCTGCACACTGGAGACACTGCCACACGCAGCCCGCGTCGGCACCAGCAGCGTGCGGCGTGCCGCCCAGCTCAAGTGGCTACGCCCAGACATCGAAATCGTCGAAATCCGCGGCAATGTGCCCACACGCGTCAAAAAAGTACTCGGTGAGCAACCGCTCGACGCCGTCCTCCTCGCCGCCGCTGGCCTGCTACGCCTCGGACTCATGCAGGATGACAGTATCGAGCTCGACGGCCACCAATTGAGCGCACGCACCCTCGATCCCATCCACTTCCTGCCCGCCGCAGGCCAGGGAGCCATCGCCATCGAGTGCCGCGCAGGCGATGAGGCCGCCATCGCCGCCGTCCGCGCCCTCAACGATGCCGACACCGAAGCCCGCGTCACCGCCGAGCGTGAATTCCTCAAAATCCTCGGCGCAGGCTGCCAGACCCCCGTCGGAGCCCGCACCTGGATCACTGGAGGGAAGCTCCACATGGCCGTGCGCATCTTTGATGAGGCAGACCTATCCGCCCCGCCGCGTGAGCGCAGCGCCAGCCGCCCCATCGCAGAGGCAAAGGCACTCGCGCAGGATCTCGCTGCCTAGACGGCGATTCCACCAGCACATTGGCACGCATGGCTCCTTTCTCTCCGTAGAGTGAAATCATCCAAGCAGAAGCTCTGATTCTCTCGTACTTTCCTAGTCCCTCAAATCCTGCACCTATATGAATCTCGGCTTCGTCACCGCCATCCTCCCCGAACTCGACTTTGAAAACGTCCTCCAGTTCGCCCGGCATGAAAACTTCTCCTCCATCGAGGTCATGTGCTGGCCCGTCGGCAAAGCAGAGCGCAAATTCGCTGGCGTCACCCACATCGACGTCACCACACTGACCAAAACACACGCACAGGACATCCTCGGTCAGTGTCAGGATCAGGGCATCCGCATCAGCGCCCTCGGCTACTACCCGAACATGCTCGATCCCGATGCAGAGACCTCCCGCGTCGCCGTCGCTCACTTCAAAAAAGTCATCGCCGCAGCGCCCAAGCTCGGCCTCAGCAACGTCAACGGCTTCGTCGGTCGTGATTGGACCAAAACCATCGATGAAAACTGGCCGCGCTTCCTCAAAATCTGGAAACCCATCATCCAACACGCCGAAGACCACGGTGTGAAGATCGGCATCGAAAACTGCCCCATGTCCTTCACACGCGACGAATGGCCCGCAGGCAAAAACCTCTTCACCACGCCGCAAATCTGGCGCCGCGCCTTCAACGACATCGATTCGCCCAATTTCGGCCTCAACTACGATCCCTCCCACTTCATCCTCCAGGACATGGACCCGCTCAGCCCGCTCGCGGAGGTCAAATCGAAGCTCTTCCACCTCCACGCCAAAGATGTGAAGATCGACCGCAAAGCCCTCAACGAAGTCGGCCGCTTCGACTTCCCGCTGAAGTGGCACCAGCCGCGCATCCCCGGCTACGGCGACATCGACTGGGGCAAATTCATGGCCGAGCTCATGAGCATCGGCTACGACGGCCCCGTCTGCATCGAAGTCGAAGACGACACCTTCGGCAAAACCCTCGAAGGCCGCATGAAGGCCCTCAAAGTCGCCCGCAACGTCCTCGCACCGTTTTTCGGCTAGTTCGAAAGCCGTTTCGCCGCATCACCGCGCTGAAACTGCATCTGCGTCTTTTCCGCGCCATTTCGGAAATGCAGCAAATTGAGCTGATCCTCGAAAAGATCGCTCAAAACGCCATTTTGCAGCTTTGAGCCCTCCAGCCCCTCGGCAGCGAAATCTCGAAAAACAGCGTCAGCGTCGGATCGCCGCTCTTTTTCGTCTCAGCGTCGATTTGGCGGCCGATCCATGCCATTTCGACCTTTTTTCCTGCTGAATCACTCACCACAAAGCTCTTCGCCAGCCACAGCCTCGCCTGCGCATCAAACGCCTCTGCCGCCGTCTTCTCGATCCGCATCTCACGTTCACTCTGCCGCATCAGCGCCAGCTCCAGATCATTGATGAAGACCGTGAGGCTCACCTCGAGCTTCTTCGTCTCCGCATTCCACTCCGCCTCCGCTGTGGACTGGTGCAGCGAATGAGCGTGCACCAGTAGGGTCATGAGCAAAAGAACGCCGAAAATCCTATTCATGTTCAGGAGGTGGAAATCGCCCGAAAAAAGCTTCTTCGGAGCGGATCGCCAGTATCACCGCACGGTTCAGTTTCAGCGCCTCGACACTGGCACGCCCTGTCGCTGAGGTGCCGACCACCCGAAAACCCTGCCACCGAAAATGCGCGGACCATCTTTGCTTTCGCGGATGAAACAAAGCCGCCAGCCGCCCAGTTTGGGGATCAGGCGCGAGCTGCCTGGCTCCTTTCCGAAGCGAGCATGAAACACAGGCGAGCGCGAGGTTTTCCATCACCGTAAGCCCTCCATCCATCTCCGGTAGAATGTGATCGACATGAAACAGAGCCTCCTGCCCAGTCTGTGACAAGCAGCAATACTCGCAGTGATTCCCCGCACGCTGGGTCACTAGCCGACGGATCGACGCAGAGACAGTCATGTCGCGCTGCGGGTGAGCCGGCGGGCGCGGAGCTTCAGCAGAGAAATCCACTCCGCCATTTCCACCAGCCCCTCCGCCTCGCGGCGCTCCTTCACGGTGAGCTTATTACCCTTATCCTGACGGTCCAGCAGCTCTTGCAGGCGCCCTTGGACACCAGAAGGCAGCTTTAATCTGGCCAGGCTTCGTGTGGCAGGCATTTCGAGTTGGATTGTCTTGGGCATGGTCGGATTTTGCTCTGCAAAGTCTCAAAAGTCGAGATGGAACATGATCGGGATCATTTCTTCTCTTCTCCCTTCTTCACCTCCTCCGCTTTCTCCGGCTTCGTGACCTCACGCATCGGATTCGGGGCCTTGTCGTCCTTGTAGAGCTGGAATTTGCTCTTCACGGGACGGCGCGGCCAGAAGTTGTTCTCCACATCGGTGTCGGTCAGTTCCTGGCGCGGGTCGAAGGTGATAGCTTTGATTTCTTTTTTCGTGAAGATCAGCTTCGAGGCCTTCCGCGTGTCGAAACGCCAGATCTCCGCCGGGAGCTTCATCTCTTCGGAGCTGCCGTCCGTGTATTCGACCTTCAAAATGACTGGCGTGATCATGCCGCCGACGTTGCTGAGCTCGACGAGGTAAAAGTTGTGCTTCGTTTGAAGCAGTTTCGGATCAATTTTCTCCTCCTTGAGCTCCTTGATGAGGCTTTCGTACTTCTTTTTGTCGCTCGGCAGCACCGTCGTCTCGTCGAACGTGTCGTAGAAGTCCTTCAGCTCAGGAAAACGGTCCACACGCTTCGGTAGCGGGTAGTTTCGCTCTTCGCTGAGCGTCTTTGGCAGTTCGTCTTCCTCCTGCTTCTTCTTTTTCTTCTCCACCGCCGGATCGCGTGAGTCGAGCTGCATCCACTTCACCTCGTCGATGGCCACATCGACATGATCGACGCTGTAAAACCAACTGCGCCAGAACCAATCGAGGTCCACGCCGCTCGCGTCCTCCATGCTGCGGAAGAAATCACTCGGCGTCGGCCGCTTGAACATCCAGCGGCGTGAGTAGGTCTTGTAGGCGTGATCGAAGAGATCGCGGCCTAGAATGTGCTCGCGCAGGATGTTCAGCGCCACGGTGGGCTGGCCGTAGGCGTTCGGGCCGAGGTCGGCGATGCTTTCGCTGTTCGTCATGACCGGCACGCGGTCGGTGCTGCGCAGGTAGCTGACCATGCCACGTTCATCGCGGCGATGCTTCCAGTCGTTCTCCCATTCTTCTTCCGCCAGATATTCGACGAAGCTGTTCAGGCCCTCGTCCATCCACGTCCACTGCCGCTCATCGCTGTTCACGATCATCGGGAAATAATTGTGCCCCACTTCGTGAATCACCACGCCGATCAGCGCATACTTCGTGCGCTCCGGGTAGGTGCCATCCTTTTCCGGACGCGGGCCGTTGAAGCAGATCATCGGGTATTCCATGCCGCCGACGTGTTTGTTATTCACCGACCACGCCACGGGATAAGGGTAATCAAAGGTGAACTTCGAGTACACCTCGATCGTGTGCGCGATGGCATGCGTCGAGTATTTGTCCCAAAGCGGCATCGCCACCGTCGGGTAGAGCGACATGGCCATGACGGGTTTGCCATCCACCTTCGTGCCTTCCACGGCCATCGCGTCCCACACGAATTTCCGCGAGCTGGCGAAGGCAAAGTCTCGCACCTTGGCCGCTTTGAACACCCAGGTCTTCTTGCCCTTCGGTTTGCCCTTCTCCGCCGCCTTCGCCTCGTCCGCCGTGATGATGAAAACGGGTTTCCGCGTCTCCTTTTCGGCCTTCACCAGCCTCTCGCGCTGAGTGGCGGTCAAAACGGCCTCTGCATTGGTCAGCACGCCCGTCGCGCCGACGATGTGATCGTCCGGCACCGTCAGCCGCACGTTGTAATCACCAAACTCCAGTGTGAACTCGCCCGTGCCGAGGAACTGCTTGTGCATCCAGCCCGCGTAGTCCGTGTAGGCCGCCATGCGCGGGAACCACTGCGCGATGGTGTAGATGCAGTTTTTGTCCTCCTCGAAGAATTCATAGCCTGTGCGAGCTCCGATGCGGCTGCCGTCATTGATCGGGTAGCTCCACGCGATCTTGAAAATGAACTCGCCACCCGGTTTCAGCGGCTGCGGCAGGTCGATGCGCATCATCGTCTTCACAATTGCGTGATGCAGCTCCTTGCCTGCCGCATCGGTGAGTGAGCTGATCTTCAAAGCGCCATCATACTCCTCATAAGCCAGCAGCCGGTCCACCGCTGCGTAGCTCACCTTCGCCGGATCGATGCCCCGCTTCGTATTCGGCACCGCCCGCATGTCCGCATCATGCGCGAAGTAGTTCTGATCGAGCTGCACCCACAGATAGTCCAGCGTGTCCGGCGAAGCATTTTGATAGGTCACCGTCGCCTTCGCGGTGATGCTGCGCTTCACATCATCCAGCTCTGCGTCGATCACATAATCCGCCGTGTTCTGCCAGTAACCCGTCCCCGCCGCTCCCGAGGCGATGCGCTGCCCATTCGGCGTCGGCAGCATCTGCTCAAGCTGCTGAAACTTGCCCACCGGCGCACCGGATTGAGCCGCAGCCGAGCAAATGGCGAGAAGGGGGGAGCAGAAATCGCTTCATCATAGGGCCGTGACTCTCTCAAAGAGCGGCGGAAATGGCAAGTTAAGTGTCTGTATTCAGGCCTTAGAAAGGATTGCTCGCAAAAAAAGCTCGCGTAACAAAACACACAGCTAAAATATTCACGAGCCATGAAACTCTCACTTTATACCAAGGACAGTCTTAAATCGATGTCTCGGCTACAACGCGAAAGCTTGAAGCCCAAACTAGACGCATACCAATCGAAGATACTGGCCGAAGTAGACTCGATAAAGCGGATCAAAAATTTGATCCGAGTATTGGAAGACATTCCGGGCTACAAGACCGTGAACGAGTATATCGAAGAGAATCAAATCGAGTTAACCACGACTCAAAGAAGCAAAGTTGGGTTTGTACTCAAAAAAGGTGCCAACCGCCAAGAATGGGAACAAGGCCAAAAGACCGTGGAGACAAAGACTAAAGCACGGCAAGCTCGCCAGCCGACTTACGACCCCAAGATTATCAAGAAGGCTCTACGTGATGTTATCTCGCAAAACCTGAAATGACTGCTTTTGCAGAGGTTTTGATATACCAGCTGACAAATACCATCGCGGAGATTGTCCAGACAGCGTCTGGACAATTGTGCAGTCACTGCCTGCACAATTCACCCCACGCCCCCTTCCTTCCCTCTTGCCAGCCTCAGGGCGTTCTGATTGCATCGGCGCATGGAACCAAATGCTGATTTTCTTTCCCGTCGTGCCGCTTTGAAAGCCACCATCGCCTCCGTGGGGCTCACGGCGGCAGCGTTTGAGCCGGCGAGAGCGGCTCCGGCACCTGCGCCGGATGCGCGGCGCGGTTCGACGAAGAAGTATGACATGCTCAAGTCGATCAACCTGTGGGCGTTTCCGTATCCGGAACGCATGACGCTGCGGGAGTGCCTGCAACTCGCGAAGGACGCCGGATTCGACGGCATCGAGCTGAACTACGACCTCGACAACGACCTCTCGCCGAAACACGGCACCGCCGACTATGTGAAGATCCGCAAGATGGCCGACGAGATCGGCATTCAGATCAGCGGGCTGTGTTCCTTCCTCTTCTGGCCGTATCCGCTGACGAGTAATGACCCCGCGAAGCGTGCTCAAGGCATCGAGCTGGCCGGAAAGATAGCGCAGTGTGCGCATGACCTCGGCGTGGAGAATGTGCTCGTCGTGCCGGGAGCCGTCCACATCCCGTGGCGCACGGATCATGAGCCGGTGGCGAATGATGTGTGCGATTCGCGTGCCCGCGAGGCCATCGGCCAGCTCGAAAAGCAGGCGGCGAAACTCAACGTCTGCCTCAACATCGAAAACATCTTCTTCAACGGCTACCTCATGACGCCGATGGAGATGAACACCTTCGTGGACAGCTTCCACAGCGAACATGTGCGCGTGCATTTCGACACGGGGAACATCAGCATGTTCCAGTTCCCGGAGCACTGGGCCAAAGTGCTCGGCAACCGCACGAAGAACGTCCACCTGAAGGAGTTCACGAAAAAAGGCACCGACTTCAGCCTCGAAACCTTCCGCCCGCTGCTCGATGGCACGACGAACTGGCCCGCCGTCACCGATGCGCTCGCGGAGACCGGCTACAAAGGCTTTTTGACCTTCGAGTACTTCCATCCGTATGCCCATTACCCCGAGGCGCTAATCTGGCAGACCTCGGATTCGATGGATCGCATCCAGGGCCGCAAATCATGAGAGTAATGCTCCCGAGCCGAGCGGATGAGAAATGCGGTATTTGCTGCCTGAGAGTGCCAGCAAAGGAGGGGCATCAATCTCCGTACGCTCTCGGTAGAGCTTGGCAGGAAATCGCTGCTCGATTCTGCGCCGCTGCTGCGTTCCATGCGGGCTATGACCTCCCCAGTCCGATTCCTCGCTGTCCTTGCTCTCTCACTCGCGTCCACTCATGCGGAGCATGATGTCGTCATTTACGGCGGCACCTGTGCTGCGGTCACCGCTGCGGTGCAGGTCAAAAAGATGGGCAAGAGCGTGCTCATCGTCTCGCCGGACAAGCATCTCGGTGGCCTGAGCAGTGGCGGGCTGGGATTCACCGATACTGGGAACAAAGCCGTCATCGGCGGCCTGGCGCGGGATTTTTATCACCGCATCTACATGCACTACCAGAAGCCGGAATCCTGGGTGCAGCAAAAGCAGGCGGAATACGGCAACAAAGGCCAGGGCACCCCTGCCATGGACGGCGAAAACCGCACCATGTGGATCTTTGAGCCGCACGCTGCGGAGCAGGTCTTTGAGGACTACGTCAAAGAGTTCGCGCTCGAAGTGGTGCGTGATGAGTGGCTCGATCGCGAGAAAGGCGTGCAGAAAGACGGCGACCGCATCACCCGCATCACCACGCTCAGCGGCAAGACCTATGCGGGGAAAATGTTCCTCGATGCCACTTACGAAGGCGATCTCATGGCCGCTGCCGGTTGCGATTACCACGTCGGGCGTGAGGCGAACAGCGTCTATGGTGAGGAGCACAATGGTGTGCAGGTCGGCGTGCTGCATCACGGCCATCATTTTGGCAAAGTGAAGCCGCCGATCCCTGCGCGGGATGAAAATGGCAATGTTCTGCCGCGTGTGAGTGCTGCGCCTGTCGGAGAATTCGGCAGCGGAGACAAGCGTGTGCAGGCTTACTGCTTCCGCAGTTGCTACACCACGGTGCCAGAGAACCGCATCCCTTTCCCCAAGCCGGAAGGCTACGACGCGACGCAGTATGAAGTGCTGCTCCGCGTGCTGAACACGGGCTGGGGCGAGTTCTTTGAGAAATTCGATCCCATCCCCAATCACAAAACGGATACGAACAACCACGGCCCCTTCAGCTTCGATAACATCGGCATGAACTACGACTACCCAGAGGCCAGCTATGAGCGCCGCCGCGAAATCATCGCCGAGCACCGCCGCTATCAGCAGGGGCTGCTGTGGTTCGTCGCCAATGACCCGCGTGTGCCGAATAAAGTGCAGGACGAGCTGCGCCAGTGGGGTCTGCCGAAGGATGAATTCACCGACAATGGCAACTGGTCCCACCAGCTCTACATCCGCGAGGCACGTCGCCTGATCGGCAGCTACGTCATGACCGAAAATGAGCTGCGCAAAAAGAAGCCCACGCCCGACTCCGTCGGCATGGGCAGCTACACCATCGACAGCCACAATGTGCAGCGCTACATCACGCCAGAGGGCTATGTGCAGAATGAAGGCGACATCGGCGTCAGCACGAATGGCCCGTATGAGATCGCCTACGGCTCGCTGGTGCCAAAAAAAGGGCAGGGGAGCAATCTGCTCGTCCCCGTCGCCATGTCGGCCTCACACATCGCGTATGGCAGCATCCGCATGGAGCCCGTTTTCATGATCCTCGGCCAGAGTGCGGCCACGGCGGCTGTTTTGGCCCTCCAGGACGGCATTTCGGTGCAAAATGTGTCCTATGCCAAGCTGCGCGAGGTCTTGCTCCAAGACGGCCAAATCCTGGCCTACAGCGGCCCCAAGTCCGCACGCGGCACCGATGTGAAAAAAGTGCCCGGCATCGTCCTCGATGACGCTGACGCCAAAATCACCGGAAGCTGGAAAGAGAGCGGTGCGGCAAAAACCTTCCTCGGAGACGGCTATCGCCATGACAACAACACCCGCGATGGCCAGTGCAGCCTGCGATTTGAGCCCAAACTCGAAAAACCCGGCAAATACCGCCTCCAGCTCGCCGCTCCGCCGAACACCAATCGCGCCAGCAATGCCCCCATCGAGGTCCAGCACCTCGGCGGCGTGGAAAAGCTCCTCATCGACCTCAAAACCGGCCAAGAGGCCGATGGAGCCCACTGGATCGACCTCGGCACCTACGACTGCGGCAACGACACCGCCATCACCATCAGCAACACCGCCACCGATGGCTACATCGTCGTCGATGGCGTGCGCTGGCTGCCGGTGGAGTGAGTTCTTGTGCAGACGAGTGGACACAGAGGTAGATGTGTAGCCGCCAGCCGCTGGACCAGAGATCACGGATCCGATGCTGGACGCAACCATGTGCCTCATTTTCTTCGATGAATCTGGAAATTAGGAGGGGGGGACCTCGATCATACTCAGTAGCCAATTTTTGTGTTGGCGGCACTGATTGTACGGGTGTCCTCTTGGACCGCGATTAAGCGGGATCTGGAGCAGGTAATTGAGGCGGCTTTCCCATCGCAAGCGACTTCAATCACACCAAAACTGCCTAGCCGTAGCAAAGAAAACGTCCGCGCAATCACCTCCCCCGCCCCATCGCGGCGCGGGCGACCTCTTCATCGGCTGGTGATGAGCTATTTCGCAGGCCGCCATCTCCAGGACCTCATCTTTGGCGATCAAACCGCCTTGTGAAAAACTCCCGCTATCCCTCCCCGCCGTACTCGCTAAAACTGGCAGGCCGCCCCCGCATGTCTTCCTCCTTCGTCCATCTCCATCTGCACTCCGAATACTCGCTGCTCGACGGCGCGGTGCGGATCGAGCAGTTGATGAAGCAGGCGCAGAAGTTCGGTATGCCCGCCGTGGGCCTCACCGATCACGGGAACCTTTTTGGAGCCATCGACTTCTACATGGAGGCGGGTAAAACGAAGCCTAAGCTCAAAAAAGACGAGGTAGCCACGCCGGAGCAGCTGGCAAAGGTGGTGAAGCCTATCCTCGGCTGCGAGATCTACCTCGCGCCCGGCTCCATGCATGAAAAGCAGGAGGTCGCAGGCCGCAAACGGGCCTCCCACCTCACGCTTCTGGCTGCGACGAATGAGGGCTTCGATAATCTCTCCAAACTCGTCACCAAAGGCCACCTCGATGGCCAATGGTACAAGCCCCGCGTCGATAAAGACGTGCTCCGCGAGCACTCAAAGGGCATCATCTGCCTCAGTGGCTGCATCAATGGCGAGATCAATGAGTTCCTCCTCTCCGACCGCAAGGACGAGGCGGAGAAGAGCCTCCAGGACTTCCGCGAGATCTACGGGCCGGAGAATTTCTTCCTCGAAATCCAGGATCACAACACCGAGGCGCAGCGCAAGAGCGCCCGCCAGATGATCGAATGGGGCAAGCAATACGGCCTGCGCACCGTCGCCACGAATGATGTCCACTTTTTGAACCGCGAGGACCATGAGTCGCACGACATCATGATCTGCATCGGCACCGGGGCCAGCATCTACGACCAGAGCCGCATGACCTACTCCCCGGAGGTCTATTTCAAGAGTGCGGAAGAGATGCGTGCCCTCTTCGCCGAGGTGCCGGAGGCCTGCGATGCCACGCTCGACATCGCGGAGCGCTGCGAGGTGAAAATCCACCTCGATTCCACCTCCATCGACCGCTATCCGCAGTATCCCATGCCCGATGGCGGCGACCGCGCCGAGTACTTGCGCAAACTCACGATGGAGGGCCTTGAGCGCCGCTATGGCCGCGATCGTGCTTTGAATGACGAGGTGCTGCATCAGCGAATGGAGGTGGAGCTGGCCTTGCTGAATGAAAAGAACTTCACCAGCTACTTCCTCATCGTCTGGGACTTCATCAACTGGGCACGCGAGCACAACATCCCCGTCGGTCCAGGCCGTGGTTCCGCTGCCGGTTCGCTCGTCGCCTTCTGCCTCGGCATCACGGACATCGATCCGCTGCGCTTCGAGCTCGTGTTCGAGCGATTCCTCAATCCCGAGCGTGTGTCACCGCCCGATATCGACATCGACTTCTGCCAGACACGCCGCCCGGAGGTCATCCAATACGTCCGAGAGAAATACGGCGACCTCAGCGTCTGCCACATCATCACCTTTGGCACCATGGGTGCCAAATCGGTCATCCGCGATGTCGGTCGCGTGCTCGGCTGGAGCTACGGCGATAGCGATGCGCTGTCGAAGATGATCCCGAACGAGCTGAACATCGACCTCGAAGAGTCGGTGAAGAAAAATCCCGAGCTCGCCGCCAAGCTGGAGGCCGATGGCAATGCGCAGGAGCTTTGGCGGCACGCCACCTTCCTCGAAGGCCTCACCCGCGGCACCGGCGTGCATGCCGCCGGCGTCGTCATCGGCGATCGCCCACTCGACAACTTCATCGCCCTCACGCGAGACAAAGAAGAAGCCGTGCTCTCGCAATACGCGATGAAGCCGCTCACCGAGCTGGGCATGCTCAAGATGGACTTCCTCGGCCTCAAAACGCTGACGGTGATCCACGAGGCTGAGTACTGGATCAACAAACGCGTCGCTGACTTCCGGGTGGCCGATGCGCCGCTCGACGACCTCAAAACCTTCGATCTGATCAAGCGTGGCGAAACGGTCGCCGTCTTCCAGATGGAATCTGGCGGCATGGTCAATACCTGCAAACAGCTCGGCCCGGATACCATCGAGGAAATCATCGCTATTCTCGCCCTGTATCGTCCGGGGCCGATGCAGTTCATTCCCGACTACATCAAACGCAAAAAGGGCGAGGAGAAGGTCGAATACCCACATCCGCTGCTCGAAAAGATCGCCAAGGAGACCTACGGCATCTTGGTCTATCAGGAGCAGGTCATGCAGGCCGCCAACGTGCTCGCGGGCTTCTCCCTCGGCGGCGCTGACATGCTCCGCCGTGCGATGGGTAAAAAGGACGCTGCCGAGATGGCCCGCCAGCGACTCATTTTCGTCAAAGGCTGCCTGGATACCAATGGCATCGCTGAAAAGCAGGCCAACGCCGTCTTCGACTTGCTCGAAAAATTCGCGCAATATGGCTTCAACAAATCCCACTCCGCCGCCTACGGGATCGTCACCTACCGCACGGCCTATTTGAAGGCAAATTTCCCCGTCGAGTTCATGGCGGGCGTGCTCAGCTACGAAATCAGCAATCCCGACAAGATCGCCAATTTCGTCTCCGAGTGCTTCGAGATGGGCATCCGGGTGCTGCCGCCGGATATCAACAAGTCGGCTTTGAAGTTTGCGCCCGAATTCGTCGCGAATCCTGATGCTGATCCTGCCACGCAGAATCCCTTTGTGCCGAACTCGATTCGCTACGGCCTCTCCGCGATTAAAAACGTCGGCGAAGGGGCGATGGAGGCCGCGATTGAGGAAAGGACCAAAAACGGACCTTTCACCAGCCTCGAAGATTTCGCCGCCCGCATGGACAACCGCGCGGTGAACAAAAAGCTCATGGAGGCCCTGGTGAAGTCTGGAGCCTTTGATTTCACTGGCGAGCTGCGTGCCGTCATGTTTGCCAAATTGGAGCAAGTGCTCGCTTCGGCGGCCTCCATGCAAAAAGACCGCAAAGCCGGCCAGGGCGGGCTTTTCGATGACTTCGACCTCGGTAAGCCCAAACCCAAGAAAAACGAGCTCGCGGCCCCCTCCATCGTGTGGAGCACGGATGAGGTTCTAGCCTTCGAGAAGGAGCTTTTGGGCTTCTATGTCAGTGGGCACCCGCTGGACAGCTATCGTGGCCATTTTGACAGCCCGAAGCTCATCAAAATCGCCTCCATCGAGGAGATCGACACCAAGGAGAAGCCCAGCACGCACACGATCGCGGGCATTTTGAGCCAGCTCGAAGTGCGCTACTCCAAAAAAGACAACCGCCCCCTTCGCCACCTTCAAGGTCGAAGACTTCACTGGCGTGCAGGAGATGATGTGCTGGAGCGACGACTACGAAAAGCTCAAGGAAGTGCTCGCTAACGGTGCCGTGATGGCCTTCCGCATCCGCGTCAGCAAAGACCAAAAAACCGATGGCAACCGCTGCACCTGCAACGACGCCAAACCGCTAAAGCCGAAAGCGGCCAAGCCCCGCAACGCTGGCGATCCCGATCCCAGCCTGCCCCCACCACCAAAGCCCCCAGCCCCGCCGAAGCCCATCGTCCTGCGCCTCAACACCCGCCAGCACGATGCCAATGACCTGGAACGCATCGAAGAAGTGCTCCTGCAGCACCCAGGCACGCTACCCGTCTTTTTAGAAATCAGCCAAAATGGCCACAAGGCCCGCCTGGAGCTGTCTTCGAGCTTCCATGTCACTCCCAGCCCGGACTTGCGCCGTGCGCTGACGGTGTGGATGTGAAGATAGCCCGACAAGTGACTTTGAGCATGTCCGAGAGATCGCTTTCGAGGCCCACGCAAGGTGATGCCTCTCGTCATGAACCAGCTTTGTGAAAGCCACGGATTATTTCCCACAGATTGGTGTCAGAAGGACTCCCCCTACTGCTTTCAATAGATATTGAGTCAGCGAAGGTGAAACGCCTTACGCCCGGCAGGCGCAATCCTTTCACCTCCTAAACACCAGCATTACTCCCTTGCAAAAGCTGGCCCAATTTCCTAGTCTGAGGAGCTCTTATGCCCGCCAACTCACAGCTCACAGCTCACAGCTCACAGCTCACAGCTCACAGCTCACAGCTCACAGCTCACAGCTCACAGCTCACAGCTCACAGCTCACAGCTCACAGCTCACAGCTCACAGAGCGCAGCTCAGAGCCAAGCATGGGCAGCACCCCTGCCCGCCGAATTACAGCCTTACCTACCCACCTACCAGCTAGATTGTTTACTTGGTCAGGGCGGCATGGGGGCGGTTTATGCGGCTCGTCAAACGGCGCTGGACCGCCCAGTTGCCATTAAAGTACTCCCTCTAATGGCCGGCGGAGAGGACGGTTCCTACGCAGAGCGTTTCGTCACGGAGGCGCGGGCCATGGCGCGGCTGACACATCCCGGCATCGTCGCAGTGCATGATTTCGGGCAGACGGCCAATGGGTTGCTCTATTTCGTCATGGAATTCGTCGATGGTACGGATGTCCACCGCCTCGTCTCCGAGCAGGGAGCACTCTCCTCAGAGCAATCCTTGGCCATTGCCGCGAATGTTTGCGAAGCGCTGGCCTACGCACATGAGGCAGGTGTTGTGCACCGTGACATCAAGCCCGCGAACATCCTCATCGGGCATAATGGGCAGGTGAAAGTGGCCGATTTTGGCCTGGCCCGTGTGGATAGCCCTGCTGTGGGCCTCACGCAGATGAATCTGGTCATGGGCACGCCGGACTATGTGGCACCTGAGGCTCTGGTACTCGGCGTGATGGTGGATGCGCGGGCGGATCTTTATGCCGTGGGCGTCATGCTCTACTACATGCTCACGGCGGATGTGCCGCGTGGCATATTTGAGCCAGCTAGCCAGCGTGTGCCAGGACTGGACCCGCGGTTTGATGCTGTGATCACCCGTGCCATGCAGAGGGACCGGGAAAAGCGCTACCAAAGCGCCGCAGAGATGCAGCAGGCACTCACCGCCATCCACGACACGCCCTACGCCGCCACATTACCAGCACCTGTGGCCGCAGCCCCTGCCCCCTCTGGCCCCATGCGGCCCGCCCCACGCCCACCCGGCACCCATGCAGTCAATCGGGTGGCCGCGCCGCCACCGGCACCCGAGCGAGGCCTTGCCGCCAAGCTCATCCCCACACTCGCCGCGTTCGCCCTCGTTGCCGCAGGGGGCTGGTACATCTTTGGGAGGTCACCCACCGCCGTGCCTCCACCAGCCAGCCTCAGTGCCACTACCACCTCCACCTCGCCCAGCATTGCCGCGACGCCACCGGTTGCGCCCACTCCCCAGCCCAGCCACCGCCTCACCCAGGCAGACTTTGTCGGTGAGTGGACGATTGACTTAGAAAGCAGCAAGGACGATCGCCGCATCCTCACCGCTGGTGGCGAGGCTCAGCTCTGGAAAAAAGGCCACTTCCTTACCAAGGACGATGGCAAGCCGCTCTTCGCTGGCCGCTACTGGCAGTACAATGCCAAAGATGGCACCGCTGAGATGTTCCTGGATGACGGGAAGCTCATCGAAATCTGGCGGGCCAAGTCCGCCACAGAGATCGACATTGAGGACCGCTACTACGATCCCCCACGCCACTACAATGCCGTGCATGCCACTGACTCCTGGGCGGAGAACGCCAAAAAAATCACTGCTCCGCCTGTGGATTCACCTTTCATCGGCGAGTGGACCGCTAGTAGCGGCTTTGGCAGCGGCCAGTTTCGCCGCGTACTGCTGCCAGACGGTCACTTTGAATCGTGGAAGGACTCAAAAAGTGAAGGCTCTTGGTGGCGGGGCAACCACTGGCACAGTGTGGACGACGGCGTCGAAATCCGTAGCCCGGACGGCCTCTACTGGGTCAGCTTCAAAAGCGACGGCCCAGACCGACTCCTCCTCACCGACTCCACCCATAAGAAGAGCGAGCCCACGGCCCTTACCCGAGCCACCGATCCCTGGCACCCGAAAAGTCCGCGTCCTGCGCCGCCGCCCAAACCTGTGGTTGCTGAAAGCATGCCTGCGCCCGCTGCACCCGCAGTCCCTAAACTCCCAGCCGAGCTGGAGGAGTTAAAGACCACCTTTGATGCCGAACTGGATAAAACCGTCACCGGCCCGGCCCGCGCCTCCATGGCCGTGCTGAATCAGGGCTACCTAGCAGGCCTCCAGCGTGCGGCCACCGCCACACCTGCTCTCGCGGCCCACATCCAGCCAGAGACCCAGCTTCTCGCCGCAGGCCAGCCGCTCCCTGCGGACACAGAGGCCACGCCGGAGGCCCTAGTGAAGCTCCACATCATCTACCGCGCCGAGACATCCAAAATCTCCGAAAAGCGCACCTCCGCCCACCTCGCCCTACTCACCCCCTACATCACCCGCCTCATTCAGTTGGAGGCCCAGCTCACCAGGGCCAGCCGCATCGACGATGCCACTGCGGTCAAAACCTACCGTGAGGGCCTCAGCGCCGCCCTTACCGCCCAGCACTGAAACCAGCCCCAATTCCAAATCCCGAAAAAAACCACCTAACGAAACCCACGCCACAAGCATACCCACACCTGCATACTCCATGAAGCACATACGAACCACCCTCCTCGCCCTTGCTGCCACAGCCTGCTTGCATCCCATCAGTGCCAGCGCCGCCATCATTTACACCGATCTTTCCGAGCCCGGTCTCGTCTCGGACATGAGCGATCCCTACACCGACGGCGGTATTTTAGTCGGCAGCATCACCGCACCCGCCACCGGCACCATCTGGCTTGGCCCAGCAGAGTATCAAATGGCTGGGGTTATTTTTATCATAGGCGGCGGGGACGCCTCTCGCTCCATCACCTCCTCGCTCGGCATCCAGCTACGCATTGATGGTAATCCCGTCTATACCGCACCGGCCTATCTCACCGCCACCAAGCTCGTGACGGACATCAATCCAGGCGATGGAGATTTTACGGGTGAATACGCCTACAGTCGGACCGAAGCCGCCAGGAGTACTGGCCTCAGTGTCACCAGCGGCCAGACCATCAGTTGGCATCTACTCGTAGATGGACTCTACGACCCGAACGGCACGGGTGGTGACATTTCCTATGTGGACGGCTTCATCTCCAATCCCAACAGCCCTACGACAGAACTCCAGATCGGTGTGGAAACCGCCGCTGCGCCAGAGCCAGCCCGTGCCTGCCTACTCGCCCTCGGCCTGCTCCCCGTCCTCCTGCGCCGTCGGCGCAGGTAGTGAAGTGACCTCTGGATTCTGCTGCCAGCCATTCTGTTGCCAAAAAAGACAACACGGAGTGCTGAAATGCAGAACCGACTGTCCACCCTCCACCATGTTTTCGGCTTTTTGAAACCGCTAACGGGCCCACTAACCAGACGCTCATTCACAATCCATGCATCAGCGTCATGTCAGCGTCCTATTAGCGGTTAGAAAAGGCTCCATCCCCAGCAGGTATCCACAGCAATGGACAACCGCAGATGAAAGCCCCAGCCGCAGCCTTCATCCCTCCTCCCTTCTGAATCAGAAATCCAACCTCAAGCCACGCCCATGAAGCGCCCCACCTCCACGAACAGCTCCCGCCTGCCGATGCAGCACCCACCGCAGGAAATGAAAAAACCGCAGGCCAAATCCATCCGAAACTCATCTCTGCGGTTATCCCAATTGCCTTCTGCTGCTTCCGCTGCGCTCCAGAGCTGCGGTGTGGTTCTATCCATCTCTCTTCTCCCCGCTTTCCTCTTCCTTCTTTCCGCCCCGCTCCCCGCAGCAGAGCCGCCGGAGCTCATCCTGCTGCGCCAGCAGTATGATAAGATCGTTGCAGAGCGGGTCACGGCACCGTTTGATGCCGCCCTGGCCCTGCTCAATGGCAAATACACCACCGCACTGGATGCGGCCATCGCCGAGGCAAAAAAAGCGGGCAATCTCGCCCACGTCCTCGCCATCGAGGCAGACAAAACCGCCGTCGCTGCCAAGCAGCCCCGCCAGAGGCCGATGCGGACGATACGCCCGAGTCCCTGAAAAAACTCCGCGCCATCTATCGCGCCCAATACGGCAAACTCACCGAAGCCCGCAGCTACCAACCACCAAGCCTTTCTCCCCGCCTACCTGGACAAGCTCAAAGCCCTCGAAACCACCCTCACCCAAGCCGACCGCGTCGCCGAGGCGAAGGAGGTGATGATATACCGGGAAACAACTGCTGCAGGCTCAGCCGCTCCCACACTTGTGCCAATCAAAGAAGTCGCAGGCAACTCAGGTGGTGCTCCTGCGAACTCTACGATTCCCAAAGGCAATCACAAAGCTGCGGCTGACTGGGTGCGAAGTGTCAAAGGCGAGCTGGAACTCGAAGTGCGTGACAAAATCCAAGTCATCAAACCCCAGGATGAACTCCCTAAAGGCCAATGGAGCATCTACGGCATCACGCTAGATAGTCGTAATGGAGCAGGGCCGTTAGATTCAACGGGGCTAACAAATCTTGCAGGACTTGGTGGTTTGAAAAAACTGGTGATCGAGACATTTGAGCTAGCAGATGAAGATTTGGCCTTCATTGGCACTTTGACCGACTTGGAATCGCTTATCATCGGGCACAATGCAAAATTTCAGGGCACGCTCCTGTCCAGCTCTCCGGCACGAAAAACTCCGCCACGTTAGTCTCCTTGCGACGAGCTTTACCAATGAAGCAGCCGCAGCTTTGCCCAAGATTCGCAATCTGCAGTTTTTATGTTTGGGTGCCTGCCCCGTGAGTGATGCTTGTATTCCGCACCTCAACCAGTGCTCCAGTCTCACCCAATTATTTTTGGGCTCCACCCAAGTGAGTGTCCAGGGGTTCAAAGCTCTGACTGTAAAGCTCGAAAGGATCGGCTGCAACCTAGCCGGAAACATGCACTTATCAGAAATTGCACCCATCCTCTCGCTCACCCAGAAAAAGCTTCAGGCCATTAGTTTGGAATATGATGTTAGTGACAGTGATGTGGAGGCCATCAAAAAGCTCAATCAAATAAAGGTGTTGGAGGTAACTGGCGGATTATCTGAGTCAACATTCGCCAAGATCGCTGAGCTTTCCCAAATCGAAACCATCACTGTCTCTGGAAGTTTGGCAGTCCTGACGAACGCAAACCTTATGAAACTGGCAGGCATGAAACGCCTCAAAAAACTCGATATCCGATACGCCAGCCATCGTGACGGTTTGAATTCCGAAGGCATCGCTGCTTTCAAAAAAGAGCGGCCAAATGTGGAGTTCCTGACTGAGTGAGCCCTCCCTGCCCAAAGGCCAATGGCCGTTGATCGGCTTTACATTCTAATCGTGCCCATCTCACACTGTGCCCTCCAACCCCGCTCGTCTGAACTGCGCTGGTGGTGTGGATGTGAAGTTTTGAGGGTTTGGTGCGTTTACATCGCGCCATGAATACTCGCCGTCATTTCCTCGAAAAATCGCTCGCTGCTTCCACCGGTGTTTTTTACATCGCTAAAACCTCCTGGGCCCAAAAAAGCCCGGGGGATACGATCAACATGGCCGTCATCGGGTTTGGTGGACGTGGTGCGGGCCACATCAGTGGATACAAAGGTCTCAAAGATGAGGGTGTGCGCCTAGCAGCTCTCTGTGATGTGGATAGCAATGTGCTCAACAAGCATGTGCAAGCCCTCGATAAGGATAAAATCAAAGTCACGCCCTACTCAGACATGCGCCGTGTCTTTGATGATAAAAGCATCGATGCCGTGAGCATCGCGACACCGAACCATTGGCATGCACTGGCCTCCATCTGGGCCATCCAGGCGGGTAAGGATGTGTATGTCGAAAAACCCGTGTCGCACTGTGTGTGGGAGGGCCGCCAGATCGTGAATGCGGCGCGGAAGCACTCCAAAATCGTGCAAACAGGCACGCAGGCTCGCTCTAGCCGCTCGGGGCTGGCTGCGGCGGTGAAATACGTGCAGGAGGGCAATCTGGGCAAAATCCTGCTTTCACGTGGGCTTTGCTACAAGCGCCGCAACAGCATCGGTAAGGCGGAGGGTGAGCAAAAAGTGCCCGAGAGCGTCGAGTATGATCTGTGGTGCGGCCCTGGCCCGAAGAAGCCACTCACCCGCAAAAAGCTCCACTATGACTGGCACTGGACATGGGACTACGGCAATGGCGATCTGGGTAATCAAGGCATCCACCAGATGGATATCGCCCGCTGGTTCCTCGGTGAAGGTGAGCTGAGCCCCAGTGTGTGGAGTGTGGGTGGACGCCTCGGCTATGAGGATGATGGCGAGACGGCGAACACGCAGATCATTTACCACGGCTACGAAAAGGCTCCGCTGATCTTTGAGGTGCGCGGACTGCCCAGCGCCAAGGACAGCAAGGACATGGATAAATACAAAGGCGCTGGTGTGGGTGTCATCGTCGAGTGCGAGGGCGGCAGCATCGTCGTCAGTAGCTACTCCGCCGCGGTGGCTCTGGATAAAGATGGCAAGGAGATCAAAAAATTCTCTGGCAGCGAAGATCACTTCAAAAACTTCATCCACGCCTGCCGCAGCCGCCGAGTGGACGATTTACACGCGGACATCCTGGAGGGGCATCTTTCGAGCGCTCTCTGCCACACTGGAAATATCAGTCACCGCATCGGTCAAAAGGCGGACCAAGGTGCCATCATGGAGCAGATCAAAGGCAATGCCTTCGCGGCGGAGACCTTTGAGCGCATGAAGGAGCACTTGGCGAAAAACGAGGTCGATCTGACGAAGGATAAGCTCACCCTCGGCCCTATTTTAAAGATGAATGGCAAAACCGAGCGCTTCATCGATCACGAAGCCGCCAATGCCATGCTGAAGGACAACTACCGCGAACCCTACGTGGTGCCAGAGATCATGCTGTGATCAGCGGGCTTTCGCCAAGGCGGCCACAAAGGCTTTGTGAGCCGCCTTATGCAGCGTTTTCTCCAAGGAGAGGCTAGCAATGCTGCGGCATCCTGCTTGAGCAGCGCGGAGACATTCAGCCCGAGCCCTGGAAAGACTCGGCTGCGGATGTTTCCATCACGATCGGGCTTCACGGCGATGTATTTTTCATCTTCGAGCATGAACCAGTCAAAGGCCCGGTCCTGCGTGCGCCAGACGAGGTATTCCTTCACTCCGGCACGGCGGTAGGCATGCATTTTGTCATGCAAATCAAGTCCCACGCTGCTCGCAGCGACCTCCACGACGAGCTCCGGGGCTCCATGCAGATAGCCATCTGGTCCGATCCGGGCTTGGCCACCACAGGCACTATCGAGCATGAGTAACGCATCCGGCTGCGGCACATTGTCGGCATCGAATTTTGCCGTCGCATTCGCGGCAGCGAACACGCCGGGTGTGTGACTAGAATAGACCCCGAGCCAGGTTTGAACCATGTTGTCAGGAATAGCATGCTGCTGGATGCGGACGGGCGAGGGCATATGGACAGTTCCGTTGATGAGTTCGGCCTTTTTCACCTGCGGCATGGTTTCAAAGCGGCGCAGGAATTCCGTCGCCGTCATGCGGTCACCATTTTCCAAGAAGACAGGCTCCATGCGCGGCGTGGGCCTCACAGGGAGTGTCTTGCGGGAGCGTGGCAGAGTGGCGATCATACAGAAAGGATAGCACCAGCGGCTGCTTTTGGCGAAAGTGAAAACCTTACGCCAATGCCGCGAGGCGATTGCTCAGGGCGTCTTTGGACTGCACACCGACGACGGTGTCTTTGGCGACTCCGTCTTTGAAGAAAACCAACATCGGGATGGAGCGGACGCCGAACTTCGCGGCGAGATTCGGAGCCTCATCGACATTCACTTTGCAGATTTTCACCTGACCAGCTTTGTCAGTGGCTAGCTCTTCCAGGATGGGGGTGAGCATGCGGCATGGGCCACACCATTCTGCCCAGAAGTCCACGATGACTGGCACGGTGGAGCTGGAGACTTCGGAGTCAAAATTTTCGTCGGTGAGATTGGTGAGTGCTGCGCTGGCCATGATGATGAGTGGTGTTTTCGAGAAGAACACGCTGGCACTATGAGCCATCGAATCAACGAAACTTTTCTTCAGCCGCCCTTGGGTTGATCCAAAAAGCAAACGACACGATTCAAATCACCGACCTAGAACCCGAGTGGGGGTGGGCTGACTAATGAAGGTACGTTTGACCCCATAACTTTGATACCGTTACCATAATTATTAGGCTGTATTTAATACTTGCATGTTTTATTAAATATCATAATTTCTGTTTGTTTCTGTATCCAAGTTGTCATTCTTTCCCCCATGCTACCGCTGATCGACCAAATCCTCGCTTCCTCGGGATGTGCCGAGTCGCCTGACGTACGCCAGGCTGTGGAGGATGCGTGCTTTAATCAGACATCCTTTGTCGATGCCGTGCTGGATTGCCAAGGCGTGCGTGAGCGCGACTTCCTGATGGCTCTGGCCAAAACGCTGACGCTGCCCTGGTGGGAGCCCGTGGAGTCCGAGGAGGACAAACCCGCCGAACAGGGCCTGCGCCGTGTACTCCCGGCAGAGATCGCACTGCGGCACCGTCTGCTCCCTCTATATACAGAGGAGATCAAAAACGACTCTGCCAGCATCACGGCAGATTCCTCTGCCATCGAGCCTGCCCGTAGGCTGCACATCGCGACTTTTGACCCGCTGAATCTCGTCGCGCATCAGCGAGTGGCCAGCAGCCTGAACATGCCCGTCATCTGGCACGTCGGGCAACGGACCCGCATCGTCGAAGGGCTGCAAAAACTCTATGGCCTAGGCGCGGACACCTTTGAGAAAATCCTGCGCGGCCGAGCCGACTGGGCCAGCGAGGAGCTGAGTGACGAAGTCACCGTGCTCGATGAACCCGAGGACGAGGAGGCCAGCGTGGTGCGATTTGTGAACCAAATCATCCGCCGTGGCCTCGATCAGCGTGCCACGGACATCCACGTCGAGCCGCAGCACGATCGCCTGCGCATCCGCTACCGCATTGATGGCCGACTCGAAGAACTCGCCGTGCCGGAGAACATCAAATCGCTCCAGGCCTCTGTCATCGCCCGTTTGAAAATCATGGCGCGGCTCGACATCGCAGAAAAGCGCCTGCCACAGGACGGACGTATCAATCTGGAGCTCGACGGCTTGCCCATCGACGTCCGCGTGGCCACCATTCCATCGGTGGAAGGCGAAAGCGTCAGTCTGCGCCTGCTCGCTCAGCAGCAGGTCACGCTCAATCGCCTCGGCCTCACCGACAGTCTGCGCCCCGTCGTCGAAGAGCTGCTAAAGCTGCCCAACGGCATCATCCTCATCACCGGCCCCACCGGCAGTGGCAAATCGACCTCGCTCTACGCCTTCCTCACCGAGCTAAATCAGACCCACCGCCGCATCGTCACCATCGAGGACCCCGTCGAGTACAAGATGCCCGGCGTCATCCAGATCGCTGTGAAGTCCGAGATCGGCCTCACCTTTGCCGCAGGCCTACGCAGCATCCTGCGTGGCGACCCGAACGTCGTCATGATCGGAGAAATGCGTGACCTAGAGACTACCGAGATCGCTGTGCGTGCGGCACTCACCGGCCACTTGGTTTTGAGCACACTGCACACGAACGATGCCATCGGCGGCATCAGCCGACTCGTCGATATGGGCGTCGAGCCCTTCCTGGTCAGCAGCGCGGTGCGTGCCTTCTTTGCCCAGCGGCTCGTGCGCAAGCTCTGCCCCCTGTGCAAAGCACCTGCTGAGGCCGAAACGGAGGAGTATCTCCGCTCCATCGACTTCCCATCACACCTACCGGGCCAGATCATGCGTGCCGTCGGCTGCGACGGCTGCCGTGGCAGTGGCTTCCAGGGCCGTCTCTCCATTTACGAAGTCGTGCTCGTCACGCACGCCCTCCAGCACCTCATCAATACCCGCGCCCATCCCGCCGAGATGCTGAAGCAAGCCAAGAGCGACGGCTACATCCCCATGCGCGGCTACGGCTTCCAAAAAGTCCTCAACGGCGAAACCACCATCGAAGAGGTGATGTCCGTCACCGCTGCGGGAGGCAGCCAAGCTCACTAATGAATGCCATCCATGAACTCCAAACCCAAGTGCTCAGTGCTTAGTGCTCAATTCATAACCCCAAGCACTAAGCACTAAGAGCTAACCACTTCTCGCCGCTTCACCCCATGCCCCTCTTCACCTACAGCGCCCTCGGCCCATCCGGCATCATGACCGGAGAGCTTACCGCATCGGATCGCGGTGAGGCGCTGTCCCTTTTGGGCAAAAAGAAAATCCAGCCCATCAAGCTCGAGGCCGCAGCCGAGACCAAATCCCCGACCAAATCCGCCGGGAAGGCCAAATCGACCGCGCAAGCCACCGCTGAGCCCGTCACCGGCCCCATCCACCTCAAGCTCCAGCAAGTCGTCCTCTTCGTCGAAGAGCTCGCCGAGCTCGTCGGTGCTGGCATCCAGCTCGAGCCCGCACTCGCCACTATGGAGCGCCGCCGTGAGCTCTCTGGCGTCAAAACACTCGCCGCCACGCTGCGTGGCAAAGTGCGTGACGGCATGTCCTTCTCCAAAGCCGTCGCCTCCACGAGCCCTAGCTTTGGGAATCTGTTCTGCGCTCTCGTTTCCGCCGGAGAGGCCAGCGGCTCGCTCAGCACCATTTTGAAGCGTCAGGCCACCTACATGCGCTCCCTCGCTGCGCTGCGGTCGAAAGTCTTCTCGGCGATGATTTACCCCGCCTTCCTCATCGTCGCCGCCGTCGGTGTCACGCTGCTGTTTGTCGTCTATCTCATCCCGAAACTCACCGAGATGCTCGACAGCACCGGTGGCACCCTGCCACTGCCTGCGCAGATCATTTTGAAGCTCAGTGATGCCTTCAAATCGACCTGGTGGATGCTCCTGCTCGGAGCCGTCATGGCCTTTATCTTCTTCCGCTCCTGGGTCGCCCGCCCAGAGTCCGCCATCCCCTGGGCACGCTTCAAACTCCGCGTCCCGCTGTTTGGCGAGATCTTCAAAGCCCGCTTCTACGTCCAGTTCCTCGAAACCATGGCCAATCTGCTCGGCAACGGCCTCACCATGGTCCACGCCATGCAGCTCACGCATCAGGCCATCGAGAATCCGCATTTGCAGCGCGAGTTCGAAGGCGTGCAGCGCCACGTCGGCGAAGGCGTCAGCCTCAGCCGTGCTCTGGACCGCAGTGGCCAGTTCCCACCGCTCCTGCTCGATATGGTCAACGTCGGCGAACAGACCGGCGACATGCCCGCCGCGCTCAGCCGTGCCGCCGAGCGCTTCGACAAAGAGCTCAGCAAGAAGATCGACACCCTCACCAGCCTCATCCAGCCCATCATCGTCTTCGTCATGGCCGGCATGGTCGGCATCGTCGCCTACATCATGATGAGCACCATCTTCGAAACCATGAACGCCATCAAATAATCCTCCTCTTACTCCTACTCTTACTCCTCCCCAAAGACCTTCCCAATCACCCAAAAACCACCCCACAACAGCCATGCACCTCCATCCCAAATCCAAACTCACGCATCGCCATTCCAGGGCCGCCTTCACGCTCATGGAAATGCTCCTCGTCCTCGGCATCATCGGCCTACTCGTCGGTGTCGCCGTCATGAACTTCGGCGGCATCCTCAACAGTGGCAAAAAGAAAACCGCCAAAGGCCACATCAGCGGCATCATGAATGCCGTCCGCACCTACGAGGTCGATACCATGAAGCTGCCCACAAACCTCCAAATCCTCGTTGAAAAAGGCAAGCTCCAGAAGCTCCCTCTTGATCCTTGGGAGAAGCCCTACATCTACCGCCGCCCCGGCATCAAAGACAAAACCGGCTTCGATGTCTATTCCTCCGGCGAAGACGGCATCCCTGACAATGCGGACGACATTGGCAGCTGGGACCTGTGATCCCAACCCACTGAAAATTGAGAACTGAATATTGAAAACTGCAAAATGACTGCGCCACGCGCCATCAGCACATCGAACGGGCTTCTGCACCTCACGGGACGGAAGCCCTTCGGCAATTTTCAGTTTTCAGTCCAAGGCCGCTCCGCTTTCACGCTATTGGAAATCCTCGCCGTCATGGCGCTCCTCTCGCTGATCCTGGGCATCTCCGTCATCAGCATCAGCGGCGTGCAGGACGAGGATCGCCTGCGCCGCGCGGCCTCCATGATCGAGACCACCGCCCGTGAGAACCTGCTGGAAGGCTCTCGAAACGCAGCAACCGGTCATCATGCCACCTCTCGGCTGGCTCCATCGGCGGCTCCGACTTTGGCACGAAGCTGGAAATCCGCCGTGTGGGTGAAAAAGCCTTCCGCCAGCCAAAACGCGGCGAGGAATGGGAATTCAGCCCCACCGGCATCTGCGAGCCCATCGAAGTCCGTCTCACCGGCCCCGGCGGCGAAGTCGAAATGGCCTTCGACGCCCTCACCGCCTGCGCCAAGCGCAAAACCCTCGATCTGAACGCCAAATCATGAGTCGCTGCGGTCCATTCCTGAATCCTGATTCGAGATTCCTGATTCCAAAATCAGGAATCAGGAATCATGAATCAGGATTCGCCCTGATGGAAATCCTCCTCTCCATCGCGCTCTTCGCCATGGTCGCAGTGGGCATGGTACAGGCGCTGGGCGGCATCGCACAGACGACCACCACCGCACGGCAGGAGGCCCAGGTGCTCCGCGTGCTGGAGTCCGTGCTCGCAGAGGTAGCACACCTGCCAGAGTTCAAAACCACCAAGTATCAATTCCCCAAAACTGGCGACGACATCGACGCCAGCGCCAGCATCGAAAAAGTCCGTCTTTTTACCAGAGACAAGATCGAGCTCGATCACATGTTCCGCGTCCGCGCCGAAGCGTGGATCACCGACGGCGTCACCCGCCGCGTCGTCCGCACCATGGAAACCTATGTTTATTCACCGAACAGCCCCATCTGATTCAGGATTCATGATTCCTGATTCGAGATTCCTGATTCCAAAATCAGGACGGAGGCCTATGGGCAAAAAGAATCATGAATCCGCCTTCACGCTGCTGGAGCTGCTATTGTGCATGGCGCTCATCGGTTTGATCCTCAGCGGCGTGTTCGGCGTGGCTCAAGGGGCCATGCAGCTCGGTAAGTCGATGGGCAATGCCCGCGTCACAGAAACACGGATCTCGAACTTCGTCACTGCGTGGCGTGATTATCTCGAAAACGTGCCCCCAGGCATCACGCTGGCCTCTGGCGCTGAAAAGTCGGTGCGCGGCTCCTCCGGCAATTTGTTCATTTTAGGCTCCCAAATGCCCTTCGTATGGGATCGGCGGCTCAAATCGGCCGAAGCGGTCGAATTCGGCATCGTGCGTGAACGCGGTAGCAAAAACCTCAACCTCGTCGTGCGGCACCTGAAGCGCCCCAAACAGGCCCGCATCCCCGAAGAGCTCGAAACCCTGGCCGAACTGCCCATCCTCGAAGGCCTGAAGCAGATGCAGTGGCAGTTTTACTCCGCCGAAGACAAAAAATGGTTCACCACCTGGGACCCCAAAAAGCGCCCCAGCCCACCGCTCTACCTGAAGCTCAAATTCGCCTTCCACGCTGATCCGCGAGAGCACGAATACACGTTTTGGCTGGGAAGCAGCCAAGTCCCTGTGATCGGCAATCAGCCACCGCCGCCCCCAGCGGCCCCGCAACAATGACAAATGCACTTCCAGCGAATGAAAACCGCAAGGTGAGCCAAATGGCTCGCCGGGGCCTTCGCGTAGCGCATTCATCATTCGCCATTCGTCATTCGTCATTGCGCCAAGGCTCCGCGCTCATCGCCGTCTTCTGGATGATCGCGGTGCTCGGTATGATCCTCTTTGCAGCGACCAAGGCACTCTACGCCGACACCGCCGCCACGCGC
Organism: Verrucomicrobiaceae bacterium; assembly: GCA_016713035.1. Classification (NCBI taxonomy): domain Bacteria; kingdom Pseudomonadati; phylum Verrucomicrobiota; class Verrucomicrobiia; order Verrucomicrobiales; family Verrucomicrobiaceae; species Verrucomicrobiaceae bacterium. Next base: position 284,508 of record JADJPW010000004.1, read on the forward strand.
ATGATGCGTGGACGCATTTTCGCCAAGCGCTTCGCTGAAATGGGCCTCGAAGTGGCTCGTCACCCGGCCATGCAGGTCGATGATCCGCTTTTGCACCATTCTGTGGACACGGGTGGTGGCTTTGACGTCACGCTGAAGACCGAGGAAGCCCGGCTCAACATCAACTACCTCCTCCTCAGCGGTGACAAAGTGCTGCTACGCCGACTTTTCACCCGCTGGGGCCTGAAGCCAGAATTCGTCACTCCGCTCTGCGATGCGCTGAAGGACTGGGTCGATGAGGACAACAAAGCTGGCCTCGCCGGGGCCGAGCGCCGCGAGTACGAGCGTATGGGCCTGGAGGGCATGCCCTTCAATGCCCCCTTCAAAGAAGTCGATGAAATGCTCAATGTGCGCGGCATGGAAGTCGTCCAGGCGCAGCGTCCAGACTGGCGCGAGTGGTTCACCGTCTATGGCGATGGCCGCATCGACGTGAATGACACCAGCGCGGAGATTTTGAGCCTGCTCGGCGACGTACCGATGGAGCGTGTGCAGCCCATTTTAAACTTCCGCCTCGGCCGCGATGGCATTCACCGCACCCGCGATGATCCGAAACTCAATAGCGTGCCGCAGGTAGCGCAGATGATGGGTGTGTTTCACCCGCAGGTCATCGCCCAGCTCACGCAATGGATTCAATTTAACGGCCCTATCCGTCGCATCGAAAGCGTCGGCTATATGGGCCCCCTGAAGCGCAAACTCATCCTCATCACGCAGGGCGGACAGGCCGTCTGGCGTGGTGAAATCCCTGTCACCAATGGCTAAGACACGTAAACCCACCACTGAGCTGCTGCTCCCATCGTCCTCCGTCTGGCAAAGCTGGATCGGCAATGATGGTGATACCGGCATGCACAGCGCAGACTTCACCGCACAGAGCGCACGCTTCAGCCGCGACTCCCAGCGCCGCGTGCTCGCCCTACCCGCTACCCATTTCTGGGCACTGCCCGCATGGCTAAAAGGCAGCAGCGAGCACCTACGCAGCATGGCACAGCTCCACCTGGAGCGCATGAGCGTGAAATGCGGCGAAGGCGAAGACAGCGTGCAGGTGCGCAGCATCAGCGAAAAAGATGATGCCCACCTCACCCGCATCCTCGCTCTCAAAGACCTGCCCACACCACTCGATGATCTCGCCCGTTTGCCGGATGAAGTCACGCTGCATGCGCTGTGTTACCCACTCGTCGCCAATAGCCTCACCATCTTCCGCGAGCTGGACCGCCTCGTCGTCGCCATCACCAGTGGCAGCGATCTGATCTACTGCACGCCTTTGTCCGCCAATCGCCTCGATGAGCACGCTTTGAGCGAACTGAACAACATCTGCCTCCAGCTCGGCTTCCAGCGTGTCCTCGGCCGACTCGAAGGCATCGTCCTCTGGGTGGAAGACGGTGACACCGCTCAGATCCAGCGCGTCACAGGCCTGCCCGCTTGGCGCAGTGAGCTACCACCGCCCACGCTACCGGAAAAAGGCAGCACCCTGCTCATGCCGGTGGATTTGAACCTAGAGCGTGCCCGGCAGGCCACTCGATCAAAGACCCGCCTCATCGCCTTCACCGTCGGTGCAGCGCTGGCCGCATGCATCGCCATCATCGCCACGCTCACCGCACTGGCCTTGCAGGAGCGGAACAAGCTCCGCAACGAAGTGGCCGCACTCATGCCCCGCGCCTCCCGCGTGGCCGAGCACCGCCGCACGTGGAATGAAGCCGCGCCCGCTGTCGATCCCACCTGCTGGCCGCAGCAGATGCTGCTGCACTGCCTGGAGAGTGAGGCATCGAAAGAGTCCACCATCACGCATTGGGAATGGACGCCGGAGCTGATGAGCATCACCGGCCGCATGCCCAGCGCATCCCTAGCCCTGCACTACCAGCAGGAGCTCACCGCCAACGAAAACCTGGCCCACTTCACCTGGACATCCAAGACAGGCGACATCGCTGCGGACAACAGCACGATTTTTGAAATGAAAGGAGAACTCGGAGAATGAAAAAGAGTGAAAAACTACTGCTAGGCATCTTTGCCGCGCTGCTGCTGCTCATGATCGGCGGTGGCGGTGTGCTCTTTGCCTATCGCAACTATGCTGAGATCAAAGACGAGGTCTCGCAGCTCGGCGACCAACTCGAAAACATGCGCTCCCAAGTCGCCAGCGGCGAAAAATGGGCCGCACGCCAGTCCTGGCTCGATGACAACATCCCTGGCTTCGCCTCACGCCAAGAAGCCAGCGCCAAGCTGCTCGAAGCCGTGCAAAAAGAGGCCGAAACCGCCAGTGTATCGCTGCTAGGCCGCGAAATCCTGGAAACCACCCAAGCTCTCGGCCCTGATGGCCTGCCGCTCGATGAAGCAGAGCAGCTCAACGCCTTTGACCGAGCTGCCGTAAAGGTCACGCTCAACGGCGTGAAGGAAGAGGACTTCTACCGCTGGCTCCACGCATTGCAGAAGCCCAAAAGCTTCATCGGCATCACCCGCTTACAGATCAACCCCAGCAGCAAATCCATCAATGCGGAGGTCGAATTCACCCAGTTCTACCGCCAACAGCAGGCCCCCAAAGTCACCAAAGCGAATTAATTTATGACTCACACTCCACGATTCATGATTCGGAATGTTCTTTCCGTCCTTTCGGTGCTTTGTGTGCTCCCTTTGCACGCAGAGGAAGCTTCTGACGCACCCGTCCCCTTCCCTGAGCTGAAACACTTCGCGCCGCTATGGGAGCGAAGCATCTTCACCACCAAGGATTTGCCCGCACCAGAGGTCGTCGGTGGTCCCAGCTTCATCGACAATCTCAGCCTCTCCGGCATGTATGAGATTCAGGGCGAAATCGTCGCCATGATCGTCGATAAAACCACTTCCATGGTCTATTCGACGAAGATCGGCTCTGAAAACGAGATCGGCGTCAAAATCCGCAAAATCACCGGCGAGATCACCGACAGCAAAACCCGCATCCAGCTCCAAAAAGGCGAGCAAGTCGGCTGGCTCAGTCAAAACGACGGCATGTCTGCTCCGTCTGAAGAAACGGTGAGGCCCGCTGGCATACCCGGCCAAGCTCCACAGGGCATCCCCGGCCAAGGAATGCCTGGTCAGCCCCGCCTAGGCCCCGGAGCCCCGAGTGGCCTGCCCACACGCCAAGCTCCGACTCCCGGAAACGCCAATCTACTGCTACCGCCACCAGCGGCATCAGCCCCATCCGCTATCGCGCCTGCTCCACCGCAGATCCAACAAAGTCCACCGCCCCAAATCACTCCGCCTGTGATACGCCCAGCCCCACAAGCTGCACCAACCGCCAACGACGACATCCCGCTACCTCCACCCTGATTCACTCGCACCAAGAAAAACAGGTGACGTGCTCTTGATCCTGATCTTTTTGGGTGATGGAGCCTTCTTTTACCCGAGCTGGACAATTTCCCGATACGCCCTGGACTCAGGTGCGGCTGGCGGGCGGAGCGGATACACTGGCGCGGGAGTCGTTTGGGACGCTGTGCCGCCTCTATTGGGCACCGCTGTATGGATTCGCACGGCGCAGCGGGATGGCACCGGAGGAGGCAGAGGATGTGGCGCAGTCTTTCTTCCTCCACCTGATGCAGGAGGAGACGATCCAGACTGCGGACAGTGAAAAAGGGCGGATGCGCTCCTTTTTACTGGGCTCCATGAAGCGCTTCATCTCCAATTGGCGGCGTGATGCGGCAGCGGTGAAGCGCGGAGGGCGACTCCAACGCGTGGAGTTTGATACGAGGGAGGTGGAGGCAGTGTGTGCTCGCAGTGCAGATGGTTTGTCTGCGGATGCTTTTTATGAGCGGCGCTGGGCGGTGGCGCTGCTGGAGCACGCGATGCGGGCACTGGAGGCGGAGCAGGTCCGCCAGGGCAAGTCGGAGCACTTTCGCGTGCTGAGTGAGTTCCTGACATCCCATGGCAAAGAGGCACACCATGCGGAGGCTGCGGCAAAACTCGGCCAAAGCGAAGGCAGTGTGCGAGTGGCGGTCCACCGCCTGCGTACGCGCTACCGCCAGCTGCTGCGTGAGCAGGTGGCACTGACCGTGGGTGGCGCCGCAGAGGTGGAGGATGAGCTTCGACACCTACTGGAGCTTTTTGGCAACTGAGAGCCTAAAACGCGTGTTTGGAGCAACCGAATGACAATGCCTGATACTTGCCCAACCTGCCATACGCCGCTGGAAAGCCGCGAGGAGCGCTCTTTCTGCCCGGCGTGCCTTCTACGCGGAATGATGGGTGATGATGATACGCTGGATGAGGCAACTGATGATGCGGTAACAATCATCACTGAGGCCGCAGCACCGCAGCCTGGACTGCCAAGACTGCCCCGACACACGCTTCAGGAAAAAATCGGCGAAGGAGGCTTCGCGAATGTTTACCGAGCACTCCAACGCGAGCCGGTGCGGCGCGAGACCGCAGTGAAGGTACTGAAGCCACAGGTGACCAGCGCGAATGTGCTGGCACGCTTTGAGATGGAGAGGCAGACGCTCGCACGGATGGAGCATCCTGGGATCGCGAGGCTGTGGGACAGCGGAGTGACAGAGGACGGGGTGCCGTTTTTCTCGATGGAACTGGTGCGCGGGGAGCCTGTGACGAGTTTTTGCGAGCGGCATAAGCTGCCGCTGGATGAGCGGCTGGAGCTATTCCGGCAGATTTGTGACGCCGTGCAGCATGCGCACGAAAAAGGCGTGCTACACCGCGATCTGAAGCCCTCGAACATCCTGGTGGCTGTGGACGGTGATGACTGGAATGTGAAAGTAATCGACTTCGGCATCGCGAAGGTGCTGGAGACCGCAGCAAGCGAGGAGGACAGTGGTGTGCACACCGCTATTCACCAGATGGTGGGCACACCAGGCTACATGAGTCCCGAGCAGGCCGCAGGTGGCTCGCAGGATGTGGATGTGCGCTCTGACCTTTATGCGTTGGGCGTGGTGCTCTATGAGCTGATCACGGGGTACACACCACTGAAGTGGGAACGGCAAGCAGATCCACAGTCGCGGCGCTATACGGTGGCTCAGCATGTGACACCACCCTCCACACTACCTGACACACTACTGCTCACACGCACGGAGAGGCGTGACATGGACACCATCACGCGCAAGGCCTTACAGCAAAGCTCGGGTCTGCGTTACGCCAGCGCGGCAGCATTTGCGGAGGATGTGCAGCGCCACCTCCAGGATGAGCCGGTGCTGGCCGGGGAGAAGTCATGGACGTATGTGACGGAAAAATTCACGCGTAGGCACCTACCGCTGGTAGCAGGCAGTGCGGTGGCACTCCTCGCCGTGCTAGTAGGGCTGACCGTCAGCACGCTGCTCTACCAGCGAGAGCAAAAGGCACGCGCAAACGTGGAGGCGGCACAGCGTGTCATTTTAAGCCGTGAGGCAGAGCTAAGCCGCACGCTGGGCCATGCCTACTTTGACGTGGCGCAGTTTTACAAGCGCGAAGGGGATGCACAGAGCGCGATAGCCAGCCTCTCACGCGCATTGCGGCAGCAGCCAGTCTTTGCCGAGGCGGCCGCTGACCTACAGATGATGCTGGCACAGGATGAGACGCCACAGCCTGTCGGTGAAGTCATCCAGCTGGACCCAAAGTGGGGCACGGTGAAGGAAAATGCCGGTGTGGTGAATGCAAAGGGCCAGGTGCTGGCGGTGCTTTTTGAAAAAGAGGATCATCAGCGCCTGATGCTTTTCCAAACCACTGACCAGGGAGCCTGGAGACAGCATGAATACCCGCTGGAGGCTACAGTGACGAACCTCGCACTCTCTGGCAATGGTGCCACGCTGGTCTGGGCGGACGAGCGTGAGCAAGTACACTTGGCTGACCTCATGGAAGATGGAGCGGTGGCTAAAACGAGCATTTGGCAGTCTGCGCAGCCAGTAAGATCGCTAGCGGCATCCGTGAAGTCCGAGGACATCTTCATCGGCTGCGCGGACGGCTCTCTGTGGATCCGAGAGGGACGGGCTCTGGAGTCCGTACGGCAGATCGGCAGCATCCCAGGCGCGGTGACCCATATCCAGCCTGCACCAAATAATCCACAGGTCATCGTCGGCAGCGACCGTGGAGAGGTATGGGAGTTCGAAAAACGCGGTGCACGGCCAGCACGCAAGCTCATGCAATTACCAGCCGCAGTCTCCGTGCTGACAGGCCTCGGACCTCTGGGATACCTCGCCGCCGGGGACACCAGCGGCCATGTGGCAGTGAAATATGCCAAGACGCCCGCAGAGACCCTACCAGAGCCGACTCGGCTGCATGAAGGGCCAGTAACCGCGCTGGCACTAACCCGCCAGCACACCCAACTCATCAGTGCCGGCGGCGGCACAGATCTGCGCGTTCGCTGGACGGACATCGAGAGAAAAATAGATGTGCTGCCCGCGCTGGAATCCCCAGGCCTTGTGCGCCGCATCCTCACCAGCCAGGGTGGGGAAGTCGCGGAGATCGTCTCCGCAGACTCTTCTGTGCGGCTGTGGCGCGGCAGCGGCGGGCCAGCACTGACACTACGCAGGCCGCAGCGTGCGCGGTTTGTGTGCATGAGCAGCCTGGGACGCTGCATGGCTGTATTGCGGGATTCAGGCACGGCTTTGGAGATACTCCAGCACTCCACGCTGGTGCATCCGGCGGTCGTGCTCGCGAAAGAAGCCAGCATGAAGGGGGAAACGCGAGCTCATGATGCGCTAGCATTCACCGCTGGTGACGAACAACTCGTGCAAACGACGGACGATGCGCGTTCCTGGCTCTGGAACCTATCCGATACGGAGTCTGAGGGCGTGGCAGAGTGGCAGAGCCCCGCGCTAGCCCTACAGCAGACTTTATCAGGCCCGCTCCTAGCGGCGCTGTTTGACGGCACACTCATGGAGGTGCCTACAGATGGTCGCAGCGTGATCAAACGCGTGGACGCTGACCCTGCTACGACCTGGGCGCTGGCAAACATCTCCCCAGACGGTCAGGCGGCAGTGTGGGCGGAGACCAGCCCGGATACACAGAAGTCCACCCGCGTGCGTGTGTGGCTCACAGGAGAAGAAAAACCGCTCAATCTGCAAGCAGAGCGCCTCTCCGCCATCGCCATCCACGCGGGTGTCCGCAAAATCGCCTTCGGCCTGAGCAACGGGCATGTACGAATCCTCTCGCCGCGTGGAGATCGCCCTATGCACCACTCATTGCACCAGAGTCGCGTCACGAGCACCGCATTTTCCCCGGATGGTAAAGTGTTGCTCACCGGCTCCTCCGACGGCACAGCGGCTCTCTGGCACAGCACGCTGCTCACGCCGCTAGCGGATCCCATTCACCTCGCAGAGCCGGTGCTCCGAGTGTGCTTTAGCGGAGACGGACGGCGCTTTGCCATCTGCGGTGCGAATCAGGCCGCCGTGGGGGATGCTGGCACACGCACGCTCATCGGTCAGCCATTCCGAGTGCGTGGCGCAGGCAAGGCACTGGCGCTGGACGCCACAGGCACCCGGATGGCCCTCACGGTGGGCTTGGGGGAAGTCATGCTGCTGGATGTAGCACCGCCACAGATGAGCCCTGCACCTGAGTGGTTTCTGAGATTAGCGGAAACACATGTCTCACGACGTGTCACACCACAGGGCAGCATCGAGTTCCTAGAATACCCTGGGCGCGGGGTCACACGTGGCCTGCTGCCGCCTGCCAATAGCCTCACTGCGGAGCAGCAGCCCTGGGGGTCGCTCGCAGAGTGGCTTTTCACGCACACTGGCCTGCGCACGCTCAGTCCGTGGTCCCAGCACACGCTGGAGGATTACCTCGCTCTCATCCAAAAATCCCCGCGCAGCCCACAGCGCCAGGCGGAGATGCAGCGCCTCAATCCGCTGCGCCACATCAAGTCAGAACCGCAGAAGCGCCCACTCGCAGCTCCCGCCGCGGCCCCACAGTGACGTCGGGGCTAACTTTCAACCGCGAAAGAACACCAAGAAGTGACAGGTACCCAACTGAGGAAAATATTTTCACAATCCCTGTAACTCAGCTCTAGCACTCCGGGAGAGGGAGAGATGCAAAGGTCAAAAAACGCCTTCATCTCAACCATGAAATCCACACCCATCCTCTACCGTCTCGCGGCAGCTGCCCTGCTCTTCATCCCTGCCCTCGCCCACGGCCAGGGCCAGCTCGCGCCTCCCGGTGCGGCTTATCCTTACCCGAATGAACGTGCTCTCAATGGTGCCATGGCACCCGTACCAAGCATGAAGACCCTGATGCAAATCGACGCCGGGGAGCACATCCCCAACCGCACTGCTGCTAATACCAATCTCAATGGCTCCCTCGGCCATTACGTACTGGCCAATCCAGGTCGCTACTACCTCACGGAGAATCTCGACAAGCGCATCCTCATCACGGCGGACAATGTCACGATCGATCTTGGCGGCTTTGAGGTGCGCTACACGGGCGCAGGCGTGGGCCCCATCGGTATCGAGGCGCAGAGTGGCGTCGCTGGCACCGTCGTGCGCACGAAGATCATCAATGGCCGCATCATCGGAAAATGGAGCACCGGCATCCAGCTCAATGATTTCAGTGTCGTCACCGGCGTAGATGTCGGCGGTGCGGACACCTATGGTATCAAGATCGGTAATTCCGGCCTGGTGGATCAGTGCCGCACCAGCGCAGGCTGGGCACCCGGGCCACAGGCACCTGGCCCTGGACCGCACAGTGGCATTTTTGCCGGTGAGGCCGCTGTCATCTCCTCCTGCAATGCCTCCGGCATCCGCGGCACCGGCATTCAATGCATGGATAACTCCCGTGTCACCGACTGCACCGTGAATCAAGTCGCGGGCTGCGGCATCGTCACTGCGCACAGCGGCAGCGTCGGCGGCTGTAGCGTGCGCACCTGCGGCGTGACCGGTTTTGACCTGAACTCTGGCAGCGCCCTCTTCAATAGCACCGCAGAGAGCTGCGGTGGCGCGGGTGTGCATGTGCGGAATGCCTGCACGCTGCAAAATGTGAACAGCATCCTCAATCTCAATCACGGCTTCCTGGTCGAAAACATCGCCCCGCCGAACACACCGCCTGTATTGGACAATGCCACGAACTTTTTGCAATGCCTGGCTCAGAGCAATACCGGCGACGGGTTCTTGGTGACTAGCCAATGCACCTTCACCCACTGCACAGCGGACAAAAACGGCACCGCAGGCCAAATCGGCAGCCCTCCAGGTAGTGGTGACGGCTTCCGCTTCGGTAATGGCTGCCGCCTGAGCAATTGCACCGCCAGTCAGAACATCGACGACGGCTTCCAGGGCGATAATGCCAACACCCTCGATCAAAACAGCGCCCTCGCCAATGGCGACAACGGTATCGAACTCACCACCGATCAAAACATCGTCATCCGCAATACCCTGCGGGCCAATACCACCGCCCCCATGCAGCCAGCCGCAGGCGCTGGTGGTCTAGCCCCCACCATGCTGCCCTCCGCTCCGCCCCCGGTGAATCCTTTCGCGAACTTCAGCCTGTGAAGCTGGCAGCCCCAAGCTGTCGAATGAGAAATCAAAACCCTCAACACCTCTCTTCACCGCCATGAAAACGAAAACACTCATCCTCGCCGCGATCTGGGGCGGCACCCTGGCCGCACAGGCTGCTAGCACTCCCTTCTCGTGGGGAGGCAACAGCGCTGGACAGCTCGGTGACGGCACCACCACAGATAGCCTCACGGCTGTGGCCGTGGATACTAGTGGTGTGCTCTCCGAAAAGACAATCGTCGCTTTGAGTTCTTGTGCGAGCGCCAGCCACACACTAGCTGTGGCATCTGACGGGACGGTCTATGGTTGGGGTTACAACTACAATGGGGAACTCGGCGATGGCACTACTGCAAATCCTTACAGTCCAGTCGCAGTCTCGATGACGGGTGCTTTAGCAGGCAAGACAGTCGTCGCGGTGGCCGCCGGCTATTACCACAGCCTTGCTCTCACATCCGATGGCCTGCTCTTTGCATGGGGTAAGAATAGTTCAGGTCAACTCGGTAACGGCAGCACCACGGATAGCACGACTGCGGTGGCAGTGGATATGGCCGGTGCTCTCTCTGGTAAAAGCGTCACAGCCATAACCTGCGGCGGTGAATTTTCTGCTGCGGCAACTTCTGACGGACTCGTCTTCACCTGGGGAAGCAATAGCGTTGGTCAGCTTGGTAATGCCACCAACACGAACAGCACTGTCCCCGTGGCAATCAACACAAGCGGAGTGCTTTCTGGAAAAGTCGTCACGCAAATCAGCGCAGGCCTGGCCCACATGCTAGCCTGCACCTCAGATGGTCATGTCTATTCATGGGGAATTGGCGCCTCGGGTTGTCTAGGAAATGGCGCTTCTGTCAGTAGCAACGTACCAGTCGCTGTGGATGTCACTGGAGTGCTCGCCTCTAAAAGCATCATCAAAGTCGGATGCACCGCTAACTCCAGTGCTGCATTATCCTCTGATGGTCTGATCTATACATGGGGTTTATATGCGCTCGGCAATGGTACAGTCTCGGGTAGCGACACACCAGTAGCGGTGGATACGAGTGGAGTTCTCTCCGGTAAGGTCGTCACTCACATTTCAGGCGGTTCCTATCATATGCTCGCACTCACCTCAGACGGTGAACTCTTCTCTTGGGGGTATAACTATTTTGGTATGCTCGGCGATGGCAGCACGACTGAAAGGGACTCCCCCGTAGCGGTCGATAGCTCTGGTGTCCTCGCAGGCATGGCTCCGAGCCTTATTTCGACGGGATACTATCAATCCTTCATCCTCGCCTCTCCCTCCACCTCCACCATCACCGCCACCGCACGCCACACCTATGCCGCGAACTTCGGCTGGCTGAACTGGCGCACGAATCCGCTCGCCACCGACGCACCGGTCATCGAGGCCACCATGCTGCATGGCAAGGTGTACAGCTCCAACGTAGGCTGGATCGACCTCGGCGATGGCACACCCACCGGCAGCGGCAGCCAGTACACGCAGACCGGTGGTGACATCGGCGTGAATCACGACGGCTCAGGCGGCCTCAGTGGATATGCGTATGGCGCAAACATCGGCTGGATCACCTTTGATCCCGCCATCGCTGCGCCCCCCCGCGTGAATCTCACCACCGGTGCCTTCAGCGGTTACGCCTACTCCGCGAACTGCGGGTGGATCCACCTCGGCAGCCTCACCACACGCATGAATCCCGGTGCTGATACAGAACTCCTCGCTGTTGGCGGCAGCGGGGATGGCATCGCAGATGCCTGGGAGCAGGAGCAGGCACAAAACGCCGGCATCACGCCCAATCTGGCCAATCTCGGATTCAGCCCCAACAGCGACTACGATGGCGACGGCGTCAGCGACTACCTCGAATACCTCGCCGACAGCAATCCCTACAGTGCAGGCAGTCAGCTAAAAATCACCGACTTCACCCACAATCCCAGCACCGGTGAAATAGACCTCGGCTGGAACAGCAGTGCCCGCCGCATCTACAAGGTGTTTTGCAGCAGTGATCTACTGACCTGGACGCAAGTTGGAGCCACGCAGACTGGCGGCACCAGCTCACTCCAGCTCACTGGCCCAGCCGCGCCACATCTCTTCTTCCGTGTGGAGACGCTACTGCCACTGAGTCAGTGATTTTGGAGAGCACAAAGCCACGCCTGCGGCCTCGATCACTCCCACTCGATGCTGGCGGGCGGCTTGGTGCTGATGTCGTAGAGCACGCGGTTTACGCCTTTGACGCGGTTGAGAATCTGATTGGATGCATTCCGCAGCACACTATATGGCAGCTCCACCCAATCGGCGGTCATCGCATCTTCGCTGATGACAGCACGCAGGGAGATGGCTTGCTCGTAGCTGCGCTCATCGCCTTTGACGCCGACGGTCTTCACTGGCAGCAGCGCGGCATAGGCCTGCCATGTCTGCTCATACCAGCCACTCCGGCGGAGCTCGCCGATGAAGATGGCATCGGCCTGCTGGGTGATGGCGACACGCTCGGGCGTGATCTCGCCCGGAATACGCACGGCGAGGCCGGGGCCGGGGAATGGATGCCGCCACAAAGCGCGGTGCGGGATGCCCAGACTGGCGCCGAGGGCTCGGACTTCGTCTTTGAAGAGCTCTGCGAGCGGCTCCAGCACTTTCCCCTGCTCTTTGAGCTCCATGATGCGATCGACACGATTGTGATGCGTTTTGATCTTGCTGGCAATGCTGCCGCTGGTGGCGCTTTCGATGACGTCGGGATAAAGCGTGCCCTGGGCGAGCAGTTCGACGTTGTCGGCCACTTTCCAGAATTCTTCGACAAAGAGCGTGCCGATGATGCGGCGCTTCTGCTCTGGATCGGTGATGCCTTTGAGCGCTCCGAGGAAGATGGCGCTGGCGTCGATCTGCTCGATAGGGACACCGACTTCACCGAAGAGTGCTTTCACCTCAGCAGACTCATTCAGACGCATGAGGCCGGTGTCGATGTAGATGCAGCGCACCTTCACTCCCGCCCGCGCCAGGAGCACGGCGAGCACGGTGCTGTCCACGCCGCCGGAGACGCCGCAGATGACTTCGCGATTGCCGACTTCCGTTTTGATGCGCTCGATCATCTGGGCTTTGAACTCCTGGATGTCGAATTTGGCGAGCTGCGCCCCGCTTTTGGTCAAAAAGTTCCGCAGGATGGCGGTGCCCTCATGCGAATGCGTGACCTCTGGGTGAAACTGGATGCCCCAGCAGCGATCCGACCACTTCAGCGCCACGGGGACGGCATCTTCATTGGCCGCGATGACTTTCGTCGTGGTGGCCAGATTCGCGCAGGTGTCGCTATGGCTCATCCAGACCTGGGATTCGTGCGAGATGCCATCAAAGAGGTCTGCGTGATCTGTCACGACGAGCTTGGCAGGACCGTACTCGCGGGTGACGCCGGGCTTCACGGTGCCGCCATGCTTGATATTGAGGAGCTGCATGCCGTAGCACACGCCCAGCACCGGCACGCCAAAGGACATCAGTTTGTCGAAATCGACATCCGGTGCATCTTTCTCCGAAGTGCTGCGCGGGCCGCCGGATAGGATGATGGCACCTGGATTTTGTAATTTCGCCAATTCCGCAGGCGGATACAGGTGTGAGACGAAGCCGAGCTCGCGGACGCGGCGGACGATGAGCCTGGGAATACTGGGAGCCGTAATCGAGGACGGCGACTTCTTGGGGCGTCATGGGGAAGGTAGCAGCCTTTACGAAGAGCGGCGGCCCTTGCAAGCAGCAGTCAGCCCTCCCGCCCGCCCCGCCCCATCTGGAGCCAAAGGCAGACCGGGACAAGAATGCAGGGTGAGAGGCGTTTCCTATGCCCCCGCTTATGAAATCCCTTTTCCTTTTCTTTTGCCTCGCCACAGCGGTGCTAGCTCGTCAGCCGAATGTCGTTCTCATCCTCGCCGATGACCTGGGACGCGGGGATCTGGGCTGTTATGGCCAGAAAATCATCCGCACGCCGAATCTGGACCGCATGGCGGCAGAGGGGATGAAGCTGATGGATCATTACAGTGGGAATGCCGTGTGTGCCCCTTCGCGATGCGTGTTGATGACAGGCATGCACCCTGGGCATGCCTTCATCCGTGATAATCGACAGGCTGATAACGCGAAAGGGCTCCCTAAAATGGGCAAGCCGGAGCACGAGGGCCAGTTTCCCATTCCTGATGCGACTCAGACAATGCCAGAGGCATTCCGAGCAGCCGGGTATGTGACGGGTGGTTTTGGAAAATGGGGCCTCGGGGGGCCTGGTAGCACCGGGGAGCCGCTCAAACAGGGCTTTGATCGCTGGTTCGGCTACAACTGCCAAGGTGTAGCGCATAATTTTTATCCCACCTATCTCTGGGATAATGACAAAACCATTGATCTGAAGAATGCCCCCTTCCCCTCCAATGACAAACTCAGGCCCGATGAGGACCCGAGCAAGCCAGAGAGCTACAAGCGCTTTCAGGGCCGCGAGTACTCGGCAGATCTGATCGCAGACGCTGCGCTGGACTTCGTCCGCGAGAACAAGGAACGGCCCTTCTTTCTGTATTGGCCCACGACGGTGCCGCATCTCGCCCTCCAGGTGCCAGATGACTCGCTAGCGGAGTATGTAGGCAAATTTGATGATCCACCTTATCCCGGCGGCAAGGGCTACACGCCCCACTTCCGCCCCAGGGCGGCCTACGCGGCGATGGTGACACGCATGGATCGAGAAATCGGAAAAATGATGACGCTGATCGCTGATCTCGGGCTGGATGAGAACACGATCTTTATCTTCATCAGCGATAATGGCTCCCTCCATGGCACGCATCAGGGTCTGGGCGGTGTCGATGCAGCTTTCTTTGATAGCAGCGGTGGGCTGCGTGATGGCAAGGGCACGCTCTATGAAGGTGGCATCCGATCCCCTGGCATCGTGCGCTGGAAGGGCCAAGTCGCGGCGGGCAGCACCAGCACGGCTGTGACCGGGTTTGAGGACTGGATGCCGACTTTACTCGATCTCTGCGGCATCCAGAAAGCCAGCAGTGACATCGATGGGCTTAGTTTCGCCGCACTACTGCGCGGCAAAGGCAATGTGGGCCGAGATTTCCTCTACCGTGAGTTCACTGGCTACGGGGGCCAGCAATGTGTGCGCATGGGGAAATGGAAGTACATCCGCACAGGCCTAAGCGCTGGCCCAAAGAGCAAACGCGGCGCAAAAACGGCCGAGGAACTCTATGATCTAGAAAACGATGCCGGAGAGTCGAAAAACGTCATTGCGGAGCATCCAGACGTCGTCGCGAAGATCCAAGAGATCGCTGCACGCGAGCATCGCAACAGTGCCGAGTTCAAATTCCCCGCTCTGGATAAGTAGTGAGGCCTGCTATTTCTCCTCTCCAGGGAACAGCAGCCAACGATCTGCGACGATCTCCGTAATCATGACGCAGTGATCTGACTGTGCTGTGGGTGGGAATGCGATGCGCAGTGTGATGGCAGCTTTGGTGCCTGGACGGCGCAGCGGAGGCAGTGGCAGACTTTTGGCTGGGACAATGAGTCATAGGAGGGGGCTCCGAGACAGTGAAACGGCATTACCTGGCACTCAGGCGGCGAAACAACCAAGCTCCAAGCCCGAGAAAAATCACATTGGGTGCCCACATGATGAGATGCGGCAATGCGGCCGGTTTATCGTTCATGGCATCCCCCATGATGATGAATGCCATGTACACCAAAGCGGTAGCGATGCCGATGACGAAGCCGGCGCTGGTTTCACGCCGCTGCGCAGTCACACCGAGCGGGATACCCACAAGGGCGAAAGTGATGGAGGCGAGAGAGAAGCTATAGCGCTTATGCAATTCTGTTCGGGAAAGTGAGCGCTCTTGAGGGGTCATTTCAGCATCCGTGAAGATGTCCCTCGATGTATCCACCTCCTGGGAGAGAGCGGATGTGGTCTTCATGCTGGCATTCACCCGCACGGTGTCTTTTTGCAACTCCTCGAGGGAAAATGCCAACCACGCATCTCGGATGCCTAGTGTGGTCGGAATTCCTTCGCCGGACGCTGCCACGCCACCTTCCGTGTTCATACCACGCAGGTTGAGGG